>NZ_JAHUTH010000006.1:0-315011 GCF_025376855.1 Variovorax endophyticus
GCCGCCCGATGATGTTCAACAAGTTGGAGAGAGCGTCTTCGCTGCCCGGCGCGGCACTGGCCTCGCCGTTGAAGCGGAATGCGGTGCCGTTCCAGCTGCCGCTGCCGTTGAGCTCGAGGCTGCCCTGGCGCGTGCTCAGCAGCAGCGAGGGGCGGTTGCCGCCCTCGAGCGCGAGGCGGTAGCTGCCCATCGGCCGCAGGGTCGAGAGGCTGGAGGAAACGTCGGTCGCGTCGAGCGTGGCCTGGCCCGCGATGCGCAGCACCGGGCCGTCGGTGCGCAGCGAGAAGGCGCGCGTCGAGAGGTCGAGCGTGCCTTCGAGCTTGAGCGTGTTCCAGGGCGCGCCGAGGCCGCTGAGCATGGTGGCGGGCCAGCGCGAGCGGCCGTCGCCCCAGTCGATCTGCACGCCGCCGGCGCGCGGGCCGGCGCGCAGTTCGAGCGGCTGGGCGGCGCAGCAGGGCAGGTCGAGCGAGGCGGATACGCCGCCCCAGCCCGGCCGCAGGCGCCAGTTGAGCGTGCCGGGCAGCGAGACGGCTTCGCCGCCGCCCGCGCCGCTCGCGAACACCACGGCCGCGGCGCCGTTCCAGACCGTGCCGCGCGGATTGACCAGCAGCAGCCGGCCGTCGCTCCAGCTCGAGAGGCCGGCCGCGAGCCAGCGCGCGGGCGCGAACAGCACCAGCGCGACCAGCGCGCCGACGACGATGCCGAGCACGGCCCAGCGCCAGCCGCGGCGCGGCTTGGGGGAAGACAGCGGGGCGCGCGTCAGCATGGACGGGGGCACCGGTGGAGGGGGCGGCTCATCGCGCGGCCGGCAGCGTCATGACGAGGGTGCCCTCCCAGCGGATCTGCGGCGGCTCGGGCGTCTTGTCGCGCGCGGCGGCCTGCGCCGGGCCGGTGGGCGGGGTCGGCGTGGCGGCGACGGCGCGCGTGAGATGCGCCTCGCGCGGCACCGCATGGGCATTGCCGCGCGCCTGCGCGAGCCATTGCGCGAGCGCGTCGGCGGCGGTGGGACGCAGCGTGACGGTGGCGACGTCGCCGGAGCCGCCGCCACCGGTCATCAGCTGGCCGCTGGCGCCGATGCCCTGGCGCACCGAGGTCTCGAGCGCGCGCAGCGCGTCGTCGCGCGCCAGCCGCGGTTGCGACTGCAGCGCCTTGGCGCGGTTCTGCAGGGTGGCCATCTGCTGCAGCTGCGCGTCGAGCTTCGCGTGCTCGGCCGGCGCGGCCCAGAGGGTGCGCAGCGCGGGCGCGAGCGCGATCCACCACAGCAGGGCCAGCGCCACCAGCGAGACGGCGGCGATCACCATGCGGCGCTCGCGCATCGCGAGGACGGCCCAGCGGGCCTTGAGTTCTTCGGTGAATTTCATCGGGTGGCCTCGGCCTGTACCAGCAGCAGATCGCCCTCGGTGCGCACGCCGTAGCCGCGCGGCGCCATCGCGGACGTGAGCTGCGAAACCTCGGAGGGCTGCAGCCCGAGGCCGCGCAGACGCAACTGGCCGGCCACATAGTCGATGGCGCTCGGCACGCGGCCCGGCGGAAGATTGCCGGCGAGCGCGCCGAGCATGGGTTCGAAGTCGCCGCTGGTCACGTCGCCCACGGCGAGCTGCAGCGCGGCGACTTCGCGCTGCATCTGCACCGGCGCGTCGACCACCAGCTTGACGGCGGGGAAGGTCTGCGTGAGCACGCCCTTGACGGCTTCGCGTTTGGCCTCGAGCGCGCTGCGCTCCTTCCAGGCCCAGGCGTTGAGGCCGACGAGCTGCACCAGCACCAGCACCACCGCGCCCCAGCGCGCGGCGCGCCATTCGGGCGCGTAGCGCAGGGTCTGGACCACGGAGGCGAATTTCTTGCCGGCGCGCGCGCGGCCCGTGACCGCGAGGTCGAACTGCGCGAGCTCCCAGCGCGAGCGCGCGGCCTGCAGCCAGCGCTGCGGCGCCTGCACGATCGGCACGCGCTGCTCGAGCAGCCGTTCGGCCGCCGCGGCCACGGCCGGCTCGGCCGAGATCACGGCGGTGTCGGCCGGCAGGCCGGCCGAGAGCGCGAGGCCGGCGCCCGCGAGCGGCAGCGAGACCACGCCATCGGCGTCGCAGACCGTGAGCTGCGGGGCTTCGGGCTCGCCGGTGATCAGCAACTGCGGCGGGCCGTCGGCCGGCTGCGGCGCGAACTCGGGAACGATGCGGGTGACGCGCCGGCCGCTGGCCTCGAGCGCCTGCACCACCGAGCGCAGCCAGATGCGGTTGCAGGCCGCGACCCACACCGGATCGCCGGCGCGCGCCTCGGGCTCGAGGGCGAAGTGCAGCGCCTCGGGGTCGTCGAGCAGGTGTTCCTCGAGCAGGCCATCGAGCACGGCGCGCAGCTTGGAGGCGCTGCCCATGCTGCCCTTGGGCAGCGTGACGCGGTGCCACGAGAGCGCGGTCGACGGCACGCCGAGCGTGACCTCGCTGCCCGAGGGCAGCAGCGCGAGCAGTGCGCGGCCATGGTCGCGCAGCACGATGCCGTCGTCGCCGGCCTGGGCCCAGTCGTACTCGCCCGCGGCGTCGGCCGGAGGCAGGGGAGCGATGAGCAGCAGCGGGGTCATGGGGGTGTGGGGAAAAGCCGGTGATTGTAGGTGGGCGTCTTACAAAGGCGCACTACGTTTTTCATAGCGTACCTGACAGATGTGACGGGCGTTGGAAGGCGTTTATGCTCGGAAAAATGTAACGGGCCTCAGGGTTTGACCGAGGTGTAGGTGGCGCCGGTGCCGCGCGTACGCCACAAGGTCTTGACGGTGACGCCATCGCGTTGCAGCAGCGAACGCTCGTCGACCCAGGTGCGGTCGATGCGCAGGCGGCCGTAGACCTCGAAGAACTGCGTGGCGACGCCGTGCTGCTCGGCGTTGAACAGGCCGCCGTCGGCGGGCAGGCCGGCATTGGCGTCCGCGAAGGTCTTGAAGTACGTGCGCGTGCGTCGTTCCACCAGCTGGCGCGCGTTGGCGATGGTGAGCGAGGGCAGGCTGGCGGCAATGACTTCGGCGGACGCCGTGTTGAGGTTGATCGGCGTGCGGATCGGCAGCACCGTGACGTAGGGCTCGAGCGCGGCCGCGGTCGCAGGCGAGAGGCCGAGCCACACGAGCTGCGACACCTCCTGCGGCATCAGCGGCGCGCTGGCGCCGTCGTCGGCCGGTGCGCCGGCCGAGGCATCGGTGGTGGTGTTCAGGGTGCGCGTCAGCGAGGCGACCATCGCGTTGAGTTCGGCGCCCGGCAGGTTCAGCAATCCGAACAGCTTGGTGAAGGCGGCGACCGCCGCTGGCACCGGCTTGCCCGCATTCACCAGCGTCAGCACGTTGAGCTTGGACTGCGCATCGACGATGCGGCCCGAGAGGAAGGCATCGGGCAGGCCCTCGAGCTGGTCGCTCGAGACGTTCTTGTCGGCCGCCAGGAAGCTGGTGAGCCGCGCTTCCTCGAGCGGCACGGCCCAGGGCTCGGCCAGGTGGTCGGGGCCGCCGGCGCGGCCGTCCTCGCGCAGGATCAGGCGCGACCAGTCGAGCGCGCCGACCAGCACCCAGGCCGCCTGCACGCGCGCGCGCTCGGCCGATTCGACCTCGGACGCGCGCCACTGCTGCCACAGCGCGGCGGCGGCGAAGGTGGCGACCAGCGTCACGGTGAGCATCGCGGCCAGCAGCGCGGCGCCGGCCTGCCGATGGCGTTGGTGGTGGCGTGGCGTCATGAGCGTTGCGATCCCACGGTGGGCCGCACCCAGTCGCGCGTGAGCGTGCCCGAGAGGCCGTCGCCCGGCGGCAGGGTGAGCACCAGCCGAACGCCGTCGGGCATGCTGACGATCGAGCCGGTCGGTGCCTGCGGATTGGCCGGCGTGGCCTGCAGTTCGCTCGCGGGCACCCAGACGTCGTTGCGGAAGTAGTAGAGCTGCCAGCTCTGCACCGGGATCAGCACCGTGTCGCTGAAGCCGTTGGGGCCGCCGTAGCTGCCCTGCGCACCGGCGTTTTCCTGCGCCCACGCGGCGGCCTGGGCCCAGGCCTGCTGCCAGGCGCCACGGGTGCTGAAGGGCGGCGACTGCCAGCGGCGCCAGCGCACGCCGTCGGGGCCGGCGCGCAGCGTCCAGGCCACCACCAGCACGCCGGGGTTGGCGGCGTCGCCGCCGCTGCGCGTGAGGCGCAGCACGCGGCCGTCCCAGTCGATCGGCCGCGTCTGCGCGAGCGCGACCACCGCGTCGAGGTCGGTGCTCCATTGCGCCAGCGTGGTCTGCAGCGTGAGCACCGCGTCGGCGCGCAGCTGGTTCTGCGAGGTGGCGCGCGACATGCCGTCGAGCCCACGCCAGCTGACCAGCGCGAGCAGCGCCATCACCGCGATCGCGACCAGCAGCTCGATCAGCGTGAAGCCGCGGGCGCGGGTTGTGCGGGCAGGCCTGCGGTTCATCAGTAGCGCCCCACCACCGTCGACAGGCGCAGGATCGGCGCATCGACCGCGTCGCGCACCTGCACGTCGACGCGGTTGAAATTGGGATTCAGCGTGGGGGACACGGTGGTCGTCACGTTGAAGCTCGCGCCGGCCTGGGCGCAGATGGAGCCCGAGATGCCCACCCCCGGCATCTGGCGCGCGAGCCGGGCCTTGGCCAGTTCGTTCTCGGCGCACAGGTCGGCCAGCAGCAGGTCGGACTGGCGCTGCGCGTTGCGCGTGAGCGCCATCGTCGCCTCGGAGCCCGCGGCCAGCGCGAGCGCGACGATGCCGAGCGCGATCAGCACCTCGATCAGCGTGAAGCCGCGGCGGCGCCGCGCGGCGGCCGCGGCGCGGGGGGCGCGCTGCCTCATGGATTGCTGACCGAGAAGGGGCGCAGGCCGTCGGTCGCGATGCGCAAGGTGCGCGCGGGCGGGCCGTCGGAGGACAGCAGCACCTGCTGGGGCGCGATGATCGGATCGGGGCCGAGCAGCAGCGCCGCGACCGGAATGCCGTTGGCGAAGAAGGCCTGCGCCGTCATGCCCTGCGAGGCCCAGCCGTTGGGCAGCGTGCCGGGCGGCAGGCCGTCGAACACGAAGCTGCCGCCCTCGACCAGGCGCCAGCGCACCGCGATGCCGCTGGCGCGCGACTGGGCGCGGGCCGATTCGAGCAGCGCGGCGAGGCGGTCGGCCTCGCGGTCGAGCCGGGCCTGGCCGCTGTCGCGCATCGCGAAGCTCACGCCGGCCGTGGCGATCGCGATCACCGCGATCACCACGATCAGTTCGATCAGCGTGAAGCCCGCGGCCCGGCGGCCGGCGCGGCGTCTATTGCCAGCTGCCGATGTCGGCATTCTTGCCCTCGCCGCCGGCCTGTCCATCGGCGCCGAGCGAGAGCACGTCGATTTCGCCCTTGATGCCTGGGTTCATGTACTGGTAGGGATGACCCCAGGGGTCGTTCGGGAGCTTTTCGACGTAAGGCTTCCAGTTGGGGGCCGCCGGGCCGGTGGTCGGGCGCACCAGCAGCGCCTGCAGGCCCTGTTCGGCCGTGGGATAGCGCTGGTTGTCGAGGCGGTAGAGCTTGAGCGCCTGCATCAGGTTGTTGATGTCGGTCTTGGCGGCCGTCACGCGGGCGTCATCGGCCCGCTCGATCACGTTCGGCACGATCAGCGCGGCCAGCACGCCGATGATGACGAGCACCACCATCAGCTCGATCAGCGTGAAGCCGCGCTGGGCGGAACGGGTGGCGGCGCGAAGGAGTTTGGTCATGGATTTCGGTGACATGGTTCGGAAAGCGCGCTGCATGATAATCCGCGGCCATGACAAGTCCCTATACCGCCGCGCGCTGGCATGCGCCCCTCGCAACCACGGGCCTGTGGGCGCTCGCGGCCGGTGCGGCCGTGTTCTGGGGTCTGCGGCTGGCGTCGCCGGTGCAGACCGTCGCCGCGGCCGCTGCCGCCGGACGGCCCGCCGCGGCGGCCGACAACGACGCGGTGGCGCGGATCTTCGGCGTGCTGCCGGCCTCGAGCAACGCGCCGGTGGCGCCCGAGGCGGCCAGCCGCTTCGCGCTCGCGGGCGTGGTGGCCGACCCCTCGAGCCAGGGCGCGGCGCTGATCGCCATCGACGGCAAGCCGCCGCGGCCCTTCCGCGTGGGCTCGCGTGTCGGCGAGGGCTACGTGCTGCAGTCGGTCGGACTGCGCTCGGCGACGCTGGGCACGCGGATGGATGCGCCGGCCGCGTTCACCTTGCAGCTGCCGGTGAAGGCGCCGATCAACGTGAGCGTGCCGCCGCCGATCGGTTCGGCACCCGTGATGCAGGCGCCTCCGAATCCTGGCGTACTGCCTGCGACCATGCCCGCGATGGCGCCTGCCGCCGCCGCGCTGCAGCCGCAGCCGCAGCCGGACGGGGCGGCAATGCCGCAGCCCGGGCAGGGCGGGGCGACCGCGCAGTAGCGCCGCGTTGGGCGGAAAGAAAAAAACCGGCAGCGCGCCGGTTTTCTTCTTTCAGGCCTGGAGGAACAGGCGGTACGCGGGGTTCGCGGTTTCTTCCACGTAGGGATAACCCAGGGTTTCGAGGAAAGCGTCGAATGCTTCGCCGTCGCCGGCGGGCACCTGCAGGCCGACCAGGATGCGGCCGTAATCCGCACCCTGGTTGCGATAGTGGAACAGGCTGATGTTCCAGTTCGGACGCATCAGGCTCAGGAACTTGAGCAGCGCGCCGGGACGCTCGGGGAAGATGAAGCGCAGCAGGCGCTCGTCGTGCGCGAGGCCGGTGCGCCCGCCGACGAGGTGGCGCAGGTGTTCTTTGGCGAGTTCGTCGTGCGTGAGATCGAGCGCGTCGAAGCCGTTCTCGCCGAAGGCCCTGGCGATGACCGCCGACTCGCCGCGCGTCGAGGTCGTGAGGCCGACGAAGACATGGGCCTGGGCCGCGTCGCTGATGCGGTAGTTGAACTCGGTCACGTTGCGCAAGCCGCCGCCCGGAGTGGCCGCGTTCGTGTCGGCGTCGCCGATCGGCATCTGGCCGACCAGCTCGCACAGGCGCCGGAAGCTGCCGCGCTCCTCGGGGATCGTGACCGCGAACAGCGCTTCGCGCTCCTCGCCGACTTCCGCGCGTTCGGCCACGAAGCGCAGGCGGTCGAAGTTCATGTTCGCGCCGCTGAGGATCGCCGCGTAGGTCTCGCCATGGCGGCCATGCTGCGCCGCGTACTGCTTGATCGCCGCCACCGCCAGCGCGCCCGAGGGCTCGACGATGCTGCGCGTGTCGACGAACACGTCCTTGATCGCGGCGCAGACCGCGTCGGTGTCGACCGAGACGTAGTCGTCCACCAGGTCGCTCGCGACGCGGAAGGTTTCCTCGCCCACGAGCTTGACGGCGGTGCCGTCGGCGAACAGGCCCACGTCGGACAAGGTCACGCGCTGGCGCGCCGCGACCGATCGCATCATCGCGTCGGAGTCGTTCATCTGCACGCCGATCACCTTGATCTCGGGACGCACGGCCTTGATGTAGTTGGCCACGCCCGAGATCAGGCCGCCGCCGCCGATCGCGACGAAGACCGCATCGAGCCGGCCCTGGTGCTGCCGCAGGATCTCCATCGCGATCGTGCCCTGGCCCGCGATCACCTCGGGATCGTCGAAGGGGTGCACGAAGGTCAGCTTCTGTTCGGCCTGCAGTTCGAGCGCGCGCGTGTAGGCGTCGGAATAGCTGTCGCCATGCAGCACGACCTCGCCGCCGAAGCCGCGCACCGCATCGATCTTGAGCTTGGGCGTCGTCACCGGCATCACCACCACCGCGCGCGCGCCGAGCTTGCGCGCGCCGAGGGCCACGCCTTGCGCATGGTTGCCGGCCGATGCGCAGATCACGCCGTTGGCGAGTTGCTCGGCGCTCAGGTGCGCCATCTTGTTGTAGGCACCGCGCAATTTGAAGCTGAAGACGGGCTGCTGGTCCTCGCGCTTGAGCAGCACCGTGTTGCCGATTCGCTCGCTCAGCGCGCGCGCTTTTTCGAGGGCCGATTCGACCGCCACGTCGTACACGCGGGCGTTGAGAATTTTTCGGAGATAGTCAGCAGGTGTCAGTGCCGACGAGGGTGCATGGCGCACGATTGTTCCTGGGGAGAATTTTGTTAACAACGAATGATAAGAGGCATCGGGATTGCATACGGGAGATGACATGGACACAAATGTCATAACTCTCTTTCCCAACGCGCCTGCCGCCAATGATTCCGGTTTTTTTGGACGCACCTATCCCGCAGTCCCACCGGCCGCCGAAAAGTTCAAAGACGGACAGAATCTGTTATCAATTTCTGTCAGTGATCTTTCCGAAAAGTTGATGCACGCGGAGGCCGCGCGCGTTCAACGTGGGGAGATAGGACGCGCCACCTGGCAGGTGATGGGCAACAGATTGCGTGCGCATGTCCTTCCGCTGCTGGGGGATTTGCCCGCGCAGGCGTTCGGCACTCGCGATGCGCAGCGGCTCATCGATCGGCTCGGCGACGAGGGCTTCACGAGCACGACGATCGCGCAGTACCTCGTGCTGCTGCGCAAGGTCGTGATGCATGGCGTGCACATCGGTGTGTTGCGCGAAGCGCCGCTGTTTCCGAAGGTGAAGGTGCGCAGCCGGCCGCGCGGAAGCTTCAGCGTGGCCGAGTACCGCGCACTGATCGCCGCGGCGCGCAGGTTGCGCGGCCGATCGCATCCCGTGCTCGATGCACTCGCGCCCGGCGAGCGCTTCTGGATCGCGCGCGAACTGCTGGTGATGCCCGACGAGATGCCGTGGCTGATCCGCTGGATGGTCAACACCTTCGTGCGGCCGAGCGACATCAAGCTCATGAAGCACAAGCACATCGAGGTGGTGCGCGCGAAGCATGTCTACCTGCGCATGAACCTGCCGGAGACGAAGCGCCACAGCCAGCCCATCGTGAGCCTGCAGCCCGCGGTGCGTGTCTACGAACGCCTCGTCGCGCACCGCGCGCGACACGGCTTCGATGGCGCGGACGACTACATCTTCCTGCCGCAGCTCAAGAACCGCGAGCACGCGCTCGCGGTTCTCAACTTCCTCTTTCACTGGGTGCTCGAGGTCGAGGGCATCGAGAAGGGGCCGCTGGGGCAGGACCGCACGCTCTACTGCCTGCGCCATACCGCCATCACGTTGCGTTTGCTCTATGGGCAGGGCATCGACATGCTGACCTTGGCGCGCAATGCAAGAACGAGTGTCAACATGGTCGAGCGCTTCTATGCGTCGGTGCTCAATGGGGAAATGAATGTGGGGCTGTTGCAAAGCCGTCGGGGACGCACGGTGTGAGAGGGCTGCGATGAACCCGTCGGTCCTCGAGGCTTGAGGCCGGCGCCGCAGGCGCGGAAGAGGCGGATTCGGAAAGAGCGTCGACAGAACGCTCGACACGGACGACCAAAAAGCCGCCCGGCGCGAACCGGGCGGCTTGGGATGAGAAGGATTCGATCTGGCGGGAGCCAGCATCGGAATCGGCTTCTTTCAGATCGGCTTAGAACGCGTGGCGGATGCCGATGTCGTAACCGGTGGCCGTGCGCGGAGCCCAGCCGAGGTTCTTCGCGGCGTCCAGGTAAGCGGGGGTGCCGCCCGTGGTCGCGCCCATCACGCCGGGGTTGTTCTGGCCGTCCTTGATGCGGATGCGAGCCACCGTGGCGTACAGCGCGGTGCGCTTCGACAGGTTATGCACGTAGCCGATCGCGAACTTGTTCGCCGAGGCATCGCGGTTGCCGCCGAAGAGCGCTTCCGCGACGCTGAGCGGCGCGCCGTTCTTGAACTTGACCGTCGAGTACGAAGCGCGGATCAGGCCGGGGCCGACCGGCACCGTCACGCCCAGCAGGTAGCCGTTGTACTTGTCGCTCTGCGAGCTGGTGGCGAAGTAGGGGACCGACTGCAGCGTGAGGGGGTTCACGAAGCTCGAGCTCGCGCCCGTTTCGTTCTTGTCCTTCACGCGGGACACCTCGCCGAAGAGCTTGACCGGACCGAAGTCGTACGAAGCGCCGAGGTTGAAAGTGCTGATCTTGCGATCCTGCGAGCCGGTGATGAGCGACAGGTTGTTGATGGTCACGCTGTCGGCGGCGGTGCTTTGCCCGTAGGCGGCAGCCACGTCGATCGGGCCGTTGGCGTAGCCGAAGCGGCCGCCGACGTAGCGACCCTTGGTCGACGGGCTTTCGGGCAGGCCGCTCGACTTCACGTTCTCGTGCAGCGCGTACTGGATCTGGCCGTAGAAACCGCCCAGGTTCGGAGGCAGGAAGTATCCGATGCTGTTGCTGGCGCGGTAGTAGTTGTCGGTCTTGTCCACGGCGGAGCCGGGGCCGGACGAGGTCGACAGGTTGCTGTTGATCGTGGCGATGAGGTTGGTGCCGACGCCATTGGTGCCGAACGGATCGAACACGGTGTCGTTCCAGAAGGTCGAGGTGTAGTCGCGACCGAGGCGGACTTCACCGAAACCACCCGACAGGCTCACGGTCGAGCGGCGGCTGAAGTCGGCGACGCCCTTGGAGCCGTCGTCGTTGCTGATGGGGGCCTCGAGCCAGAAGCTGGCGGCCAGGCCGCCGCCTAGGTCCTCGGTGCCGCGGAAGCCGAGGCGGCTGGAGTTGTAGCCCGAACGCGAGAGCGCGGTCTGGCTTTGCTTCACGCCGACGGGTGCCACCAGGAAGGGGTTCGCGAGCGGGCTGTAGTAGGTGCTCTTCGTCGAGTAGTTGCTGACTGCGGCATCGACCACACCGAACAACGTGACGGAAGACTGGGCCGAGGCAACACCGGCAACAGCCAGGGCAGCCAGAGCAACTGCCCTTCGGAGCGGATGGCTAGAGTGGGCGCGGCGCCCAAGAAAAAAGCCCCGGGCCTTGCGGCTCGGGGCTAAATCCACCAATTGGAAGGGTGGAGGAGACAACTTGCACGCACCGGGGTGCGCAATGAAATAAAGTATATCGGTTGTTTGTTGCGATGCAACAAGCGAGTGACGCTTTTCCCACACAGATAACGATGCCGGGCGTGATTTTTGCCAGACATCCGGAACCGGAGTTCAAAAAAAGATGGAATGCACTGTAAGTTGGACCGGCAATGCGGGCGCGCGTTCGTCGATGGGCTTCGTGGCCGAGACGGGCAGCGGCCACGTCCTGATGATGGACGGGGCGCCCGATGCGGCCAAGCCCGAGAACGGCGGCCAGAACCTGGCGGCGCGTCCCATGGAGACGGTGCTGGCCGGCACCGGCGGTTGCACGGCCTACGACGTGGTGCTGATCCTCAAGCGCGGCCGCCACCAGGTGGAGCGCTGCAGCGTCAAGCTGACCAGCGAGCGGGCCGAGAAGGATCCCAAGGTGTTCACCAAGATCCACATGCATTTCACCGTGGCCGGCAAGGGAATTCCGGCCTCCGCAGTGGAGCGAGCGATCGCTCTCAGCCATGAGACCTACTGTTCCGCCAGCATCATGCTGGCCAAGACCGCGGAGATCACGACCAGCTTCGACCTGATCGAAGCCTGATCCTCCCGGGGGTCAGATCCGGTGCGCCACGGTCGTCATCACCCGTGAGGCGACGCGCATCAGGGACTTGGCGGGCGGCGGCAGCTCGGCGGCGCCCGCGGCCACGGCGTTGTCGGCGTGCCGGGCCTCGTCGGCCTTCATCTGTTCGACCACCGCGCGCGAAGCGCTGTCCGCGGGGGGGAGCCGGTCCAGGTGGCTGTCCAGGTGGGCCTCGACCTGGCGCTCGGTTTCCGCCACGAAGCCCAGGCTCAGCGGATCGCCGAGCCGCCCGGCGACCAGGCCAAGCCCGAAAGCACCCGCGTACCAGAGTGGATTGAGCATCGAGGGGCGTGCGCCGAGCGCGTCCAGGCGCTCGCGCGTCCAGGCCAGGTGGTCCGTTTCCTCGTGCGCTGCCTCGAGCAGTTGCGCGCGCAGCAGGGGATCGCGCGCCACGGCCGCCTGCGCCGTGTAGAGCGCCTGCGCGCACACTTCCCCGACATGGTTGACGCGCATCAGCGCGCCGGCCTCGCGCCGCTCCGTGTCGCTCAATTCCCCGCCGGGCTGGGCGGGGACGGGGCTCGCGCGGGTGGCATGCGGACGGGCGAACAGCGTCCGCAGCGCGGAATCGGCGGCGGTCAGCAGGGGGTCGAGCGAAGTCGTCATGAAGGGATTGGAACGCAACTTGCCAAAGCACCAATTCCGGCAAGTTTGTTTCACATTATGAGATGGAAAGGCCCTAAGTCCTTTGTTGCATCACTGCAACGAAACGCGGGGAGGGTAGGAGATTTCGGCCGAATTGTTTTGCCCTGCCGCAGCGGCTCTGGTGCAATAGCGACAACTTCCCAAAAGGAGGTTGGCCCGGGGTCCGGTGGGAGCACAGAAGTGCCAGTCACGGTGAGCCCTTCGCGCCGGAGCCCTATGTTTAACCTTGGAGAAACTTGCAATGAAAAAATCTCTAGTTGCTCTGGCTGCCCTGGCTGTTGCCGGTGTTGCCTCGGCGCAATCGTCCGTGACGCTGTTCGGCGTGGTTGACGCTGCAGTCAGCGGCTATTCGACCAAGAGCAATCTGTACTACACGAACCCGTTCGCGGTTCCGTTCACGGTGCCGGGCTCGCTCAAGCGCAGCCAGACCGCTCTGTCGAACTCGGGCTACAACTCCAGCCGCATCGGCTTCCGTGGTACGGAAGACCTCGGTGGTGGCCTGGCAGCCAGCTTCTGGCTCGAAGCCCCGATCACGAACGACGACGGCAAGGGTGGTATCTCCAACTTCGCTCGCCGCTCGACCGTGAGCCTGTCGGGTGGTTTCGGTGAAATCCGTCTGGGTCGTGACTACACCGCCACGTTCTGGAACGACACCGTGTTCGACCCCTTCGGCACCAACGGTGTCGGTTCGAGCGCGATCTTCCGCACCAACGTGAACCTGGCTTCGACGCACGGCGGCACGCCGGTCGGTGTTAGCCCGTCGGACAGCTATGTCCGTACCAGCAACGCCATCGCCTACTTCCTGCCCCCGAACCTGGGCGGTTTCTACGGCCAGTTCCAGTACGCTCTGCATGAGAACGTCAAGTCGGACGAAGTCCTGGGCAGCCCGAGCAAGAAGGGTCGCTACATCGGTGGTCGCTTCGGCTACGCGAACGGTCCCCTGGACGTCGCTGCTGCCTACGGCATCGACACCAAGGACAGCCTGACCGACCTGACCGTCGCTGGCAAGGATCGTCTGAAGACCTTCAACCTGGGCGCTTCGTACGACTTCGGTCCCGTCAAGCTGTTCGGTGAAATCTCGCAAGTCAAGGACGCGTACAACCTGAGCTCGACGGTTTCCCTGCTGGGCATCCCGTACGTTCTGACGCAAGGCGTGTCGAACAAGTACAACGGCGCTCTGATCGGTGCGACGATCCCCGTCGGCCCCGGCCTGATCCGCGCTTCGTACTCGCAAGTGAAGTACAAGCCTGACTCGGCCATCGTGCCGTTCAACTTCTACAACAACGGCAGCAGCCGCGCCAGCCAGTTCGCTGTGGGCTATGTGCACAACCTGTCGAAGCGTACGGCTCTGTACGCTACGCTGTCGCGCATCTCCATCAAGGACGGCCAGAACAACCCTGGCGTGATGGGCATCACGACCGGCGGTTCGCCGGGCTACGGCACCCTGACGGGCTACACGTACGCTCCGAAGAGCGCTACGGGCTACGACTTCGGTATCCGTCACGCTTTCTAATTTGATGCTGGCGCAAGCCAGCTTCGAATCGAAAGATCAAGAAGCCGCTCGACGCAAGTCGAGCGGCTTTTTTTCATGGGCATTCTGTTGGCATCGGGTCCGTCGAGGTACCCTCGCGCCGCTCTCGAAAGAGCACACGCACCAAGCGCGTGCACCCCGGGGGAACCCCCGTGCGGGCACGCAGTTTGCACTGCTAGCATGCCTGCTCATTTTCAGAACTGAATGATTGCCTTCGTACTGCGTCGCCTGATCCAGGCCGTGATCGTGATGGTCGCGGTCGCGTTCATCGCCTTCCTTCTCTTCCAATACGTGGGCGATCCGGTCGTGTTCCTGCTGGGCCAGGACGCCCGACCCGAGCAGATCCGCGAGATGCGCTCCGCGCTGGGGCTCGACCGGCCCTTCTTCGTGCAGTTCTGGCATTTCCTGGTGAACGCCGCGCAGGGCGAATTCGGCCTGAGCCTGCGCCAGGGCGCGAAGGTCTCGCGCCTGATCGGCGAGCGCTTCCCGGCCACGCTCGAGCTCGCGCTGGTCGCGGCCTTGCTCGCGCTGCTGATCGGCATACCGATGGGCGTGTACACCGCGCTGCGCCGCGGCACCTTCATGAGCCAGGTCTTCATGACCGTCTCGCTGCTCGGCGTGTCGCTGCCCACCTTCCTGATCGGCATCTTGCTGATCCTGGTCTTCGCCGTCACGCTCGGCTGGTTCCCGAGCTTCGGCCGCGGCGACACGGTGCAGATCGGCTGGTGGTCCACCGGCCTGCTCAAGCCCGACGGCTGGATGCACATCGTGCTGCCCGCGGTGACGCTCGCGATCTTCCAGCTCACGCTGATCATGCGGCTGGTGCGCGCCGAGATGCTCGAGGTGCTGCGCACCGACTACATCAAGTTCGCGCGCGCACGCGGCCTCTCGAACCGCGCCATCCACTTCGGCCATGCGCTCAAGAACACGCTGGTGCCCGTGATGACCATCACCGGCCTGCAGCTCGGCGGCCTCATCGCCTTCGCGATCATCACCGAGTCGGTGTTCCAGTGGCCGGGCATGGGCCTGCTGTTCATCCAGGCCGTGACCTTCGCCGACATCCCAGTGATGGCCGCCTACCTGTGCCTGATCGCGCTGATCTTCGTCACCATCAACCTCATCGTGGACCTGCTGTATTTCGTGGTCGATCCACGGCTGCGCATCGGCAAGGCGGGAGGACATTGACATGAGCGCCACCCCCACCGCGGCCACTCCGCGCCTGCAGGCCAACGGCCGCGCCTTCGCCCACATCGCGAGCTTCTATCCCGAGATCGAGGCCTTCCGGCGCGACCTGCACGCGCATCCCGAACTGGGCTTCGAGGAGGTCTACACCTCGGGCCGCGTGCGCGAGGCGCTGCGCGCCTGCGGCGTCGACGAGATCCACGACGGCATCGGCAAGACCGGCGTGGTCGGGGTGATCCGCGGCCGCTCCACCGCGAGCGGCCGCATGATCGGCCTGCGCGCCGACATGGACGCACTGCCGATGCGCGAGGACAACGACTTCGGCTGGCGCTCGTGCACCGAGGGCCTGATGCACGGCTGCGGCCACGACGGCCACACGGCGATGCTCGTGGGCGCCGCGCGCTACCTCGCCGAGACGCGCAACTTCGACGGCACCGCGGTGCTGATCTTCCAGCCTGGCGAGGAAGGCTACGCCGGCGCGCGCGTGATGATCGAGGACGGCCTGTTCGACCGCTTCCCGGTGCAGTCGGTCTATGCCATGCACAACTGGCCCGCGATGCCGGCCGGCACGGTCGGCATCAACCGCGGCGCGATGATGGCCGCGGCCGACCGCATCACGATCGAGATCAAGGGCAAGGGCGGCCATGGCGCGCATGCCTACCTCACGGTCGATCCCGTGGCCGTGGCGGCGCATCTGATCACCGCGGTGCAGACCATCGTCTCGCGCAACGTGCGGCCCATCGACGCGGCCGTGATCAGCATCTGCGCGATGCAGGCGGGCGACCTCGGCGCCTTCAGCGTGGTGCCGGGCGAGGCCACCCTCGTGGGCACCGTGCGAACCTTCAGCGCGCGCGTGCAGGCGCAGGTCGAGCAGCGGCTCGGCGAGCTCTGCAAGTCCGTGGCCGCGGGCTTCGGCGCCACCGCCACGCTGAAGTACGAACGCATCTACCCGGCCACCATCAACACCGCGCCCGAGGCCATGTTCGCGGCCGACGTGGCCGAGTCGCTGGTCGGCGCCTCCAATGTCGACCGCAGCCTCGAGCCCAGCATGGGCGCCGAGGACTTCTCGTTCATGCTGCAGAAGAAGGCCGGTGCCTACCTGCGCCTGGGCCAGGACGCGCGCCGCGGCGCCTTCCTGCACAACAGCCGCTACGACTTCAATGACGAGATCCTGCCGCTCGGCGCCGCGTTGCACGCGGGGCTGATCGAGCGGGGCATGCCGCTCGCCGCGACCCGCGGCGGGCAGCCGGAGAGAGCTGCCGCCACCGCGGCGCCTTGATTGTTTTGATCCCAACCCGAGGAGTGTTTCCCATGAGTCTCAGAAGAAATGTGGCCGCGGCCGCGGTCGTGTGCGCCCTGGGCGCCGTCAGCATGGTCGCCGGCGCGCAGACCATCCGCATCGCCAACCAGGGCGACGCGCTGTCGCTCGATCCGCACTCGCTCAACGAATCGCTGCAGCTCAGCGTGACGGCGAACGTCTACGAAACCCTCGTGGGCCGCAACAAGGACCTGAGCCTCGCGCCGCTCCTGGCCACCAGCTGGAAACAGACCTCGCCCGACGTCTGGCGCTTCGAGCTGCGCAAGGGCGTGGTGTTCCACGACGGCACGCCGTTCACCGCCGACGACGTGGTGTTCAGCTTCGCGCGCGCGCAGGGCGACGGCTCCGACATGAAGGCCACGCTCAGCGAGATCAAGGCCGTGCGCAAGGTCGGCGAGCTCGCCGTCGAGATCGAGACCAACGGCCCGTTCCCGATCCTGCCCGACGTGATCTCGCTGACGATGATCATGAGCAAGAAATGGTGCGAGGAGAACCAGGCCACCAAGCCGGTCGACCGCCGCAAGGGCATCGAGAACACGGCCTCGTTCAAGGCCAACGGCACCGGCCCGTTCCGCGTGCGCGAGCGCCAGCCGAACGTGCGCACGGTGTTCACGCGCAACGGCACCTACTGGGGCAAGATCGACGGCAACGCGCAGGAGATCGTCTTCACGCCGATCGCCAACCCCGCCACCCGCGTGGCCGCTCTGGTCTCGGGCGAAGTCGACGTGATGGAGCCGGTGCCCGTGCAGGACATCGCGCGCATCAACGCCGCGCCCAACGCTCGCGTGATCACCGGCCCCGAGCTGCGCACCATCTTCCTGGGCATGGACCAGAAGCGCGACGAGCTGCAGTACTCGAACATCAAGGGCAAGAACCCGTTCAAGGACAAGCGCGTTCGCCAGGCCTTCTACCAGGCCATCGACATCGCCGGCATCCAGCGCACCGTGATGCGCGGCGCCTCGCGGCCCACGGGCCTGCTGGTCGGCCCCGGCATCAACGGCTGGACCGCCGAGCAGGACAAGCGCCTGCCCTTCGACGTCGAGGCCGCCAAGAAGCTGCTGACCGAGGCCGGCTATCCGAACGGCTTCGAGGTCTCGCTCAACTGCCCGAACGACCGCTACGTCAACGACGGCCAGATCTGCCAGAGCGTGGCCGCCAACCTCGCGAAGATCGGCGTCAAGATCAACCTCGTGGCCGAGACCAAGGGCACCTACTTCCCGAAGATCCTGCGCCGCGACACCAGCTTCTACATGCTGGGCTGGACCCCGACCACCTACGACTCGCACAACGCGCTGAGCTCGCTGACCTCCTGCCCCGACGACAAGGGCACGGGCCAGTTCAACCTGGGCGCCTACTGCAATCCGAAGCTCGACGAGGTCACGAAGAAGATCCAGTCCGAGAGCGACAAGACCAAGCGCAACGAGCTGATCAAGGAAGCCTTCAAGATCCATGCGGACGACGTCGGCACGCTGCCGCTGCACCAGCAGTCGCTGGCCTGGGGCGTGAGCAAGAAGGTCGAGCTGGTGCAGCTGGCCGACAACTTCATGTATTTCAAGTGGATGAGCGTCAAGCCCTGATGCGGCCCTTCGCTGCTCTTGCGGCCTGACCATGGGCCCGCTTCTTGCGGGCCCATTCCTTTTGCTTCCACGATGAAAAACAACCCCCACGCTCTCCTTGCTGCGCAAGGTCCGCTGCCCCCCGAGGGGGCCGCTTTTCCTCTTGGGGCGGCCCGGCGATGAAAAGAACCATAGTCCGCTGGTTCGACAGCGACGTCGGCTACAGCTTCCGCACCTCGCCGGTGGCGATCGTCGCGGCGCTGATCGCGCTGACCTGCCTGTTCTGCGCGGTGTTCGCCGGCTGGGTGTCGCCGCACAACCCCTTCGATCTCGCATCGCTCGAACTCGGCGACGCGCGCCTGCCGCCGGCCTGGACCACCGACGGTTCGGCCAAGTACCTGCTGGGCACCGACGACCAGGGCCGCGACATCCTCTCGGCCGTGATCTACGGCGCGCGCATCTCGCTGATCGTCGGCGTGGTGTCGGTGGTGCTGTCGGTCTTCGTCGGCGTCGTGCTGGGCCTCTTGGCCGGCTTCTTCGGCGGCTGGCTCGACACCTTCCTCATGCGGCTGTGCGACGTGATGCTGTCGTTCCCGCCGATCCTGGTCGCGCTGCTGATCGCCGGCGTGGGCCGCGCGCTGTTCCCGCATGCCAACGATTCGCTGGCCTTCGGCGTGCTCATCATCTCGATCTCGCTGACCGGCTGGGTGCAGTACGCGCGCACCGTGCGCGGCTCCACGCTGGTGGAACGCAGCAAGGAATACGTGCAGGCCGCGCGCGTCACCGGCGTCGCGCCGCTGCGCATCATGCTGCGCCACGTGCTGCCCAACGTGCTCGGGCCGGTGATGGTGCTGGCCACGATCCAGGTCGCGACCGCGATCATCACCGAGGCCACGCTGTCCTTCCTCGGTGTCGGCGTGCCGCCGACCTCGCCCTCGCTGGGCACGCTCATCAGCATCGGCAACCAGTACCTGTTCTCGGGCGAGTGGTGGATCACCGTGTTCCCCGGAGCGATGCTGGTGCTGATCGCGCTCAGCGTGAACCTGCTGGGCGACTGGCTGCGCGATGCGCTCAACCCGCGGCTGCGCTGAAGAAGCGGGAGACACGCCATGACACTGCTCCAGGTCAAGAACCTCGTCGTCGAATTTCCGAACCGCCGCGGCACCCTGCGCGCGCTCGACGACATCTCCTTCGACATCGCACCCGGCGAGATCCTCGGCGTGGTCGGCGAATCGGGTGCCGGCAAGTCGCTCACCGGCGCCTCGATCATCGGCCTGCTCGAGCCGCCGGGCCGCGTGGCCGGCGGCCAGATCCTGCTCGAGGGCCAGCGCATCGACAACCTCGGCTTCGACGCCATGCGGCCGATCCGCGGCCGCAAGATCGGCGCGATCTTCCAGGACCCGCTGACTTCGCTGAACCCGCTTTACACGGTGGGCCGGCAGCTCGTCGAGACCATCCGCACCCACCTGCCCGTGACCGAATCGGAAGCGCGCAAGCGTGCCATCGGCCTGCTGCAGGACACCGGCATTCCCGCCGCCGAGCAGCGCATCGACCATTTCCCGCACCAGTTCTCGGGTGGCATGCGCCAGCGCGTGGTGATCGCGCTCGCGCTCGCGGCCGAGCCCAAGCTGATCGTGGCCGACGAGCCGACCACCGCGCTCGACGTGTCGATCCAGGCGCAGATCATTCAGCTGCTCAAGCGCGTCTGCAAGGACCGCGGCGCGGCCGTGATGCTGATCACGCACGACATGGGCGTGATCGCCGAGACCTGCGACCGCGTGGCCGTGATGTACGCGGGCCGCATCGCCGAGATCGGCCCGGTGCACGAGGTCATCCATCAGGCGGCGCATCCCTACACCGCGGGCCTGATGGCTTCGATCCCCGACATGGCGAGCGACCGCGAGCGGCTGAATCAGATCGACGGCGCGATGCCGCGGCTCAATGCGATCCCCAGGGGCTGCGCCTACAACCCGCGCTGCCCGCGCACCTTCGCGCGCTGCCTCGAGGAGCGGCCCGAGCTGATGCACGCGGGCGCCACGCGCGCCGCCTGCTGGCTGCACGACGCGACCGATCCGCACACCGGCCAGGCCGAGATCGCGGCGAAGCATCACGACGTGCTCGCGGCCGGCGAACGCGCCACGCCCGAGGCGGCCGAACCGATCGTGGAGGTGACGCGATGAGCGCCGTGATCGAACCCGGCAAGGCCACCGGCGGCGAGCCGCTCGTGGTGGCCCACGACCTCGCGCGCACCTTCGACGTCTCGCCGCCCTGGCTCAACCGCGTGCTCGAGCGCAAGCCGCGCGTGCTGCTGCATGCGGTCGATGGCGTGAGCTTCTCGATCGAGCGCGGCAAGACGCTCGCGCTGGTCGGCGAATCGGGCTGCGGCAAGAGCACGGTCGCACGGCTGCTCGTGGGCCTGTACGCGCCCACGCGCGGCGGGCTGCAGTTCGACGGCCAGGACGCGCACGCGGCCTTCAAGACCGCCGAGGGCCGCAAGCTGCGCCGCCGCATCCAGATGATCTTCCAGGACCCCTACGCGAGCCTCAACCCGCGCTGGATCGTCGAGGACATCATCGGCGAGCCGCTGCGCGAACACGGCATCTTGAGCGACAAGGCCCAGCTGCGCGAGCGCGTGGGCCAACTGCTGCAGTCGGTGGGCCTGTCGCCGCTGGACATGAGCAAGTACCCGCACCAGTTCTCGGGCGGCCAGCGCCAGCGCATCTCGATCGCGCGCGCGCTGGCCACGCAGCCGGAGTTCCTGGTCTGCGACGAGCCCACCTCGGCGCTGGACGTGAGCGTGCAGGCGCAGGTGCTCAACATCATGAAGGACCTGCAGCGCGAGCAGGGCCTGACCTACCTGTTCATCTCGCACAACCTCGCGGTGGTGCGCCACGTGGCCGACCAGGTGGGCGTGATGTACCTGGGGCGGCTGGTGGAGGTGGCGGACAAGCAGAAGCTGTTTTCGACGCCGCAGCATCCGTACACGCGCATGCTGCTCGACGCGATCCCGCAGATGAAGCACACGGGGCGCGCGCGCACGCCGGTCCAGGGCGAGGTGCCGAATCCGCTCAATCCGCCCGCGGGCTGCGCTTTCCATCCGCGCTGCCCGCATGCCAATGCGCGCTGCTCGGCCGAGCGGCCGAAGCTCCAGAGCATCCGCGGCGTGCAGGTGGCCTGCCATGCGGCGGAGGAAGGGCGGATCTGAAGATCGGGTCGGGCGCACGAAGATGTGCGCAAAGGCACAGCCGGGCGCGCCGCATCGCGGCACAGTGGCGCGGCCTCTTTTGCACCGCGCCATGCCCCTTCCGATGACCCCTCTTCCTTCCGACGCCAGTGCGCTGCGCGCGCTCGGCCGCCGCGGCTTCCTCATGGGCTCGGCGCTCGGGGCGACCGCCGTGCTGGGCGCGCTGGCTTCCGTCTCGCAGGCGGCGTCGGCCGCCGGCGGTGCGCCCGCGCGGCGCATGCCGGTGATCTTCATCGGCCATGGGTCGCCGATGAATGCGCTGGCCGACAACGGCTTCACGCGCCGGCTCGCGGCCTGGGGCCGCGAACTGCCGCGGCCCACGGCCATCCTCAGCGTCTCGGCGCACTGGCTCAGCAGCGGCGCGACCGGCGTCGGCGTGCAGGCCCGGCCCCGCACCATCCACGACTTCGGCGGCTTTCCGCAGGCGCTGCACGACATCGACTACCCGGCGCCCGGCCATCCCGCGCTCGCGCGCGAGGCGGCCGCGGCGGTGAAGCAGTCGCCGGTGGTCGCCACCGAGCAATGGGGCCTGGACCACGGCACCTGGACCGTGCTCAGGCATCTCTATCCGAAGGCCGACGTGCCGGTGTTCCAGCTCAGCATCGACTACGACAAGCCCGCGGCCTTCCACTACGCGGTGGGGCGCGACCTCGCCGCGCTGCGCGACAAGGGCGTGCTGGTGATGGGCAGCGGCAACGTGGTGCACAACCTGCGCGCCACCGACCGCGGCACGCCCGACGGCCCGGCGGCGAGCCGGCCCTGGGCCCAGTCCTTCGACGATGCGGTGAAGGCCGCGCTGGCCGGGCGCGACGACCGCGCGCTGATCGGTTATGAAAGGCTCGCGGGCGCATCGACCGCGGTGGCCACGCCCGATCACTACTTCCCGTTTCTCTACGCGCTCGGCGCCGCGGGCGCGGGCGAGCGCGCGAAGACGGTCCACGAGGGCTTCCAGTCGGGCACGCTGAGCATGCGCTGCGTGCAGTTCGGCTGAGCTACTGCTCCTCGCCCCACGAGAACCCGTCGCGCGCGATCATCGCGCTCGACGCGCTCGGGCCCCAGGTGCCGGCCGCGTAGGGGCGCGGTCCGCCGTCGTTGGCCCAGCTGTCGATCAGCGGTTCGACCCAGCGCCATGCCTCTTCCTGCTCGTCGCTGCGCACGAACAGGTTGAGCCGGCCGTCGATCACATCGAGCAGCAGCCGTTCGTAGGCGCCCACGCGCTCGGAACCGAAGCGCTTGTCGAAGTCGAGGTCCAGCTGCACCGGCGCGAGCTGCGCCGCGCTGTCCTGGCGGCCGTTGCTGCGGCGGTTGTCCTGCGCCTGCGCGAGCATGTGCAGCTCGAGCCCGTCCTTGGGCTGCAGGTTGATCACGAACTTGTTCGCGCTGCCGGCCGGCGCGCGGAAGATCGCGTGCGGCGTCGGGCGGAAGTTGACCTCGATGCGCGCGTCGCGCGAGGCCAGCCGCTTGCCGGTGCGGATGTAGAAGGGCACGCCGGCCCAGCGCCAGTTGGCGATCTCGGTGCGCAGCGCGACGAAGGTCTCGGTGCGGCTCTCGCGGTCGACGCCGGGTTCGTCGCGGTAGCCGGGCACGCGCTCGCCGTAGGCCGTGCCGGCCGTGTACTGGCCGCGCACCGTGTGCAGGCCCAGCGTCTCGGGCGTCCAGGGCTTGAGGGCGCGCAGCACCTTGAGCTTCTCGTCGCGGATCGCGTCGGCGTGCGAGTTGATCGGCGGCTCCATGCCGATGGCGCACAGCAGCTGCAGCGCATGGTTCTGCACCATGTCGCGCAGCGCGCCGGTCTGGTCGTAGAAGGCGCCGCGCTTCTCCACGCCGAGGTCCTCGGCGATCGTGATCTGGATGTTGGCGATGTGCTCGCGGCGCCAGATGGGCTCGAACAGCGCGTTGCCGAAGCGCATCGCGAACAGGTTCTGCACCGAGGGCTTGCCGAGGTAGTGGTCGATGCGGAAGACCTGCTTCTCCTCGAGCACCTTGCCCACCGCGGCATTGATCGCGCGGTTGGAGGCCAGGTCGTGGCCCAGCGGCTTCTCGAGCACGATGCGGGTGCGCGCGCCGTTGAGGCCGGCAGCCGCGATCTGCTCGACCACCTGCGTGAACAGGCCCGGCGCGGTGGCGACATACATCACGACCGTTTCGGCATCGCGCTGCTTGAGCAGGTCGGACAGGCGCGCATAGTCGTCGGGCTTCGACAGGTCCATGCGCAGGTAGTGCAGCATCGAGGCGAACTTCTCGAACTCCTCGGGCGAGGGCCGCTTGGCGCCCTCGACGGCATTGAAGCGCGACTGGATCAGCTCGCGGTACTGGTCGTCCGACAGGTTGTCCCGCGCCACGCCGACGATGCGCCCGTCCTTCGGCAGGCTCCCGTGCCGGAAGGCCTGGAACAGAGCGGGCATCAGCTTGCGCCATGCGAGATCGCCGGTGCCGCCGAACAGAACGAGATCGAAGCTCATGGGAACACTTTCCTTGGGTCTGGGGCGAGAGCAGGCAATGCGCCGGTCCGCCAATCGCGATGGTACTTGTACCGATTCCACGCACTTGTACTAAAGCTACGCTGCACCCACGGCCGGGAGGCCTTTTTTTATTGGACAAAGCGGAGAACTCCATGAAGAAGCTTCTTGTTGCGGCGGCGCTGCTGGGTGGATCGGCCATGGCATCGGCCCAGGGCACGGTCAACGTGATCTGCTCGGTGCAGGCCGAGTGGTGCAGCGTGATCTCGACCGTGTATGCGCGCACCACCGGCACCCGCATCAACATGGCGCTCAAGGGCTCGGGCGAGGCGCTGGCCCAGCTCATCGCCGAGAAGGACAACCCCAAGACCGACGTCTGGTTCGGCGGCACCGGCGACCCGCACCTGCAGGCGGCCGAGCAGGGCCTGACGCTCGAGTACAAGTCGCCCTCGCTGCCGCAGCTGCATCCCTGGGCCCAGCAGCAGGCCAAGCAGTCGGGCTACAAGACCGTGGGCATCTACTCGGGCCCGCTTGGCTTCGGCTACAACCCCGAGCTGCTGGCGAAGAAGAAGCTGCCGGTGCCCAGGACCTGGGCCGACCTGCTCAAGCCCGAGTACAAGGGCGACATCCAGGTGGCCAACCCCGCCTCGAGCGGCACGGCCTACACCATGATCGCCACGCTGGTGCAGCTCATGGGCGAGGACAAGGCCTTCGAGTACCTCAAGGCGCTGCACAAGAATGTCGGCCAGTACACGCGCTCGGGCACCGGCCCGATCAAGGCCGTGGCGCGCGGCGAGACCGCGGTGTCGATCAGCTTCGTGCACGACGGCCCGGGCGAGAAGATGCAGGGCTTCCCGGTCGAGACCATCACGCCGAGCGACGGCACCGGCGCCGAGATCGGCTCCATGAGCATCATCAAGGGCGCGCGCAACCTCGAGGCCGCGAAGAAGTTCTACGAATGGGCGCTCACGCCCGCCGCGCAGGAACTCGGCGCCGCCAACAAGCAGTTCCAGCTGCCGAGCAACGTCAATGCCAAGCTCGATCCGCGCATTCCCGACTTCAAGAAGATCAAGTTCATCAACTACGACTACGCCAAGTACGGTGCCAGCGCCGAGCGCCGCCGCCTGATCGCGCGCTGGGAGAAGGACGTCAACTCGCTGCCGCGCTAAGTGGAAGCGCGTTCCATCGGAGCCTCGCCCCGCGCGGCGGCCCCGCGCAATCCGGCATCGGAGGCCGCGGCGCGGCGCACCCAGCGCTGGATCCGCGCCTGGGTCTTGCTGGGCCTCGCGGCCTACCTGTTGCTGCCCTGGTATGCGATCCAGGATGCGACCTGGTACGAGGCCGTTCCGCAGGTCTTCGGCGGCGCCGAGGGCGCCAATGGCCTGATGCAGGCGGCCCTGCAGGGGCGCGCCTGGCTGTTCGTCGGGCTGGCGGGCCTGCTGGTCTGCGCCATCGGCGCCTGGCTGCCGCCGGGCCGCGCGCAGGGGCGTTGGCTGCTGGCCGGCGGCGCGGGCGGTGCGCTCGGGCTCGCGCTCGCGGGCTTCGCGATCGGCGCGCGCGGCTGGGCCTTCGCGGCGCTCGAGGCGCGTTTCGGCGAGCTCGGGGTCAACCAGTTCGGCATCGGCGCCGGCGGCTTCGTGGCGCTCTGTGCGCTGGTGCTGCTCGCGGCCTTCGGCATCGCGCGGCTCGGCCGCTTCAAGGGCGACCTGTTCGTGGCCGCCTCGGTGCTGGGCTGCGGCGTGCTGATGGCGCTGTTCATCGCCTACCCCGTGAGCCGCGCGCTGTCGGGCGCCTTCCTCGACGAGGATGGCCGCGTGTCGATGGCCGCCTTCCTCGCGCGGGTCTTCACCGAGCGCATCTGGGGCCTGGGCTGCCTCGCGGGCGGAGTGCGCTGCGGCGTGGCCTGGAACACGCTGGTGCTGGCGCTGCTCACGGCCGCGGGCACCACCTTCCTCGGCACGCTGATGGCGCTGATGGCCGAGCGCGGCAGCCGGCGCGGGCAGGGCGCGCTGCGGGTGCTGGCGCTGCTGCCGATCATCACGCCGCCCTTCGTGGTGGGCCTCGGCCTGATCCTGCTGTTCGGCCGCGCGGGCATCGTCAACCAGCTGCTCGAAAGCCTGTTCGGCATCGAGCCCACGCGCTGGTTCTACGGCATGCCCGGCGTGCTGGTGGCGCAGCTGTTCGCCTTCACGCCGATCGCCTTCATGATCATGCGCGGCGTGGTGCAGGGCATCGCGCCCAGCCTCGAGGAGGCGGCGCAGATGCTGCGCGCCGACCGGCGCCGCGCCTTCTTCACCATCACACTGCCGCTGCTCAAACCAGGGCTGGCCAATGCCTTCCTGGTGGGCTTCATCGAGAGCATCGCCGACTTCGGCAACCCGGTGGTGGTGGGCGGCCAGTTCTCGGTGCTGTCGACCGACATCTTCTTCGCCATCGTCGGCGCGCAGTACGACCAGGGCCGCGCGGCCTCGCTGGCCTGGGTGCTCACCTTGTTCGCGCTCGGCGTGTTCGCGCTGCAGCGCGGGCTGCTCGGCAAGCAGAACTACACCACCGTCAGCGGCAAGGGCGACGCCGGCATCCCGATGGCGCTGCCCGACGGCGTGCGCCGCACCATCCACTGCATCGCGCTGCCGTGGATCGCCTTCACGGCCGTGGTCTACCTGTTCGCCTTCGCGGGCGGCTTCGTGCAGACCTGGGGGCGCGACTACAGCTTCACCCTGCAGCACTTCAAGACCGCGTTCGCGCTCGAGTGGGGCCAGTTCGGGCTGGTGTGGGCCGGCACCGCGTGGAACTCGCTGCTGACCACGCTCAAGCTGGCCGGCATCTCGGCGCCGATCACCGCGGCGCTGGGCCTGCTGATCGCCTGGCTGCTGGCGCGCAACGAGTTCAAGGGGCAGGGCGCCTTCGAGTTCGCCGCGCTGCTGGCCTTCGCGATCCCGGGCACGGTGCTCGGCGTGAGCTACATCCTGGCCTTCAACGTGCCGCCGTTCGAGCTCACGGGCACCGGGCTCATCATCGTGCTGTGCTTCATGTTCCGCAACCTGCCGGTGGGCGTGCGCGCGGGCACCGCGGCCTTCAAGCAACTCGACCGCTCGCTCGACGAGGCCTCGCTGATGCTGCGCGCCTCGACCTCGCAGACGCTGTTCAAGGTGGTGCTGCCGCTGCTCAAGCCGGCGCTGGTGGCGGCGCTGGTCTACAGCTTCGTGCGCGCGATGACGACCGTGAGCGCGGTGATCTTCCTGGTCACGGCCGAGAACGAACTGGCCACCACCTACATCATCGGCCGCGTCGGCAACGGCGACTACGGCATCGCGCTGGCCTACTGCACGGTGCTGATGATCCTGATGTCGCTCGCGATCGCGCTGGTGCAGTGGGTGGTGGGCGAACGCAGGCTGGGACGGCGCGGCACGGCGCCGGGGCACCAGGGGCATCACAAGATGGAGGGGCTGGCATGAGCACGGGCATCGAGTTTCGCGACGTCACCAAGCGCTACGGTGCCGACCGCAACGCGCCGCTGGCGGTCAAGGGCATCAGCTTCGAGGTGCCCGAGGGCACGCTGACCACCATTCTCGGCCCCTCGGGCTGCGGCAAGACCACCACCCTGCGCATGATCGCGGGGCTCGAGTCGCCGACCTCGGGCGCGATCTTCATGGGCGGGCGCGACGTCACCACGCTCGGACCGGCCGAGCGCAACGTCAGCATGATGTTCCAGAGCTATGCGCTGTTCCCGCACATGGACGTGATCGGCAACGTGGGCTATGGCCTGCGCATGAGCGGCGTGAAGAAGGACGAGGCCACGGCGCGTGCGCGCGAGGCGCTGCGCGGCGTGGGCCTGGTGGGCTTCGACCAGCGGCTGCCGAGCGAGCTCTCGGGCGGCCAGCAGCAGCGCGTGGCGCTGGCGCGCGCGCTGGTGCTCGAGCCCGCGGTGCTGCTCTTCGACGAGCCGCTGTCGAACCTCGACGCGCGGCTGCGGCGCGAGATGCGCGAGGAGATCCGCTCGCTGCAGCAGCGGCTCGGGCTCACGGTGGCCTACGTCACGCACGACCAGAGCGAGGCGCTGGCCGTGAGCGACCAGATCATCGTGATGGACCATGGCGTGATCGCCCAGCGCGGCACGCCCGAGCAGCTCTACGGCCGGCCCGAGAGCGAGTTCGTCGCGGGCTTCATGGGCGAGGCGATGGTGTTCCCGGCCGTGGCCGGCGTCGACGGCGACGTCACGCTCGGGCCGCTGCGGCTGCGGCCGCGCCACGCGGTGGCGCCGGGCGCGGTCAAGGTGGCGGTGCGGCCCGAGGCCTGGCGCATCGGCGAGGCTTCGGCGGCCGACACCGGCCTGCCGGCCACGCTGAAAAAGGTGGCCTACCTCGGCAGCTTCTACGAGTACGGCTTCGACACGCCGCTGGGCGCGGTCTTCGTGGTCTCGACCGACCTGTCGAACCCGCTGGCCGCGGGCGCGCAGACCCGGCTCTCCCTGGGGGCGCACGGCGTCAGCGTGGTGTAGCGCGCGCATGGAACAATGGCGCCATGAACGTGGTTTTCGATCTTGGCGCCGTGCTCTTCGCCTGGGAGCCCACCCGGCTGGTCCAGGCCCATCTGGCGGAGCATGCTCCCACTGAATCCGCCGCCGCGGCCCTGGGCCGCGCGCTGTTCCATCACGACGACTGGACCAGCTTCGATTGCGGCACCCGCACGCTCGAGGAATCGGTCGCCCGCATGGCGGCGCGGCTCTCGCTGCCGGCCGACCGCCTGCTGGCCATGCTCGACGGACTCGGCGAACGGCTGGTGCCGATCGATGTCACGGTGGCGCTGCTCGAGGAACTGTTCGAGCGCCGCGAGGCCGGCGAGCCGCTGAAGCTCTACTACCTCTCGAACATGCCCTCGCCCTATGCGCGCGCGATCATGGCGCGCCACGGCTTCATGCGGCGTTTCGACGGTGGCGTGTTCTCGGGCGACGTGAAGTTCCTGAAGCCGCACCGCGAGATCTACGAACTGCTCGCGGTGCGCCATGCGCTGGCGGCGGAGCGGACGGTGTTCATCGACGATTCGGCGCCCAACGTGGAAGCCGCGCGCGCCTTCGGCTGGCACGCGATCCACTGCACCGCGCCGGCCGCGCTCGCGACCCAGCTCTCGCGCTACCTGCCGGTGCGCTCGACCTTGTCGATGTCGAAGCCCAGGCTGCCCGCGTAGTCGAGCTCGGCCTGCAGGGTCGCGTCGTCCAGGCAGGGGGCGCGCGACAGCACCCACAGGTACTCGCGGTTCGGCGTGCCGACCAGCGCCACCTGGTAGTCGCGGTCCAGCTTCAGGATCCAGTAGTCGCCCCACACCACCGGCAGCCAGGCCAGCCACGAAGGCGCGAAGCGCACCTCGAGCCGGCCCGCGCCGGGCTGGCCGGCCACCGGCACCACGCGCGCGGTGCCCAGCGATTCCTCGAAATTGCCGTCGGCGCGTTCGCAGCGATTGAGCACCTCGATCGTGCCGTCGGGCCGCGGCGTGTAGTGGGCCGTGACCGGGCCGGCGCAGGACTTCTGGAAGCGGTTGGGCAGCCGCGCCTGCTCGTGCCAGAGACCCGCATAGCGGTGCAGGTCCACCGGCGCCACCACCTGCAGCGGCGCGCGCATCAGCGGGGCGCCGTCGGCCGGGCCGGCCAGCCGCACGCGCGAGCGGCGCGCGGCATCCAGCGCGAGCCAGGCCGCCGCGCCGCCGATCACGAAGGCCGTGGCCAGCGTGCCGATGGCGGCACTGGTGCGGCGGTCGTCGAAGGGGGCGAGGTCGGTGGAGGCTGCGGGAGGAAGTCTGCGCTGCATGGAGGGGGCTCCTGGGTCGGGACGGGACGGCGAATCCGACGATTCGCGAAGGAAGGACTCGCCAGACTAGACGCGCCCGCCAGCCGTCGCCGTCAGCCGTGGACCACAGCGCCTGTAGGGCGGCATGGGGCCGAAACCCTGCTGGCCGCATGTTGTTCGCGCCGTCATGGAACCGGGCCTGAAGCCGTGCTACGGTGCGCATGAAAGCATCGGCCCGCATGCAACAACGTGCAGGCCACGTCGCCATCACCGCAACATAATCATTGCCATGAACCAACTCGATGCACTCCGTCAATGGACCACCGTGGTCGCCGACACCGGCGACTTCAAGCAGCTCGGCGCCTCCAAGCCGCAGGACGCGACCACCAATCCGTCGCTGATCCTCAAGGCGGTGCAGAAGCCCGAGTACCGTCCGCTGCTCGACGAGAGCGTGAAGAAGCATGCGGGCAAGCCGCTCGACGAGGTCATCGACCGCCTGCTGGTGCGCTTCGGCACCGAGATCCTCTCGATCATCCCGGGCCGCGTCTCGACCGAGGTCGATGCGCGCCTGTCGTTCGACACCGCCGCCACCGTGGCGCGCGGCGAGCGCATCACGGCGCTCTACAAGGCCGAGGGCATCGACACCGAGAAGCGGCTGCTGATCAAGGTCGCCTCCACCTGGGAAGGCATCGAGGCCGCGCGCCAGCTCGAGAAGAAGGGCATCCGCACCAACCTCACGCTGCTGTTCTCGTTCGCGCAGGCCGTGGCCTGCGGCGCGGCCGGCGTGCAGCTGATCTCGCCCTTCGTCGGCCGCATCTACGACTGGTACAAGAAGTCCGAGGGCGCCAAGTGGGACGAGGCCGCCAATGCCGGCGCCAACGACCCGGGCGTGAAGTCGGTGCGCCAGATCTTCGAGTACTACAAGGCCAACGGCATCGAGACCGAGGTGATGGGCGCGAGCTTCCGCAACGTGGGCCAGATCAAGGCGCTCGCCGGCTGCGACCTGCTGACCATCAGCCCCGAGCTGCTGGCCGAACTGGCCGCGAGCAACGAGCCGCTCGAGCACGCGCTCGACGCCAAGGCCGCCGCCCAGGGCAAGGCCGAGAAGATCGCCTACGACGAGGCCGGTTTCCGCTTCGCGCTCAACGAGGACGCGATGGCCACAGAGAAGCTCGCCGAGGGCATCCGCGCCTTCGCGGCCGATGCCATCAAGCTCGAGAAGCTGATGCAGGAAAGCGGCCGCTGATCATGGCGACCCCGCTTCGCTGCGACCGCGCGCCGGCCTGGGCGCAGCTGCAGTCCTACTTCGAGACCGCGGGCCGCCAGTTCGACCTGCGCCATGCCTTCGTCGACGACGCCGGCCGCTTCGCGCACTTCAGCCAGGAGGCGCCGTACCTGTTCGCCGACCTGTCGAAGAACCTGATCGATGCGCGCGTGGAAGCGCTGCTGTTCGCGCTCGCGCGCGAGTGCGGCCTCGAGGCGCACCGCGACGCGATGTTCGCGGGCGAGCACATCAACAACACGGAAGACCGCGCGGTGCTGCACACGCTGCTGCGCGCGCCGGCCGATGCCAAGGCCGGCAAGACCGCGCCGCAATTGCGCGAGGTGCACGAAACGCTCGACGCCATGCTCGCCTACGCCGAGAAGGTGCGCGGCGACCACACCATCACCGACGTGGTCAACATCGGCATCGGCGGCTCCGACCTCGGCCCGCAGATGGCGGTGCTGGCGCTCGCGGAGTTCGCGGCGCCGGGCAAGCATTTCCATTTCGTCTCGAACGTCGACGGCCACGAGCTCGACGGCGTGCTCGAGGGCCTCGCGCCCGAGCACACGCTGTTCCTGATCGCCTCGAAGACCTTCACCACGGCCGAGACGATGACCAACGCGCAGTCCGCCAAGCGCTGGTACGAGCAATCGGGCGGCACCGACATCGCGGGCCACTTCGCGGCGCTCACCACCAACGTGGAAGCAGCCAACAAGTTCGGCATCGAGACCACCTTCGGCTTCTGGGACTGGGTGGGCGGCCGCTATTCGCTGTGGTCGGCCATCGGCCTGCCGATCGCGCTGGCCATCGGCGCCGAGGGCTTCCGCCGGCTGCTGGCGGGCGCGCATGCGATGGACGAGCACTTCCGCACCGCGCCGCTGGCGCAGAACCTGCCGATCCGCCTCGGCCTGCTCGACGTCTGGTATCGCAACTTCCACCGCTTCACGAGCCGCAGCATCGCGCCCTATCACAGCGCATTGAAGCGGCTGCCGGCCTACCTGCAGCAGCTCGAGATGGAGAGCAACGGCAAGCAGGTCGACGCGACCGGTGCCGCGCTGCCGCCGGGCCTGGGCACCTCGCCCGTGCTGTGGGGCGAGCCGGGCACCAACGGCCAGCATGCCTACTTCCAGATGCTGCACCAGGGCACCGACGTGATCCCGCTGGAGTTCCTCGCGGTGCGCGATGCCTCGCACGACCTCGAGGGCCACCATCCGAAGCTGCTGGCCAATGCGCTCGCGCAGGCGCAGGCGCTGATGGTGGGCAAGCTCGACGCGGGCGGCCACAAGAACTTCCCGGGCAACCGGCCCAGCAGCTTCTTCGTGTTCGAGAAGCTCACGCCCGAGGCGCTCGGCGCCTTCATCGCGATGTACGAGCACCGCGTGTTCACCAGCGGCGCGCTGTGGGGCATCAACAGCTTCGACCAGTGGGGCGTGGAGCTCGGCAAGGTGCTCGCGAAGGACATCGAGCCGCGGCTCGCCTCGGGCGACATCACGGGGCTCGATGCCTCGACCGCGGGGCTGCTGCAGCGCCTGAGTCCGCCCGCGCAATAGCTGCTTGGCCATTTGAAGTACGCCATTCGTTGCCATTGCCGTTGAAGAAGGCGCCGATATGATGGCCCCGGGAAATTTCCCGGGGACCTCAAGAGGAGCCGAGCAAATGGATTTTCAAACAGCGGTCAAGACCTGCTTTCAGAAGTACACGGATTTCAGTGGGCGCGCCTCGCGCTCCGAGTTCTGGTGGTTCATATTGGCCGAGGTGGTCGTGCTGATCGTCGCCAGCCTCATCCACCAGATCGTCTACCTGATCGCCGCGCTGGGTTTCCTGCTGCCCGTGCTGGCCGCGGGCTCGCGCCGCCTGCACGACATCGGCAAGAGCGGCTGGTTCCAGCTGCTGATGATCATTCCGCTGGTCAACCTCGTGCTGATCTATTTCTTCGTGCAGCCCAGCCAGCCCGAGGCCAACGCCTACGGCCAGCCGCCGGGCGCCTGAAGCCCCCCGGGACTCGCAGAACAACGATTCGACAGGGCCGCGCATGCGGCCCTTTTTTCTGGTCGCCGCCGACTCAGGCCTCGGCCGTCGCGGCCGCGCGCACCGGCGCGCCGCTGGCCATGCGCAGGCACAGGTCGAAGGCCTGCTGCAGGCCCTCGATCTGCGCGATGCCCCGGCCCGCGATGTCGAAGGCGCTGCCGCTGGCCGAGGTGGCCACGGGCACGGGCAGGCCGCCGTGCAGGGTCACGCCCTGCTCGAAGCCCATGAGCTTCATCGCGATCTGGCCCTGGTCGTGGTACATCGAGACCACCGCGTCGACGTCGCCGCGCCGCGCGCCGATGAACACCGTGTCGGGCGAGAACGGGCCGCGCGCGTCGTAGCCCTCGGCGCGCAGCTTCTCGATGGCCGGGCCGATGATCTCGATCTCCTCCATGCCGATCGAGCCGCCGTCGCCGGCATGCGGGTTGAGCCCCGAGACCGCGATGCGCGGCTGCGCCACGCCCGACTGGCGCAGTGCCGCGGCGATGATCTTCACCGCGTCGCGCACGCCTTCGCCGGTGATGTGGCTCGCCACGTCCTTGAGAGGAATGTGCGAGGTCACGCGCGAGGTCCACAGCGCGCCCGTGAGGTTGAACTCGCAGACGAAGCCCGGCACCGCGAAGCGCGCCTGCATGTAGCGCAGCTCGTCCTCGTGCACCAGGCCGCCCAGGCGCAGCGAATGCTTGTTGAGCGGCGCGAACAGGATCGCGTCGACCTGGCCGCGGCGCACGGCCGCGGTCGCGAGCTCGAGCGCCTCGAAGGAGGCGCGGCCCGAGGCTTCGTTCGATTCGCCGAGCACCGGCTCGGCGCCGTCCATCCAGTCGCGGGCCAGCAGCGTGGGCCGGCCGTCCTCGAAGCGCAGCGTGTCGAGGCTCTCGGTCGCGAGCGGATCGAGCTTCGCGCCGGCGATGCGCTCGCCCGCGGCCAGCACCACCGGGTCGGCGATCAGCAGCACGCGCGCGGCGTCGAGGTTGCGCTGGCGCGCGAGCAGCTTGACCGCCATCTCGGGGCCGACCCCGCTGGGGTCGCCGAGCAGCACGGCGATGCGGGGCTTGGCGGAGGTCACGGTCGGGATCTTCGAAGGAGTGGACATGGCGATCGTCGGTGGAGAAAAAGCGGGGGACGGCCTCATTCGGCCTTGATGTTGGCGGCGCGCACGAGCTGGCCGTAGTGCTCGAACTCCTGCCGGTTCATGGCCGCGAAGGGCTCGCCGATCAGGTTGCCGGGCTCGCCGCCCAGGGCCTTGATGCGGGCCTGCACGTCGGGCAGCTGCAGGCTGCGCGCGAGCTCGGCGCTCAGGCGCTCGACGGCCGGGCGCGGCGTGCCGGCGGTCACGTAGAGGCCGTACCAGGTCGAGACGTCGGCGCCCTTGACGCCCTGTTCGGCCAGCGTGGGCACGTCGGGCAGCTCGGGCGAGCGCTGCGGCGCGCTCACGGCCAGCGCGCGGAACTTGCCGGCCTTGATCTGGCCCATGGCCGAGGAGGTGCTGTCGAACATCATCTCGACCTCGCCCGCGATGATGTCGATGTGCGCCTGCGAGCTGCCCTTGTAGGGCACGTGCACCGACTTCATGCCGGTGGCCAGGTTGAAGGCCTCGCCGCCCACGTGCTGGGTGCTGCCGATGCCCGAGGAGGCGTACTTGAAGCCGCCGGGCCTGGCCGCCATCGCGGCCAGCAGGTCCTTCACCGACTTGTAGGGCGAGCTGGCCGACACCACGAGCACGTTGGGCATCACGGCCACCAGGCCCAGCGGTTGCAGGTCCTTGAGCGGGTCGTACTTGAGCTTGAGGATGTGCGGCGCCACCGCCTGAGCGGTGTTGGTGGCCAGGAGCAGCGTGGCGCCGTCGGCCGGCGCGCGCGCCGTGAGCTCGCCCGCGATGGTGTTGGAGGCGCCGGGCCGGTTCTCGACCACCACCGGCTGCTTGAGCGCGGGCGAGAGCTTGTCGGCCAGCACGCGCGCCAGGATGTCGGTGCCGCCGCCCGGCGAGGCGCCGACCATGATGCGCAGTGGCTTGTCGGGGTAGGCGGGCGCGGTCTGGGCGGTGGCGAGGCCGGTGGCCAGCGCGAGCGCGGCGGCGAAGGCGATGGCGCATCGCTGGCGGAAGGCCGGGGAAAAGGGGCGCATCGGGGTTGTCTCCTGCTTGTTGGTCTTGGATGCCATTGCTTTCCATGCATGGCGAGGCCGCAGGTTAGGCCGTTCGCTCCCCTCGATCCAATCGAAATTGGCGGGGTCTCCATATACTTTTGGTGATGGCCATCCAGAAAGCCTCGCCCGATGCCTCGCTGATGCTGCAGGTGCGACCGCGCCAGCTGTTGCTGCTGGTGCGCCTCGACGCCCACCGCCACCTGGGTCGCGCGGCCGAGGCCATGAACATCAGCCAGCCCGCGGCCACCAAGCTGCTGCAGCAGCTCGAGGATTCGCTCGGCGAGAAGCTGTTCGAGCGGCTGGCGCGCGGCATGGAGCCCACCGCCTACGGCGAGATCCTGGTGCGCTACGCCCACCGCGTGGTCAGCGACTTCGGCAGCGCGCGCGAGGAGATGCTGGCGCTGCGCTCCGGCCTCAGCGGCGCGCTGCGCGTGGGCAGCGTGCCCGGCGCCGTGCCCGAGCTGCTGGCGCCCGCGCTGGTCGAGTACCGCCGGCGCCACCCGCAGGTGGCGGTGTCGGTGGTGGTCGAGACCAGCGACGTGATGCAGGCCCAGCTCGAGCAGGGCGAGGTCGACCTGGTGCTGGGCCGGCTCACCGACGGGCACGACGAGTCGCGCTACGCCAGCGTGCCGCTGCTCGGCGAATCGCAGGTGGTGGTGGTGCGCGGCGGCCATCCGGCCTTCGAGCGCGAGGGCCTCACGCTGGCCGACCTGGCGGCCTGGCAATGGGTGCTGCAGCCGCCGGGCTCGCCGCAGCGCGGGCGCTTCGAGGCCGCCATGCGCGAGGCCGGCGTGCAGGCGCGGCTCGACATTCTCGAGACCGCCTCGCCGATCGCCATCACGGCGCTGCTCGAGAGCTCCGACATGGCGGCCGTCATGCCCGCCTCGCAGGCCCGGCACTATGCGCGGCTCGGGCTGCTGCGGGTGGTGCCGATCGAGCTGCCGGTGCGCGTGCCGCCGATCTGCCTGGTCACGCGCGAGGGGCGGCCGCTCTCGCCCGCGGCGGCCCAGTTCCGCCGGCAGCTGCTGGGCACCGGCTGAACGCTTTGGATTGCACAAAACACATGCTGTATTGCATTGACTAGGGATTTCACTAGCCAATCGGTGCATGAAAGTACTGTCGATGACATTCGAAGTACCAAAATCGCAAGCCGGTTTATCCAGAATCCGGGCACGGCGACCCAAGGGGGCGTCGCTCACCCTCTAGGAGACAACATGCAGCGTTTTCTGAAAGCGGGCCTCGTCCTCGCACTCGCCGGCACCGGCCTCGTCGCCCAGGCGGCCACCGAACTCGTGATCGCGACCGTCAACAACGGCCACATGATCGAGATGCAGAAGCTCACGCCCTTCTTCGAGAAGGCCAATCCCGACATCAAGCTCAAGTGGGTCACGCTGGAGGAGGGCACGCTGCGCCAGCGCGTGACCACCGACATCGCCACCAAGGGCGGCCAGTTCGACGTGATGACCATCGGCCTGTACGAAGCGCCGATCTGGTCGAAGAAGGGCTGGCTGCAGCCCATCGCCACCGATGCCGCCTACGACGCCGACGACCTGCTGCCCGCGATCCGCGACGGCCTGTCGTACCAGGGCAAGCTCTACGCCGCGCCGTTCTACGGCGAGAGCTCGATGCTCATGTACCGCAAGGACCTGGCCGACAAGGTCGGCTTCCAGATGCCCGAGCAGCCGACCTGGACCCAGGTGAAGGAACTGGCCGGCAAGATCCACGACCCGAAGGCCGGCGTCTACGGCATGTGCCTGCGCGGCAAGCCGGGCTGGGGCGACAACATGGCCTTCCTGACCACGCTGGTCAACACCAACGGCGGCCAGTGGTTCGACATGCAGTGGAAGCCGCAGATCGACACCAAGCCCTGGAAGGACGCGATCGGCTTCTACGTCGACCTGATGAAGGCCTACGGCCCGCCGGGCGCCTCGGCCAACAGCTTCAACGAGAACCTCGCGCTCTTCAACGAAGGCAAGTGCGGCATGTGGGTCGACGCGACCATCGCGGCCTCGTTCATCAGCGATCCCAAGCAGTCGAAGGTGGCCGACAAGGTGGCTTTCGCGCAGGCACCGGTGGCCGTCACGCCCAAGGGCGCCAACTGGCTGTGGACCTGGAACCTGGCGATCCCCGCCAGCTCGACCAAGGCCGCCGCCGCCCAGACCTTCGTGAAGTGGGCCACCTCCAAGGACTACATCAACCTGGTCGCCAAGGAGCAGGGCTGGGGCGCGGTGCCCACCGGCACGCGCAAGTCGACCTACGCGAACCCCGAGTTCCAGAAGGTCGCGAAGTTCGCCGCCGCCGAGAAGAAGGCCATCGACAGCGCCAACCTCAGCGACAGCACGCTGCCCAAGTCGCCTTATGTCGGCGTGCAGTACGCGGCCATCCCCGAGTTCCAGGCCATCGGCGTGGCGGTGGGCCAGCAGATGAGCGCGGCGCTCGCGGGCAAGGTCACGGTCGACCAGGCGCTGAAGACCTCGCAGACCACGGCCGAGCGCGAGATGAAGAAGGCCGGCTACTACAAGTAAGCCGCGCGGCCTGCGCCCTCCCCCTGGGGGAGGGCGCCAGACAGAAGAGAGAAGGGATCACCCATGAAAAGACTCCTGCCCCGCGCGCTCATGGCGCCGGCCGTGCTCACGCTCTTCCTCTGGATGATCGTGCCGCTCGCGATGACGTTGTACTTCTCGTTCGTGAACTACAACCTCATGCAGCCCGGCGACCATCCCTTCGCGGGCCTCGCCAACTTCGAGTACTTCGTCACCGACCCGGACTTCTGGCCCGCGACCTGGAACACGCTGCTCCTGATCGGCAGCGTGATCGGCATCACCGTGGTGCTCGGCGTGCTGCTCGCGCTGCTGGTCAACGAACCCTTCCCGGGCCGCGGCATCGTGCGTGTGCTCTTGATCTCGCCCTTCTTCGTCATGCCCGCGGTCAACGCGCTGCTGTGGAAGCACATGATGATGAACCCGATCTACGGCATCCTGGCCGACGTGTGGCGCATGTTCGGCGCCCAGCCGATCGACTGGCTCACCGACGTGCCCCTGCTGTCGGTGATCATCATGGTGGCCTGGCAATGGCTGCCCTTCGCCTGCCTGATCTTCATCACCTCGCTGCAGTCGCTCGACCGCGAGCAGATGGAGGCCGCGCGCATGGACGGCGCGAGCGCGTTCCAGCGCTTCTTCTACCTCACCGTGCCGCACCTCGCGCGCCCGATGGCGGTGGTGATCATGATCGAGATGATCTTCCTGCTCAGCGTGTTCGCCGAGATCGCCATCACCACCAACGGCGGCCCGGGCAACGAGAGCACGAACATGACCTACATGATCTTCAAGCAGTCGCTCATGAACTTCGACGTGGGCGTGGCTTCAGCGGGCGCGCTGTTCGCGGTGGTGCTGGCCAACATCGTGGCCGTGTTCCTGATCCGCATCATCGGCAAGAACCTGGACTGAGGAGCGCCACGCCATGCAACAAAAAGCGCCCAGCAATTTCCTGCCGCAACTGCTGCGCACCGTCGGTGCCTGGGCCGTCGCGCTGCTGCTGTTCTTCCCGCTCGGCTGGCTGTTTCTCACGGCCTTCAAGACCGAGCTGCAGGCGATCCACGTGCCGCCGCTGTTCATCTTCGAGCCCACGCTCGACAACTTCGGCGAGGTGCAGCGGCGCAGCGACTACCTGCTGTACGCGCGCAACTCGCTGATCACCAGCCTGGGCTCGACCATCCTCGGCCTGTTGATCGCGGCGCCGGCCGCGTACTCGATGGCCTTCTTCCGCACGAAGAAGACGCGCGACATCCTGATGTGGATGCTCTCGACCAAGATGATGCCGGCCGTGGGCGCGCTGGTGCCGATCTACGTGCTCGCGCAGACCGCGGGCATGCTGGACTCGCTGAGCGCGCTGACCATCGTGTTCACGCTGTCGAACCTGCCGATCATGGTCTGGATGCTCTACAGCGCCTACAAGGACATCCCGAACGAGATCCTCGAGGCCGCGCGCATGGACGGCGCGAGCCTGTGGACCGAGTTCCGCCATGTCGTGATGCCGCTGTCGGTCGGCGGCCTCGCCTCCACCGGCCTGCTGTGCCTGGTGCTGAGCTGGAACGAAGCCTTCTGGGCGCTCAACCTCACCTCGGCCAAGGCCGGCACGCTGGCCACGCTGATCGCCTCGTACTCGAGCCCCGAGGGCCTGTTCTGGGCCAAGTTGTCGGCGGCCTCGCTGATGGCCATCGCGCCCATCGTCGTGTTCGGCTGGTTCAGCCAGAAGCAACTCGTGCAAGGCCTGACCTTCGGCGCCGTCAAGTAAAGAAAGGGAGACACCCCATGGCCTACCTCGAACTCAAGAACATCAAGAAGAGCTTTGGTGACGTCAACATCATCAAGGGCGTCGACCTCGAAATCCAGAAGGGCGAATTCATCGTCTTCGTCGGGCCTTCGGGCTGCGGCAAGTCGACCCTGCTGCGGCTGATCGCGGGACTCGAGCCGATCACCAGCGGCAACCTGCTGCTCGACGGCAAGGACATCACCTGGGCGCCCTCGGGCAAGCGCGACCTCGCGATGGTGTTCCAGAGCTATGCGCTCTATCCGCACATGAGCGTGTACGACAACATGTCCTTCGCGCTCAAGCTCGCGGGCACGAGCAAGTCCGAGATCAAGACCAAGGTCGAGCATGCGGCCAAGACGCTGAACCTCACGCAGTACCTCGACCGCCTGCCCAAGGACCTCTCGGGCGGCCAGCGCCAGCGCGTGGCCATCGGCCGCGCCATCGTGCGCGCGCCCAAGGTGTTCCTGTTCGACGAGCCGCTGTCGAACCTCGACGCGGCGCTGCGCGGCAACACGCGCGTGGAGATCCACAAGCTGCACCGCGCGCTGGGCGCGACCACCATCTACGTCACGCACGACCAGGTCGAGGCCATGACCCTGGCCGACCGCGTGGTGGTGCTCAAGGACGGGCTGATCGAGCAGGTCGGCACGCCGCTCGAGCTCTACGACCGCCCGGCCAACCAGTTCGTCGCGCAGTTCATTGGCATGCCCTCGATGAACATGGTGGCGGCCAGCGCCATCCCGAGCTTCTCGGCCGCCACCGGCGGCCGGCTGCCGAGCGACGGCTTCCTCGGCGTGCGGCCCGAGGGCCTGCGCGTGCATGCGAAGGCCGGCGCACCGGTGTCGGACGTGCAGGGCCGCGTCGAGCTGATCGAGGCGCTGGGCGCCGACACGCTGATCCACGTCGACGTGGGCGGCGTGCCGCTGGTGGCGCGCCAGAACGACCGCACGCCGCTGCAGGCCGGCGACGACGTGGCGGTCGAGCTCGATCCCTCGGTGCTGCACCTGTTCACGCGCGACGGGCGCGCGGTCGCGGCCTGAATCCCCTCTCTCGTTTCACTCTTCCTCTTCCGGGACATTCTTCGTGACTCTCGCAGCAGCACCCCTTCCACCCGCTCCCTCGGAGTTCACGGTGCTCCACCTCGGCCTCGGGTCCTTCCACCGGGCGCACCAGGCGGTCTACCTGCAGCGGCTGATCGACGCGGGCGACACGCGCTGGTCGATCTCGGGCGCCAACATCCGGCCCGACATGGCCGAGGTCGTCGAGGCGCTGCGCGCCCAGGGCGGCCGCTACACGCTCGAAACCGTGTCGCCCGCGGGCGAGTACCGCTACGAGCAGATCGAGGCCATCCGCGAGGTGCTGCCCTACGAGCCCTCGCTCGCCGGCCCGATCGCGCGCGGCGCCGCGCCGTCGACGCGCATCGTCTCCTTCACCGTCACCGAGGCCGGCTACTACCTCGACACCAAGGGCCGGCTCGACCTGTCCTTCGCCGACCTCGCTGCCGACATCGCGCGTGCCGCCAAAGGCGAGGCGGGTGGCGCGGGCGTGACCATCTACGGCGCCGTCTGCGCGATCCTGCGCGCGCGCAAGGCGGCCGACGCGGGCCCGCTCACGCTGCTGAACTGCGACAACCTGCGCCACAACGGCGAGCGCTTCCGCGCCGGCCTGCTCGAGTTCATCGAGCGCGCGGGCGATGCCGAGCTGCTGGCCTGGACGCAGGCCAACACCCGCTGCCCCAACGCCATGGTCGACCGCATCACGCCGCGCCCGCCGCCCGAGCTGCGCGCGCGCGTGCAGGCCGCCACCGGTCGCGACGACGCGGCCGCGATCACCGGCGAGAGCTTCATCCAGTGGGTCATCGAGGACGACTTCGCGGCCGGCCGCCCCGACTGGGCGCGCGTGGGTGTCGAACTGGTCGACTCGGTGCAGCCCTACGAGGAAGCCAAGATCCGCATCCTCAACGCCACCCACAGCTGCATCGCCTGGGCCGGCACGCTGGTGGGGCTCGGCTTCATCCACGAGGGCACGCACGACGCCGCCATCCGCCAGATGGCCTTCGACTACGTGAGCGACGACGTCATTCCCTGCCTGAGCCCGAGCCCGATCGACCTCGCGGCCTACCGCGACGTGGTGCTCGACCGATTCGGCAACCCCGCCATCCGCGACACCAACCAGCGCGTGGCAGCCGACGGCTTCTCGAAGATCCCTGGCTTCATCGCACCCACCGTGCGCGAGCGGCTGGCCGCTGGCCAGCCCATCGACAGCGTGGCGATGCTGCCCGCGCTGTTCCTGGCCTTCCTGCAGCGCTGGCACCGCGGCACCTTGCCCTATGCCTACCAGGACCAGGGCATGGACGAAGCCGTGGCGCATGCGATCTGCGATGCGGCCGACCCGGTCGCCGCGCTGTGCGCGGACGCGGGCCTGTGGGGCCCGATCGCGGGCGATGCGCGGCTGGTCGATGCGGTGCGCCGCGCGAGCGGGCGTGTCGCGAGTTTCATCGGCGACAAGGCATGAACACCCGGCTGCAGGATCGCCATGTGCTGCTGACCGGCGCGGGCGGCGGCATCGGCCTGGCGGTCGCCGAGGCCTGCATCGCCGAGGGCGCGCGCTGCAGCGTGGTCGATCGCGCGGCCGCGCCCTCCGAGGCGGTGCGCGCGCTGCAGCAGCGCCATCCCGATCGCCTGGCCTACATCGCGGCCGACGTGACCGACATGCAGGCCATCGCGCGCCTGCTGGTCGAGGCGCAGGTGGCCTTCGGGCCGATCCACGTGCTGTTCAACAACGCCGCCGTGTTCGATCTCGCGCCGCTGCTGGACAGCGACGAGGCCTCGTTCGACCGCCTGTTCGCCGTCAACGTGAAGGGCATGTTCTTCGTCATGCAGGCCGTGCTGCGCCACATGGTGGAAGCCGGCACCCGCGGTGCCTCGGTCATCAACATGGCCTCGCAGGCGGGGCGGCGCGGCGAGGCGCTGGTGTCGCACTACTGCGCCACCAAGGCCGCCGTGATCAGCTACACCCAGAGCGCGGCGCTCGCGATGGCGCCGCACGGCATCCGCGTCAACGGCATCGCGCCCGGCGTGGTCGACACGCCGATGTGGGACCAGGTCGACAGCCTGTTCGCCCGGGCCGAGGGACTGGCCCTCGGCGAGAAGAAGCGGCGCGTGGGGCTCGAGGTGCCGCTGGGCCGCATGGGCCTGCCGGGCGACATCGCGGGCGCGGCCGTGTTCCTGGCCAGCGACGAGGCGCGCTACATCACGGCGCAGACCTTGAACGTCGATGGCGGCAACGTCATGAGCTGAGGTGGCGATGCACGCTGCAGCGAAGTCAGGAAAGTATCGGAGCGCTTGCCTTCCTTGCGGTGAAGCGCGGGCCGCCCGGTGAGAAGATAGCCGGCCCCCGCCGCACGCGATCCATGAACGACGATTTCCATCTCTACCTCGACAGCGCCGACCTCGCGGAGTTGCGGGCCTGCCTGCCGCACCCGGTCGTCCATGGCGTGACGACCAACCCGACCTTGCTTCGGCGCGCCGGTGTCGGTCGCGCCGACGTGCCCGGCCTGCTGCAGCGCTGCATCGAGCTGGGTGCGCGCCAGGTGCAGGCTCAGGTGTACTCGAGCGAGGTCGACGGCATGCTCGAGGATGCGCGCTCGCTGCTGCCGAAGTTCGACGCCGGCCAGCTCGTCGTCAAGATTCCCGCCACGCGCCAGGGCCTGGTGGCCGGCGCGCGGCTGATCGCGCAGGGCGTGCCCGTGACCTGGACCGCCGTCTACGCGCCCGAGCAGGCGCACTTCGCGGCGCAATTGGGCGCGGCCTATGCGGCGCCGTACCTCGGGCGGCTCGAGGATGCCGGCCAGGACGGGCTCGCGCTGATCGCGCGCATGCAGTCGCTGGTCGCGCAACGGCCCGCGTCGGGCACGCGGCTGCTGGTGGCGAGCATCCGCTCGCGCGAGGCCTACCTGTCGCTGCTCGCGCTGGGCGTCGGCGCCATCACGATCCCGCCGCGCCTGTTCGCCGAACTGCTCGACCATCCCGCCACCTTGGCCGCCGAACGCGGCTTCCTGGACGACGCTGGCGCCCTGAACTGACCGAAGAAAATCCTTTCTCCACCATGCGCATTGCACTCACGGGCGAAGCCCTGATCGATTTCACCGCCAGCGAGGCCGGCGCACTGGCTTTCCTCGGCCACGAGGGCGGTTCGCCGCTCAACACGGCCGTGGCCTGCGCGCGCCTGGGCCAGCACACGGGCTTCTTCACGCAGCTGTCGACCGACCTGTTCGGCGAGCGGCTGATGGCCTTCCTCGAACGCAATGGCGTCGACACCGGCTTCATCCTTCGCAGCAGCGCGCCCTCGACCCTGGCCTTCGTCGAGCGCACGCCGCAGACCAACCGCTATGCCTTCTACACGCACGGCAGCGCCGACGCGACCTGGGCGCCCGAGCCGCTGCCGCAGCTGCCGGCCGACTGCCGCTTCCTGCACTTCGGCTCGATCTCGCTGCTGCAGGAGCCGGCCGCGACGCGCATCGCCGACCTCGTGAGCGCCAACGCGGGCCGCTGCGTGATCGTGTTCGATCCCAACGTGCGGCCCAGCCTGATCCCCGACCTCGCGGCCTACCGCCTGCGAGTCGCCAACTGGTTCGCGATGGCCGACCTCGTGAAGCTCAGCGACGAGGATGCCGCGCTGTTGGCACCGGATCGCCCGGTCGATGCGCTGGCCACCGAGATCCTGGCCGCGGGCGCGCGCGCCGTCATCGTCACGCGCGGCGGCGAGGGCGCCACGCTGTGGCGCGCGGGCAAGGCGCCGCTGTCGGTGGCCGCGCCGCGCGTGCAGGTGGTCGACACCATCGGCGCCGGCGACACCTTCACGGCCGGCCTGTCGGTCGCGCTGCTCGACCAGGGCGTGGAGCACCGCGACCAGCTCGCGGCGCTCGGCGACGACGGCTGGCGCGCGGTGATGCGCTTCGCCGCCACCGCCGCGGCCCTGAACTGCACCCGCGAGGGTGCCGATCCACCGGTGCTGGCGGCCGTGCAGGCGGCGCTGGCGCAGGGAGACAATCTCTAGCACCCTTGCATTGGCAGCGGGCGCGGCCCGCCAGCGAGCATGCAGCCATGACCACCACCACCCGCAAGCGTTCGATTCCCCGCCAGCGCCAGCCCGAGCTGGAGCGCGACTTCGCGCGCTCGCCCTCGCTGGGCTACGAGGCGCCCGAGGAGACCGGCCTGGTGCGATGCCTGGCGCATGGCTTCCCGAGCCCGCTGGTGCGCTGGCACTTCCACGAGGACTACGAGCTGCACCTGATCACCGAGACCTCGGGCAAGGCCTTCATCGGCGACTGGATCGGGCCGTTCCAGCCCGGCCACCTGGTGCTGTGCGGCCCGCGGCTGCCGCACAACTGGATCTCGCTCGACGTGCCCGAAGGAGGTGCCGCCGGGCGCGACCGCGTGATCCAGTTCCGGCACGAGCCGATCGAGCAGGCCGCGGCGCAGATTCCCGAGCTGCGCGAGGTCATGCAGCTGCTCGAGCGCGCGCGCCACGGCATCGAGTTCTTCGGCCTCTCGCAGCAGGCGCAGCGGCACTGGGACGACATCAAGGCCGCGCGCGGCGTGCGCCGGCTCGGGCTGTTCCTGGGCTTCCTGGCCGACCTCGCGCAGTGCACCGACTACCGGCTGCTGTCGAGCGTGCAGATGCAGGGCGCGCAGGGCGCCGATGGCGATGCGCAGGTCGACCAGATCAACGGCATCGTCAACCGCATCACCAACAACATGACCGAGCAGCTCTCGATGGCCGACCTGGCCGCCGAGCTCGGCATGAGCGAGAGCCGCTTCAGCCGCTTCTTCCGGCGTTCCACCGGCAACAGCTTCACCGACTTCGTCAACCGCGTGCGCATCAACAGCGCCTGCCACCTGCTGATGCAGACCGACCATTACGTGACCGACATCTGCTACCAGGTCGGCTTCAACAACGTGGCGAACTTCAACCGGCGCTTTCTCGAGATCAAGGGCATGACGCCCAGCGAGTTCCGCCGCCAGGCCGACACCCGCTTCGGCAACGGCATGGCCTGAACGCCGCCTTTCATCCAAACCCACCGGGAGCTTCTCTTGTATCTGGGACTCGACCTCGGCACGTCCGAGCTCAAGGCGCTGCTGCTCGCCGACGATCACCGCATCGTCGGCGTGGCGCGCGCATCGCTGACCGTGGACCGGCCGCATCCGCTGTGGTCCGAACAATCGCCCGCGCAATGGTGGCAGGCGCTCGAGCAGGTGATGGCGCAGCTGCGCGTCGACCAGCCGGCGGCGCTCGCGCAGGTGCGCGCCATCGGGCTGTCGGGCCAGATGCACGGCGCCACGCTGCTCGACGCGGCCGGCGAGGTGCTGCGCCCGGCCATCCTCTGGAACGACGGCCGCAGCGGCGCGCAGTGCGAGGCGCTGACGCGCGCGGTGCCGCGCCTGGGCGAAATCGCGGGCAACCTCGCGATGCCGGGCTTCACGGCGCCCAAGCTGCTGTGGGTGCGCGAGCACGAGCCGGACATCTTCGCGCGCGTGGCGCGCGTGCTGCTGCCCAAGGACTGGCTGCGCTTCATGCTGAGCGGCGAGGCGGTCGGCGAGATGTCCGACGCGGCCGGCACGCTGTGGCTCGACGTCGGCGCGCGCGACTGGTCCGACGAGCTGCTCGCGGCCACCGGCCTCGTGCGGGCGCAGATGCCGCGGCTGGTGGAGGGCAGCGAGGTCTCTGCCATGCTGAAGCCCGCGCTCGCCGAACGCTGGGGCTTGGCTGCGGACGTGAAGATCGCCGGCGGCGCGGGCGACAACGCCGCCAGCGCGGTCGGCATGGGCATCGTGGAGCCGGGGCAGGGCTTCGTCTCGCTCGGCACCTCGGGCGTGATCTTCGTCGCCTCCAGCCGCTTCGAACCGAATCCCGCGCAGGCGGTGCATGCCTTCTGCCATGCGCTGCCGGGCCGCTGGCACCAGATGTCGGTGATGCTCTCGGCCGCGAGCGCCGTGAGCTGGGCCTCGCGGCACCTGGGCTTCGGCGACGAGGCCACGCTGCTGGCGGCGGCCGCGCGGCTCGACGACGCGGCGCGTGCGCGCGCGCCGATCTTCCTGCCCTACCTGTCGGGCGAACGCTCGCCGCACAACAACGCGAACGCGCAGGGCGTGCTCTTCGGGCTCACGCAGGCGCACGGCGCCGACGACATCGCCTATGCCGTGGTCGAGGGCGTGAGCTTCGGCCTGCGCGACGGGCTCGACACGCTGGCGCGGCCCGCGGGCGCGCTGGCGCTGGTGGGGGGCGGCGCGCGCAGCAGCTGGTGGGCGCAGCTGCTGGCCGACATCCTCGAGGTGCCGCTGACGCTGGCCGAGGGTGGCGAGGCCGGTGGCGCGCTGGGCGCCGCGCGGCTGGCCTGGCTGGCCGACGGCGGCGCGATCGCCGCGGTCTGCACCGCGCCCGCGGTGCGGCAGCGCTTCGATCCGAAGGCCGAGGCCGCTGCGGGGCACCGCGCGCGGCATGCGCGCTTTCGCAAGCTCTATCCGCTGCTGCGCGCGTCCTTCGAGGCCTGAGTGCCTCCGCGGCCTCAGTGCGCCGCGACGATCGCGATGCCCTTGATCTGCCCCGCGGCCTTGGTCGAGGCCGGCGCCGGATAGCGCTGCGGCCGCAGGCGGTGCAGCAGTTCGGCTTCGCGCGCACGCGCCAGCGCGAGGTTGCCGATCTTCACGTGGCCGTAGCCGCGAATCGTCATCGGCAGCGCGGCGATGTCGGCCAGCAGCTTCTGGTCGGCGGCCGCCATGTCCTGCGCCAGTTCGTCGAGCCGGGCCTCGAAGTGGGCGATCAGCTCGCGCTCCAGCCGCCGCTCCTGCGTACGGCCGAAGGGATCGAAGGGCGTGTGGCGCAGCGCCTTGCCGTGCGCGAGCAGGCGCATCGCGGGCAGCATCCAGGCGCCGAAGCGGATCTTGCGCGGGGCCTGGCCGTTCTTCGGCGGTGCGAGGAAGGGCGGGGCCATGTGGAACTCGAGCTTGATCTTCTCGCCCTCGAACTGTTCCATCAGGCTGCGCTGGAAGCTGCCGTCGGTGTACAGGCGCGCCACCTCGTACTCGTCCTTGTAGCTCATGAGCTTGAGCAGGCTGCGCGCCGCGTTGCGCGTGAAGGGCAGCGAGGCATCGCCGCCGAGCGCCGATTCGCGCTGCTGCAGCGCGCGGATGCGGGTCTCGAAGCGCCGCGCCCAGGCGGCGTTCTGGTAGCCCGAGAGATGGGCCACGCCGCGCGCGACGATGGCCTCGAGGTCGTTGCCGTCGGCCGCGTTCGCGAGGTCCATCGTCGACGCGGGCTGCAGCGTGTCGCCCAGGCGCTCGAGCCCTTCGGGATCGGCCGCGGCCATGCGGCCCAGCGCGAAGGCCAGGTGATTGGCGGCGACCGCCACGCCGTTGAGTTCGATGGCGCGCATCAGCGCCTCGAAGCCCAGCGGCACCAGGCCGAGCTGCCACGCATAGCCCACGGCGAGGATGTTGGCGGCCAGCGTGTCGCCGATGAACTCCTCGGCCAGCGCCTGCGCGTCGAAGGTCTTCACCTGTTCCTCGCCGGCCGCGAACTGCAGCTTCTCGAGCAGCAGGTCGATGTGCAGCTCGGCGTCGGGATTGCGCAGCGACTCGGCGACCGGGATCTCGTGCAGGTTCGCGAGGATGCGCGTGCGGCCGTGGCGCACGGCCTGCAGCGCCTCGGGCGAGGCGCCGACGACGAGGTCGCAGGCCAGCACGGCATCGGCCTGCTGGGTGTCGATGCGGGCCTGGTTCAGGCGCTCCGGATGGCTCGCCATGCGCACGAAGCTCAGCACCGAGCCGCCCTTCTGCGCGAAGCCCATGAAGTCGAGCACGCTCGCGGCCTTGCCCTCGAGGTGCGCGGCCATCGCGACCAGCGCGCCCACGGTCACCACGCCGGTGCCGCCGACGCCGGTGACCAGCAGGTCGTAGGGCGCGTTGTCCCAGTCGTGGCCCGGGGGCTGCGGCAGCGCGGCGGCGCGCGCCAGCACGGCGTCCTTCTCGCGCTGCAGCGCGCCGGCCTTGCGGCGCAGCGAGGCACCGGTGACGCCCACGAAGCTCGGGCAGAAGCCCTGGGCGCAGGAGTAGTCCTTGTTGCAGTGGGTCTGGTCGATCTGGCGCTTGCGGCCCAGCGGCGTCTCGTGCGGCACCACCGCCACGCAGTTGCTCTGCACCGTGCAGTCGCCGCAGCCCTCGCACACCGCCTGGTTGATGAACAGGCGCTTGGGCGGATCGGCGAGCTCGCCCTTCTTGCGCCGGCGGCGCTTCTCGGCGGCGCAGGTCTGCTCGTAGATCAGCACGGTGACGCCCGCCACCTCGCGCAGCTCGCGCTGCACCGTGTCGAGGAGGCTGCGGTCGTGGAAGCCGGTGCCGGCCGGGAAGCGGTCCTTCTGGCCGTCGTACTTGCGGATGTCGTCGCTGACCACCACCACGCGCGCCACGCCTTCCGATTCGACCTGGCGCGCGATCGCGTCGACGGTGATCACGCCGTCCACCGGCTGGCCGCCGGTCATCGCGACCGCGTCGTTGAACAGGATCTTGTAGGTCATGGTGGCCTTGGCCGCCACCGCCTGGCGGATCGCCAGGTAGCCCGAGTGGTAGTAGGTGCCGTCGCCGAGGTTCTGGAACACGTGCGGCACGCGCGTGAACTTGGAATGCGAGATCCAGTCCACGCCTTCGCCGCCCATCTGCACCAGGCCCGCGGTGCCGCGCTCCATCCAACTGGCCATGAAGTGGCAGCCGATGCCGGCGCGCGCGGTCGAGCCCTCGGGCACCTTGGTGCTGGTGTTGTGCGGGCAGCCGGCGCAGAAGTAGGGCAGGCGCTTCACGGCATCGCTGGCGTTGGCCAGCAGGTCGGGCGGCGTGAAGTCGCGCACGCGCTCGGTCGGGCGGCCGATGCCGTCGGCGCCGCCGACGTGGCGCTCGAGCCATTCGGCCACGCGCTCGATCAGCCGCGAGGGCCGCAGCTCGCCGAGCGCCGAGATGAAGGGGCGGCCGTCGCGGTCGTGCTTGCCGACCAGCGCCGGGCGTGCGTCGGCCGGCGCGTTGTAGAACATGTCGCGCAGCTGGCTCTCGACGAAGGCGCCTTTCTCCTCGATCACCAGCACCTCGGCCAGGCCCGCCGTGAAGGCGCGCATGCGCGTCTGCTCGAGCGGGAAGCTCAGGCCCACCTTGTAGATGCGCACGCCGGCCGCGGCCAGGCGTTCGGTCGGGATCTCGAGCCGGCGCAGCACCTCCATCAGGTCGTAGTGGGCCTTGCCGCAGGTCACGATGCCGACGCGCGCCTCGGGGCTCTCGACCGCCACGCGGTCGATGCTGTTGACGCGCGCGAAGGCGGCCACCGCCTCGTGCTTGTCGGCCAGCCGCGACTCGATGCGCAGCGAGGGCAGGTCGGGCCAGCGGTAGTGCAGGCCGTCGGCCGGCGCGCGGTGGCCGGTGGCCTCGCGCACGCCGTCGGCATCGAGCCAGGCGGCGCTGCGCGCGAGGATCAGGTCGAGGTCGACCGTGCTCGAGCTCTCGACCACCTCCGACAGCGCCGGCATGCCGACCCAGGTGCCCGAATAGCGCGAGAGCGCATAGCCGTAGAGCCCGAACTCCACCAGCTCGGCCACGTTGGCCGGCTGCAGCACCGGCATGCCCCAGGCCGCGAAGGCCTGGTCGGACTGGTGCGGCATCGACGAGGACACGCAGCCGTGGTCGTCGCCCGCCACCACCAGCACGCCGCCGTTGGGCGAGGCGCCGTAGGCGTTGCCGTGCTTGATCGCGTCGCCCGCGCGGTCCACGCCCGGGCCCTTGCCGTACCACATGCCGAACACGGCCTCGACCTCGCGCTCGGGGTCGGACTCCACGCGCTGGGTGCCGAGCACCTGGGTGGCGGCCAGCTCCTCGTTGATGGCGGGCACGAAGCGCACGCCCTCCTGCTCGAAGCGGCTGCCGGCCTTCCAGATCGCCTGGTCGACCATGCCGAGCGGCGAGCCGCGGTAGCCGCTGACGAAGCCGCGGCTGTCGAGGCCGCGCGCGGCATCGCGCTGGCGCTGCATGCACAAGAGGCGCACCAGCGCCTGCGTGCCGGTGAGAAAGACCACGCCCGAGCTCGCCCAGAGGTTGTCGGCGAGCTGGTAGCCCGGACGGGCGAGGGTGGTCGTGGCGGCGGTTTCGGCGGCGCGGGTGGGGGCTGCGGCCGAAGAGAGGTCATTCGAATTCATTGCGAGATTGTTGTTCTCGCTCAGGAGGAATATTCTCTTGAATCACTACAGGGTGACCCTGTAATCAGGAATATCCATCTCGAAAATCGCCATGAACGACGAATTCATTCCTCTCGACCATCATTCGCTGCGCATCCTCGACGAACTGCAGCGCGACGCGCGCCAGACCGTGCAGCAGATCGCCGACGCGGTGGGACTGTCGCCCACGCCCTGCTGGCGCCGCATCAAGGACATGGAGGCCAGCGGCGTGATCCGCGGCTACACGGTGATCGTCGACCGCGAGAAGGTGGGGCTGAACCTCGCGGCCGTGACCGAGGTGAACCTCGACCGCCACAGCGAGGCCAAGGTGCGCGACTTCGAGCGTGCGGTGGCCGCGAGTCCGCAGGTGGTGCGCTGTGCCTCGGCCACCGGGCCGGCCGACTACATCCTCACGGTGCTGGTGCCCGACATCAAGCACTACGAGCAATTCCTGCACACCACGCTGTTCGAGCAGGCCGGCGTGACGCACGTGCGCTCGGCGATCGTGCTGCGCGAGGTCAAGGCCGATGCGCCGCTGCCGATCGACATGGCGTCGACCGCGGCGGGGCCGAGACGGCGCTCGAAATGAAAAAGGCCGGGGCGAACCCCGGCCTTCTTCGTGTCTGGACGACCCGCCCGCCGAACGCCGAAGCGCTCGCCGGGCGAGAGGCAATTACATGCCCATGCCGCCCATGCCACCCATGCCGCCCATGTCGGGCATGCCGCCGCCGGCAGGAGCTTCGTCCTTCGGAGCGTCAGCCACCATGGCTTCGGTCGTCAGCAGCAGCGAGGCCACCGAGGCGGCGTTCTGCAGCGCGGTGCGGGTCACCTTGGTCGGGTCCAGGATGCCCAGCTCGAGCATGTCGCCATACGAGTCGTTGGCGGCATTGAAACCGTAGTTGCCCTTGCCGGCCAGCACCGCGTTCACCACCACCGAGGCTTCGCCGCCGGCGTTGTTCACGATTTCGCGCAGGGGGGCTTCGATGGCCTTCAGCACCAGCTTGATGCCGGCGTCCTGGTCGGCGTTGTCGCCCTTGACCTTGTCGCCCACGGCTTGCTTGGCGCGCAGCAGGGCCACGCCACCACCGGCAACCACGCCTTCTTCCACTGCAGCGCGGGTGGCGTGCAGGGCGTCTTCGACGCGAGCCTTCTTTTCCTTCATTTCGACTTCGGTGGCGGCGCCGACCTTGATCACCGCAACGCCGCCGGCCAGCTTGGCCACGCGCTCTTGCAGCTTTTCACGGTCGTAGTCGCTCGTGGCTTCCTCGATCTGCACGCGCACTTGCTTCACGCGGGCTTCGATGTCGGCAGCAGCGCCGGCGCCGTCGATGATGATGGTGTTTTCCTTGCCCACTTCGATGCGCTTGGCCTGGCCCAGGTCGGCCAGCGTCACCTTCTCGAGGGTCAGGCCGACTTCTTCGGCGATGACCTTGCCGCCCGTCAGAATGGCGATGTCTTCGAGCATGGCCTTGCGGCGGTCGCCGAAGCCAGGCGCCTTGACGGCCACGACCTTCAGGATGCCGCGGATCGTGTTCACGACCAGCGTCGCCAGGGCTTCGCCCTCGACTTCTTCGGCAATGATCAGCAGCGGACGACCGGCCTTGGCGACTTGTTCCAGCGTGGGGAGCAGGTCACGGATGTTGCTGATCTTCTTGTCGAACAGCAGCACGAAGGGGTTGTCGAGCAGCGCCGATTGCTTCTCGGGGTTGTTGATGAAGTAGGGCGACAGGTAGCCGCGGTCGAATTGCATGCCTTCGACGACGTCCAGTTCGCTGTCCAGCGACTTGCCGTCTTCGACGGTGATCACGCCTTCCTTGCCGACCTTGTCCATCGCGTCGGCGATGAGCTTGCCGATGGTTTCGTCGCTGTTGGCCGAGATCGAGCCGACTTGAGCGATTTCCTTCGACGTGGTGGTGGGCTTCGAAGCCTTCTTCAGCTCTTCGACCAGGGCCGTCACGGCCTTGTCGATGCCGCGCTTCAGGTCCATCGGGTTGATGCCGGCGGCCACGTACTTGAAGCCTTCGCGCACGATGGCTTGTGCCAGCACGGTCGCGGTGGTGGTGCCGTCACCGGCGTTGTCCGAAGTCTTGGAAGCCACTTCCTTCACGAGCTGGGCGCCCATGTTCTGCAGCTTGTCCTTGAGTTCGATTTCCTTGGCGACCGACACACCGTCCTTGGTCACGGTGGGGGCGCCGAACGAGCGCTCGAGCACCACGTTGCGGCCCTTGGGGCCCAGGGTGACCTTGACCGCGTTGGCCAGGATGTTCACACCCTCGACCATGCGTGCGCGGGCTTCACCGCCGAAGACTACGTCTTTTGCTGCCATGTTCTATTACTCCGAATGGGGATCTGTTGAATTACTTCTCGACGACCGCGAACAGGTCGTCTTCCTTCATGACCAGCAGTTCGTCGCCGCCGACCTTGACGGTCTGGCCGCTGTACTTGCCGAACAGGACGCGGTCGCCGACCTTGACGGTCAGTGCGGCCAGTTCGCCCTTGTCGTTGCGCTTGCCCGGGCCCACGGCCAGGACTTCACCCTGATCGGGCTTTTCGGCGGCGGCGTCGGGAATGACGATGCCCGAGGCAGTCTTGGTTTCGCTGTCAACACGCTTGACGATCACGCGATCGGCCAAAGGACGAAGTTTCATTGCATCTCCTGGATAAGAAACTGGGTGGTGGTTTTTTGGGCGCCCATCCCGCAGGACCGGTTGCCCGTCGACTGGAGGCGAGGCTTGTTAGCACTCAACCACAGCGAGTGCTAATCATAAGGGCAATCGCCGGGGTTTCAAGCGCCGGAGCGGGCCGAGCCGGAAGTCGGTTGCCACGATTCAATATTTCAACGATGATTGAAATATGGAAGAAGAAGTCGTCATCCGTTCCCTCATGGCACTCGCCCAGAGCGTGCGCTTGCGCGTGTTTCGCGCCCTGGTCGTGGCCGGCCCGCAGGGCATGACGCCTGGCGCGCTGACCGAAACGCTGGGCGTTCCGGCCACGGGCCTGTCGTTCCATCTCAAGGAGCTGGGCCGCGCGGGCCTGGTGTCGCAGGAGCGGCAGGGGCGTCACCTGATCTACCGCGCCTCGTTCGACCGGATGAACGGGCTGCTGGCCTATCTGAGCGAGAACTGCTGCCAGGGGCAGCCCTGCGAGGTCGATGCGCAAGGCGCGTCCTGCGACTGCTGACGGTCGGCGCCATCCTCATGCTCACCGCCGTTCTCATCTTTCTCGCGACCCTGGTGCTCGTCATCTGGCAGCCGCGCGGCCTCGGCATCGGATGGAGCGCCGCGCTGGGCGCGCTGGTGGCCCTGGCCCTCGGCGTGGTGCATCCGCCCGACGTCGTGCGGGTCTGGCAGATCGTCTGGAATGCCACCGGGACCTTCATCGCCGTGATCGTCATCAGCCTGCTGCTCGACGAGGCCGGCTTCTTCGAATGGGCCGCGCTGCACGTCGCGCGCTGGGGCGGCGGCAGCGGCGGCCGGCTGTTCGCCTTCATCGTGCTGCTGGGCGCGGCCGTCTCGGCGCTGTTCGCCAACGACGGCGCCGCGCTGATCCTCACGCCGATCGTGATGGCCATGCTGGTGGCGCTGGGCTTCACGCCGGCCACCACCCTGGCTTTCGTGATGGCGGCGGGCTTCATCGCCGACACCGCGAGCCTGCCGCTGATCGTGTCGAATCTCGTCAACATCGTCTCGGCCGACTTCTTCGGGATCGGTTTCAGCGCCTATGCGGCGGTGATGGTGCCGGTCAACCTCGTTGCGGTGGTCGCCAGCCTGCTGGCCTTGCTGCTCTACTTTCGTCGCGACATCCCCGCGCGCTACGACGCCAGCCGCCTCAAGCGCCCGGCCGATGCCATTCGCGACCCGGCCACCTTCCGCGCGGGCTGGGTCGTGCTGGTGCTGCTGCTCGTCGGCTTCTTCGGCCTCGAGCCATTGGGCGTGCCGGTCAGCGCCGTGGCGGCCGTTGGCGCGCTGCTGCTGCTGGCCGTGGCGGCCCGCGGCGAGGTCATTGCCACGCGCAAGGTGCTGCGCGGCGCGCCCTGGCAGATCGTCGTGTTCTCGCTGGGCATGTACCTGGTGGTCTACGGCCTGCGCAATGCCGGCCTGACCGAGCGGATCTCGACGCTGCTCGACGTGTTCGCGCAAGGCGGCATCTGGGGCGCGGCCCTGGGCACGGGTTTCCTGGCGGCCGTGCTGTCCTCCGTGATGAACAACATGCCGACGGTGCTGGTCGGCGCGTTCTCCATCGATGCCTCGGGCGCCACCGGCGTGGTGAAGGAGGCGATGGTCTACGCCAACGTCATCGGCTGCGACCTGGGCCCGAAGATCACGCCGATCGGCAGCCTCGCCACCTTGCTGTGGCTGCATGTGCTCGCGAAGAAGGGCACCACCATCGGCTGGGACTGCTACTTCAAGGTGGGCGTCGTCATGACGGTGCCCGTGCTCGCCCTGACCCTCGCCGCGCTCGCACTGCGCCTGAGCTTCGGCTGATCTGCTTTCTCACCAGCGACATCCCTCCCTTCCATGAGCGACATCACGATCTATCACAACCCCGACTGCGGCACGTCGCGCAACGTGCTCGCGCTGATCCGCAACAGCGGCGAGGAGCCGACCGTCATCGAGTACCTCAAGCATCCGCCGAGCCGCGCAACGCTCGAGCAACTGGTCGCCGACATGGGCATCGGCGTGCGCGACCTGCTGCGCCAGAAGGGCACGCCCCACGACGAGCTCGGGCTGGCCGATGCGAAGTGGACCGATGCGGAGCTGATCGGCTTCATGCTCGCGCATCCGATCCTCATCAACCGCCCGATCGTCGTCACGCCGTTGGGCACGCGCCTGTGCCGGCCATCGGAGGCCGTGCTCGACCTGCTGCCGCACGCCCAGCGCGGCGCGTTCTCGAAGGAAGACGGCGAGCCCGTCATCGATGCGAAAGGCCAGCGTGTCGCCAAGCCCTGACCTGCCGAACCTGGATGCGGAGGCCTTCCGGCTGCCGGACCCACGGCACCTGTGGCCCGCCGAGCGTTCGACGCACGCGCCGCGCATCCTGTTGCTCTACGGCTCGGTCCGCGAGCGCTCGTACAGCCGCCTGCTGACCGAAGAGGCCGAGCGGTTGCTGCGCACGCTGGGCGCGCAGACCCGCGTCTTCGATCCGCGCGGCCTGCCGCTGCCCGACAGCGAACCCGAGGACCATCCGAAGGTGCAGGAGCTGCGCGCGCTCGCGCAGTGGTCCGAAGGCATGGTCTGGTGCTCGCCGGAACGCCATGGCGCGATGACCGGCATCATGAAGGCGCAGCTCGACTGGATCCCGCTGTCGGTCGGCTCCGTGCGGCCGACGCAGGGCAAGACGCTGGCCGTGATGGAGGTCTCGGGCGGCTCGCAGTCCTTCAATGCGGTGAACCAGCTGCGCGTGCTCGGACGCTGGATGCGCATGATCACCATCCCGAACCAGTCCTCGGTGGCCAAGGCCTACCTCGAGTTCGACGAAGCCGGGCGCATGAAGCCCTCGCCGTACTACGAACGCGTGGTCGACGTCATGGAGGAGCTGGTCAAGTTCACGCTGCTGACGCGCGACTGCGCCGGCCATCTGGTCGATCGCTACAGCGAGCGGCGCGAGAGTGCCGAGGCCTTGTCGCGGCGCGTGAACCTGCGAAGCATCTAGCGCCGTGCCTTGCCGGGCGCGGTCCAGCCCGACGGCAGGGCCGGCGCGCCCGCGACCAGCGCATCCCAGAGATGGCGCGACGCGTTCGTGTGATGGCGTGTGCGCGAACGCACGAGGCAGGCCTTGCGCTGCAGTTCGACGCTGTCGATCGGCACCGCGTCGTGCACCGCCAGGCTCGATGCGGCCGCGGCGTTGAGGATCGCGACCATGCCGCTCTCGCGCGCGGCCGCCACCAGGTCTTCGAGTGCATCCGATTCGAGCCGGACCTGCGGCTTGAGGCCCTGCGAGGCGAAGGCCGCGTCGAGCTCGCGGCGCATCATGTATTCGCTCGGCAGCAGCGCGAGCCCGCAAGGCGCGAGCTGCGCCAGCGTGAGCCGCCGCGCGCGCCGCGGCAGGGCGCCGACGGCGACGGCCCGCTCGACGAAGCACTGCGCGATCTCGAGGTCGGCATGGGGATGCGGATCGAAGCTCACCGCGAACTCGAAGTCGCCGCGCAGCACGCCTTCCTCGAGCGCGTGCGCGGTGCGCCGCCGCAGCGCCACGGACAGCGCGGGCCAGCGCGCCTGCGCCGCGCGCATCACCGGCACCACCCAGCAGGCGCCGTAGGACTGCACGAGTCCCACGCGCACCAGGCCCGAGATGGTGTCGGCTCGCTCGGGCACCTCGCGCAAGGCCGACTGCAGTTCGAGCAGGCTGCCCGCGATGCGGCGTTCGAGTTCGTGCCCAGACAGCGTGGGGACCGCGCGGCCGCCGGTGCGGTCGAACAGTGGCACGCCGAGCACCTGCTCGAGCAGCGCGATCTGTTCCGACAACGCGGGCTGCGAGATCGAGCATTCGCGCGCCGCCTCGTTGAAGCTGGGCGCGCGCATCGCGGCGCTGAAGTAGCGCAGTTGCCGCAGCGAAACGAGCTCGAGGGGATCGCGTGCGCGCTGGGCGCGGCTGCTGGGGCGTGCGGTCATGGCTATCGGATTATCCGATGGGGCGTGCCGAAAAATGCGATTTGCCGCGGCCGGCGCATCCTCTGAAACTGCCTCCCAAGACGAGACATCAGGAAGCACCGATTCATGCAGCGACGAAATTTCCTCCAGGCCGGCGCGGCCCTTGCCATCCCCGGCCTTGCCGGCGCATCGCACGCACAGGCCTTTCCCTCCAAGCCGATCCGCATCGTCTGCCCGTATCCGGCCGGCGCCACCACCGACGCGATCTCGCGCCTGATGGCGCATGCGCTGCAGACGGAGAGCGGCGCCACGGTGCTCGTGGACAACCGCGGCGGCGCGGGTGGCAACATCGGCACCGAAGCCGTGGCGCGCGGCGAGGCCGACGGCCACACGCTGCTGCTCGCGGCGCTCGGCCCGATGGCTGCGAATGCCGCGCTCTATCCCAAGCTCAACTACGACCCGGCCAAGGACTTCGCGCCGTTGGCCTGGGCCGCATCGGTGCCGCTGGTGATGGTGGCGCATCCCTCGTTCCCCGCGCCGAACCTGCGCGCGGCGCTCGAGGTGCTGCGCAAGGCGCCGGGCCGCTACTCCTACGCCTCGGCGGGCAACGGCACGCCGCAGCACCTGGCGGCCGAACTCTTCAAGCGCGAGGCGCAGGTGTCGATCCTGCACGTGCCGTACCGCGGCTCGGCGCCGGCGCTCAACGATCTGATGGGCGGCACCGTGCAACTGCTGTTCGAGGCCACGCCGGCGGTGCTGCAGCACATCGTGTCGGGCCGGCTCAAGGCGCTCGCCGTGACCAGCCCCGCGCGCATTCCCGCGCTGCCCGAGGTCCCGACGCTCAAGGAGAGCGGCGTCGATGCGCAGATCGGCGGCTGGTACGGCTTCGTCGCGCCCGCGGCCACGCCGAGCGAACGCCAGGCCTGGCTGGTCGACCACATGCGCCGCGCGCTGGCGCAGAAGAACACGCGCGACAAGCTCGCGGAACTGGGATCGATCACGGTCGACAGCTCGCCGCAGGGCTTCGCGCGGATGATGGCCGGCGAGCGCATCCGCTGGCAGCAACTGATCCGCGAGGCCGGCATCAAGCTGGATTGAGGTCGCGCGCCATGCCCCACATCGTTGTCGAGGCGTCGCCTCCCCTGCTCGCGGCCATCGATTGGCCGCGGACCCTGCGGACGCTGCACCGCGCGCTCGCGGACAGCGGATCGGCCGCGCTCGGCGATCTGAAGTCGCGCGTGCAACCCATCGTGGCCGAACTCTGCGGCGACGAGCCCGGCGCGCAGCAACTGATCGCCACGCTGGTGCTGACGAATCCGCGCGCGAGCGAGGTGAGCCAGCGGATGGCCGACACAACGTTCACGGTGCTGTCCCGCGCGGTCGAGGCGCTGTCGCCCGGCCAATGGGTGCAGTGCTGCGTGTTCCTGCGCGAGCACCCCAAGGCGAACTACTGGAAGCAGCAGTGGAACCCGCCCTCGAAACCCCACCATCCATGAAAGGGATCCTCCAGATGAACGCCAACCCCTCCATCGGCAGCCTCGAGCGCCGCAACATCCTGCGCGGCGGCGCGGGCACGGTGGCGGCCGCCGCGCTGTCCGGCCTGGCAGCCGGCGAAGCGCGGGCCCAGGCGCGGCCGAAGGCCGCGGCCAAGGCCGCTACCGGCCGTCACTGGCCGAACGGCGCGCGGCTCGTGATCTCGGTGTCGATGCAGTTCGAGTCGGGCGCGCAGAGCGAGCACGACAACGGCTCGCCGTTTCCGCCGATGGATGCGAAGTACCCGGACCTGCCGGCGCGCACCTGGTTCGAATACGGCGTGCGCGAAGGCATCCCGCGGCTGCTCGACCTGTGGGACCGGCATGGCGTGAAGGTGACTTCGCACATGACCGGCCAGGCCGTGGAGCGCAACCCGCAGCTCGCGCGCGAGATCGTGCAGCGCGGCCACGAAGCCGCCGCGCATGGCCAGACCTGGACCCCGCACTGGGACATCTCGCCCGAGCAGGAGCGCGCCTCGTACCAGGCCAACATCGATGCGCTGCTCAAGGCCACCGGCACCCGTCCCGCGGGCTACAACGCGTTCTGGCTGCGCGGCACGCCACGCACGCTCGGCATCCTGCAGGAACTGGGCTTCACGTACCACATCGACGACCTCTCGGCCGACGAGCCGATGACCACGCAGGTCAACGGCAAGCCCTTCGCGGTCGTGCCCTACACGCTGCGCATGAACGACATCGCGCGCTTCGGCGCGGAGGGTCCGCTCACGGCCGCGGCCTTCGGCCAGGAGCTCAAGGACGAGTTCGACCAGCTCTATGCCGAGGCGGCCGGACGCCGGCGGATGATGTCGATCTCCACCCACGACCGCATCGGCGGCACGCCCGCGCGCGTGAAGGCGCTGGGCGAGTTCCTGGCCTATGCGAACAAGCACCCGGGCGTGGCCTTCGAACGCAAGGACCGGATCGCGCAGTGGGCGCTGTCCATGCCGGGCGTGCCGAGCCGCACCTATTGAACGGGAGCCTCGGCTCAGGGACTGAAGAGGAGCAGCCCGAAGATCGCGAACAGCGCCAGGTGCATCCAGCCCTGGACCGCCGAGGTCTTCTGGCCGTTGAAGCTCAGCATGCCCAGCGCCACGGTGGCGATGTAGAGCACCGTCTCCGTGTTCGAGATGCCCATGATCACCTGCTTGCCGGTCACGAGGCCGATCACGAGCACGGCCGGCACCGTCAGTCCCACGGTGGAGACGAAGGCACCGAGGCACAGGTTGATGGCGCGCTGCATCTCGTTGTTCATCGCGGCCTTCACGGCCGTGATGGACTCGGGCGTGAACACGATGATGGCGATCAGGACACCGCCCAGGGCGGTGGGCGCGCCCGCCGCCGCGATGCCGTAGTCGGTGACCACCGCGAGATGGTGGGCGAGCAGCACGATCGGCAGAATCAGCGCGATCAGCAGGGCCGAGCGCAGCACGAGGAACTTCGTGTCTGTCCGCGCGGGCTGGGGCAGCAGGCCGACGGCATGGCGGGCCGGGTCGGCATCGCCGCCCGGCGCGGGCTCCATGTAGAGCTTGCGGTGGCTGCGCATCTGCAGGCCGAGGAAGACCGCATAGACCACGGCGGTGATGGCCGAGATGCCGATGGCCTGGACGCGTGTGAACTCACCCGCGCCGCTCAGATACTTCGGCAGCACCAGCGCGATGCTGGCGAGCAGCACCACCATCGACAGGTACGAGGCGGTGCCCTGCGCGTTGTAGCGCTGATGGCCGTTGCGGCCGTGGCCCGCGATCAGGCACAGGCCCATCACGAGGTTCATGATGATCATCATGACGGCGAAGATCGAGTCGCGGCCGATGGTGGGGAAGTCGCCCGGCCCCAGCAGCACGGAGGCGATCAGCACCACCTCGATCAGCACGATCGACAGCGTCAGGATCAGGGTGCCGTAGGGCTCGCCCAGCGCATGCGCGAGATGGTCGGCTTCCTTCACCACGCCGAAGGACGCGGCCAGGATCGTGACGAACAGCGCCGCGAACGCGATGCCCGCGGTGACCGGTGTCATCGAGGGGCCGAGCCAGCCGGCGCCGAAGACGGTGAACGCGCCGACGACGGCCCAGGCTGCTATCAGCAGCAGCCAGGTCTGCGGTGGGACGGAGGAGGTGGCGGCGGTGAGGGGCTGCGCGCTGCGAGGATGGACCATGGTTGAACTTCACAGGAAGTGCAGGGTCGTCCCCGGGGCGGCGATCGCGCCCTGGAGTCGTCCCCGGGGCCGAGCGTGGCAGTCACGCTGCGGCGGACTTTATCACGGGGAGCGCGCGTCGCCGGGACCCGGCTGCCCTCAGGTCGCCTTGCGTGGCGGCGAAGGGGCCACCATGGCCATGAGGCTGTCCATGCTCTTCTCGACGATCTCCATGTCGAGGTCGGGCTCGCGCGCCGCGCGAAGCACCAGGCCGTCGATGAAGCAGCCGAGGGCCATGGCGCGGATCTGGATCTCCTTCTCGCTCACTGTCTCCCCGGCTTGGACGGAGAGGTCCGTCAGCCAGGCGATCAGCGACGCCCTGGCTTCCTTGTCGGCGTCGACGATGTGCTTGGCGATCGCCTCGTTGCGCGTGCTTTCCGCGCTCATTTCCAGGATCAGCGGCGGGCTTGGAACATCGGGGTCGCCCGCGAGCCACCGGCGCAGGTATTCGCAGATGCGGGCCGTCACCACCTTCGGCGTCAGTCCGGCGATGCCCGGGCCGAAGCCGGCCTTGACCTGCAGGCGCATGAGGCCGAGAACGATCTCCTCCCGGCTCGAGAAGTAGCGGTAGATCAGCCCCGGGCTCATCTGCGCGGTCTCGCTGATGCGGGCGATGGTGCCCGCATGCAGCCCGTCCTGGATGAAGCAGGTTCTCGCGGCCTTCAGGATCCTCAGCTTCTGCAACTCGGCCCGCTGTTCGCTGCTGGGAGACGAGCGCTTGATCTTGTTATTCACGCGTGAATTTCCTTGAGGTGTGGTGTCGGCTGGCTGGGGAGCTTACGTCGGCGCTCATGGAGTAAAGAAAGTATAAATGCTCATTCATTTTTCATGATCTGAGAGGCAAGCTTTCGCGGCGCTGGCGCCCTTGTTTCTGCTGTTTGCGGTTGCATTCGTTTTCCCCGAAGAAGGCCGCTGTTTGCTGACAATCGACTGATCTTGCCGAGGGGTGGGCGAGAACTAGTTCCTCCTTTCCGGGGAAATATGACACTTGTCCCTAGGAATCTGGTCAGCAGTGTCGTGGTTGCGCGAAGACTGGAGTAACCTAACAAAAACTGAATGTTCACTCTCTTTTCGTGGCGCGGATTGTGTTTACGAAGAAGTGGGCCGAAAGGATTCAATTGCAGGGAAACAAATTGCAGGCGGCTGGCGCGGTACGGGAGGGTACGGTCCGCGATCGCATTCTCCTGGCCGCGAGTGCGTGCTTCGCGGAGCGCGGCATCCGGCCCGTCTCCATGGTGCATATCTGCGACGCGGTCGGCATGAGCCCTTCCGAGATTCGCCTTCACTTCGAGACCAAGGACGACATCGTGCTGGCCTTGCTGGAGCGCCTGCAGGGCATGGGCCTCGGCGACTTGCCGGATCTGCGGCCCGAGACCGTGGCGGCGTTCGTCTGCGAGCGGCTGCGCAGTTGGCGCGCAACGGGGGCAACGAATGCCGCCTTCGTGCTGGAGGCGGTCGCCGAAGGTACTCGCAGGGCGCGCGTGGCCGGCGCAACGGCCGAAGCTCTGGCGCTCGAGCGTCATGCGCTCGTCGCGCTGTTGCAGGCCCGCATGCGCCAGGCCTGCAAGGCGCTGCCCGAGGCCGAGGTGCGCGGCCGGGTGTTTGCCTTGCAGTGCTTCGTCGAAGGCGTGGTGCTGCGCGTCGCTCGCGAGCCGGACATGGATCTCGACATCGTCGGTGAAAGCGTCAGGCGCTTCGTCGCCCAGGCGGTCCCGAGCTTCGAGCCGGAAACACCGGCCTTCGGAGTCTGCGCATGAGTCCCGCCACCAACACCGGGCAGGGCCTTTCCAGGTCCATTTCCTCGCTGGCGCTGGTCTTCGGCGACGAGCGCAATCGCGGCACCCTGCGCAGCGCGCTCGACTCGCAGGGCTTTGCCTCGGCTGCCTTCGATTCGGTGCAGACCTTGTGGGAGTCGATGTCCTCGGGCCGTCACTACGACGCGCTGATCGCATGTGCCGACAAGGGATGGAGCCAGCGGCGCTGGGCGAATCTTCGGACCATGGTGAAGCTGCCCATCCTGGTCGTCGTGTCGCGCGATGCCCTGGAACTCGCGGCCACCTTCGACGAGGACTCGCTGAATGGCGAGCGGATCGAATTCGCCACGGCGCCGGTGGATGGCGCCGAACTGGCGATGCGGTTGCGATTGCTCCACACGCGCAGGCAAGGGGGGCACGTGCCGTCTGCCGAGGAAGACCTGATCTGGGGCAGTTTTCATTTCAAGCGAGCGGCGCGCGTGGTGTTGGTCGATGGCGTGGAAGTGCGCTTGCAGCCGCGCGAATTCGAGGTCGCCTGCATCCTGTTCCAGAACCTCGGCAAGGTCGTCGCCCGCACGGAGATCGAGGAGCGGTTGTTCGATCGGCCCAGCAGCCCCGGTTCGCGGGTGCTCGACGTGCACGTGACGCGTGTGCGCCGCAAGCTGGGACTGGGCCCGGAGAAGGGTATCAGGCTGTTGACGATCTACGGAGTCGGGTACCGCCTGGTCGCCCTGAACCCATCGCCCTAGTTGCCGGCCTGGCGAGGCCTTCGCTGCCGTCGACGTGGGTGGGCAGCGTGGCCGATGGTCGTCCGTGACGCGAGCCACGGGGCTTCGTCATCGCGACTCAATCGTCTGAATCGACGTCAAGCCATGCGGGATTCATGCTCAATTCAACTCAATGGGAGATCGCTGATCGAAAACTCGTAGTCAAGAAATCAACCAAGGAATATCAATTCATCTCCGGGCTTTCCGCGTTCCCGCGGCAGCCGGCGATGTTTGTCTCGCAGGGCCTGCCGCCATCGAGCGGGCTCTCATCGATTGAAATCAAGGAATCCAATGCTCAAGCATCCCCTCTCCAAACTCTGCGCATTCGCCGCTGTCGGCGTTCTCTCGCAAGCCGCGATGGCCTATGACGGCACCATCAATTTCCAGGGCGAAATCATCGACGCCACCTGCTCGGTGGCGCCCGGCAGCCAGAACAAGACCGTGCAACTCGGCAAGATCGTGAGCCGGACGCTCACCGGTCTCGGCAGCACTTCCACGCCGGTCGACTTCACCATCGATCTGCTCAACTGCGACACCGCCTCGGCCAAGAATGCGCAGGTCACGTTCTCCGGCACCGCCGATGGCACCAACCTGGCCATTGCCAATTCAGGGCAGACGGTGGCGGCCGCAACGGGCGTGGCGATTCAGTTGAAGGATTCGGCTGGCAATCCGATCAAGCTGGGCGTGGCATCTCCCAGCTACATCCTGGGCAACGGCACCAACTCGCTGCAATTCAAAGCGAACTACCTCGCGACCAAGGATTCGGTCACGGTCGGCCCGGCCAACGGCATGGCCCAGTTCACCGTCGCCTACAACTAAGTTCGGGTGATCCGCGGCCGCGGCTCTCGCAGCCACCGGCCGTTGGCGCCGCCTCGAGGTGGCGCTCCTCTTCGCTTTCCTTTTTCTTCATGTTTCGTACGGCGGCGTACCGCCGCATGGGGCGCGTGCGCCCGAAAACTCCTATGTGCAGCAAGCAGACATTCGGTTGGGCCCTGGCCATGGCATTGGGACTGGGCATTTCATGGCACGCCGATGCGGCGGTATCGCTCAGCGGTACGCGCGTGATCCTCGGCGAGAAAGAGCGCGAGGCCTCGATCCCCATGCGCAATACCGGCGGCTCGCCCTATGTCATCCAGGCCTGGGTCGATGCGGGCGAGGGCCTGACCGACGTGCCGCTGCTGGTCACGCCGCCGCTGTCGCGGCTCGATCCCGGCAAGGAAAACATCCTGCGCATCCTGCGGATGCCCGGTGAATTGCCGCGCGACCGCGAATCGGTGTACTGGCTCAACGTCAAGGAGATTCCCGAGAAGACGCAGGAAGAGAATGTGCTGCAGATCGCGGTGCGTACCCGCATCAAGCTGTTCTATCGTCCCGCCGCGCTGTCGGGCCAGCCGGCGGATGCGCGCACGCAGCTGCGCTGGAGCGTCGCTGCCGGTGCGCCGGACCAGGGGGCGGTGCTGAAGATCCGCAATCCCACGGTCTATCACGTGACCTTCACCGGCTTGACCGTCAACGCCGGCCAGCAGGTGATCCGGGCCGTCATGGTCGCGCCGCTCGCGGAGTCGAGCTTTCCGCTCGATGCCATGAAGACGCCACAACCGATCGAGATCCGATTCACCACGATCAACGACTACGGTGGCGAAACGCCCGAGGAACGCGTGCGCGTGCCCGTGGCCGTCGAGCCCGTGGCCTTGACGCCCGAGGTCGTCGATACGCCATCCACCAGCGATGCCGCGCGCTGAGGTCATGCGCCGCATCCTGCGCGCCGCGCCGTTCCGTCGCACGCTGTGCGCGACGGTCATCGCGAGCCTCGGCATTCCTGCGTTGGCGCAGCAGGTCGCCGGTTCGCGTTTCGAGGAAGAATTCCTCGGCATCGGCGGCGGCAAGCAACCGCGCGCCGATCTCTCGATCTTCGCCTTCGGCAATCGAGTGCTGCCCGGCACCTATGCCGTCGACGTGACGGTCAACGGGCGGGCCGTTGGCCGCAGCACCATCCGTTTCGACGACGTGCCGGGCAAGACCGATGCCGTGGCCTGCCTCACGCGCGGCATGCTGGGCGGGTGGGGTGTCAACGTGGAGGCCTTCCCCGCGCTGGCCGGCGCGGCCGACGATGTCTGCGTGGACCTGCCGGCCAGCATCCCCGAAGCGACCGTAAGCTACGACGCGGGCCAGCTCGCGCTGTCGCTCGGCATTCCGCAGGCGGCGCTCAAGCGCGCGGCGCGCGGCGCGGTCGAACCGGCGCGCTGGGACAGAGGCATCACCGCCGCCATGCTCGACTACCAGCTGAACTTCGCGCGCCACGGCGGCGACAACCAGCGCGAGCGGCCGAACCTCTTCGCGAACTCGCCGAGCCTCTTCGACGCCAATCCTTTCCTCGACCGCGGGCGCCAGGATGCCCAGCGCAACACGCTGTTCGCGGGCCTGCGCGGCGGCTTCAACATCGGCGACTGGCGCCTGCGCCACTACTCGACCTACAACCGCGACACCGACGGCCGCGGCCGCTGGCAGGCCGTCACCACCACGTTGCAGCGCGACCTGCCTTCGATCCAGGGGCAACTGCAGATCGGCGACGGCAACACGCCCGGCAACTTCTTCGACAGCGTGCCGTTTCGCGGCGTGCAGATCGGCACCGACGAGGCCATGCTGTCCGACAGCCAGCAAGGCTACGCCCCCACCATCCGCGGCATCGCGCAGACGAACGCGCGCGTCACGGTGCGCCAGAGCGGCTATGTCGTCTACAGCACCTTCGTCGCGCCGGGGCCGTTCGTGATCGACGACCTCTATCCCACGGACTCCGGCGGAGACCTCGAAGTCACGGTCACCGAAGCCGACGGGCGCGAAAGCCGATACATACAGGCCTTCTCGGCGGTGCCGACGCTGCTGCGCGAAGGCACCTGGCGCTACGGCGCCACGGTGGGCAAGTACCGCAGCGCCTTCGGCTACAGCAGCAGCTACATCGGCGACATGCGCCAGGGCGGTGCCGGCACGCTGCTGGCACCGTGGCTGCGGGAACAAGGCGCGCGCATCGAGCCGGTCTTCGTGCAGGCGACCCTGGCGCGCGGCCTGGGCAACGACTACACGGTCTACGGCGGCTTCATGGCCTCGAGCCGCTACCAGTCGATGCTGGCCGGCGTGGGCAAGAACATGCGCAGCTTCGGCGCGCTGTCGCTCGACCTCTCGACCGCCAGCACCACGGCGCCGCGCGGCCTGTCGACCGATCCGGCCGGCACGCCGATGGCGTTCGCGCTCGGCGGGAAGGAGCGCCAGAGCGGCCAGTCGCTGCGTTTCCTCTACGCGAAGTCCTTCGTCGACAGCGGCACCAACTTTCGCGTCGCGGGCTACCGCTATTCCACCAGCGGCTACCGCACCTTCCAGGAAGCCGTGGACATGCAGGCGCTGTCGCCGTCCGAGCGCCTCCACAGTCGGCGCAACGAGCTGCGTTTCGAGCTCGCGCAGAAGGTCGGCGACTGGGGCTCGCTCTTCGCCTCCGCGCGCCAGCAGAGCTATTGGGGAACCTCCTTCAAGGACCGGCTGGTGCAGCTGGGCTGGTCGGGCAGCTACAAGCAGTTCAGCTACAGCGTCTTCTACAACCGCAGCGCCTACCAGGACCGCCGTGCCACGAGCCAGCTCATGTTCACGCTGAGCATTCCGCTCGGCACTTCCGCGGCCAGCGCGCAGTACGCGGTCTCGCGCGATCGCGAGGGAAACACCAGCCAGCAGGTGAGCCTGTACGGCGCGGCCCTGGAGGATCGCCGCCTCAGCTACAGCGTGAGCGCCAGCCATGCGAGCGAGCAGGGCGCCGGCGGCAGCGTGGGGGGCAGCTATCTCGCGCCTTTCGGCCGCTTCGACCTCGGCCACTCGCAGGGCCGGGGCTTCCGCCAGACCACCTTCGGCATGGCGGGCGGGCTGCTGGTGCATGGTGGCGGCATCACGCTGTCGCAGCCCCTGGGCGAGACGGTCGCGCTGGTGCAGGTGCCCAAGGCCGGCGGGGTCGGTTTCGACGCGCGTCCGGGCGTGGTGACCGATGGCTCGGGCAGTGCCGTCATCCCGAACCTCAGCCCCTACCGGCTCAACCGCGTGGCGGTGCGCACGCAGGACCTGGGGGACACGACGGAAGTGAAGTCCGCCGCCACCGAACTCGTGCCGACGCGCGGCGCGGTGGTGCTGACGACCTTCGAGACCTCGGTGGGCTACCGGCTGATGCTGACGCTCACCGACGGCCGTGGACAGCCGCTGCCCTTCGGTGCGCGCATCGAGAACGATGCCGGCCAGGAGGTCGGCATCGTCGGCCCCGAGGGCCGGGCCTATGTGACCGGCGCGGGCCAGAACGGCCGCCTCGCGGTGCGCTGGGGTCAGCGTTCGGCGAACCAATGCGCGGTGTCGTACAGCCTGCCCGAAGAGGCCAGTCCCTTGCCCGTTCGCCAGTTCGCGGGCCGGTGCACCGACGAGGCGCAGGCCGTCTCGCTCAAGGGCCGTCGATGAGATCGTGTCCTTCGTCCGTTCAGGCGGATTGCCACAGGGGCAATGCGTGCCCGAACTCCCACGTTTCGTGAAGTAGAGAAGACATGTCAATCAGAACGATGGCGAGAAAGATCCGCGTGTTGACGCTCTGGACTGCTGTCGCCATGGCGGCGACCGCGGCGCAAGCGGAGGAATGTTTCTATTCGAGCGGCATACGAATCGGCGAATTCAGCTTCGACTTCGGCCAGGTGGTCGTGGACAACAACCAGCCTGTAGGAACGGTTCTGGCACATCGGCAAGGTGCTCTCAGAAACGCCTGGATCGCCAACTGCAACTTCGGCCAGTCGTTGACGGTTCAACTGAGAGGAACCCAGGGGGCGCTCGTGAGCAACACCTCCATGTGGGAAAGAATCTATTCCACCAATGTACCGGGGGTCGGATACCGGGTGCAGGTCATGGGGGGGCGGGAGAGCGCCACGGGCGCGCTTCCGTTCGAGTTCTCGGTCGAGGGCACGACGCCTGGCGCCACCACCTCGAACTACCGCGGCTGGGTCCAGTTCAACTTCGACCTGATCAAGACGGCGAAACGCGTCGGCAACGGGCTGTTGACGCCCGGACTCTATGGACATGCGATCGTCGCCAACAAGCCGCAGGACTACTATTTCCGGATCATCCTCAACGGTGGAAAGATCGTCGCACCTTCGTGCACCGTGACCGAGCCATCGCGCAAGCTCCTCGTTCCGATGGGCCGCGTGCCGATCCGCGATCTCACCGGTGGCATCGGAACCGTTGCACGCGATACGCCGTTCAACATCGAGGTCGCTTGCCAGGCGGCACCGGGCTCCGTGCAGTCCACCGTATCGATGACCATGGACCCCACGAACGCGACCACGCTGCCCGGCGTGCTGGGGATCAACGAAGCCGGCTCGGCGGGAACCACGGCCAGCGGCGTCGGCATCCAGGTGCTCGACGCCCAGCGCCGACCCGTGGAGTTCGGCAAGGCGATGAGGGTGGGTGAGTCGAAAGACTTCACCTATGCCGTGCCCTTCGTCGCGCGCTACATGCGCACCGGTGGCGAGTTGAAGCCGGGCATTGCCAACGGGACCGCGACCATCACGCTGACGCATCAGTAGGCGGCTGCGCACGCGCGTCGTTTCCGTTCGCCTTCTGCCTTGAATTTCGAGACTTCTCGCGTCGATCGCTAATAAATCCTAGTTAAATTGAATGATAAAAATAAATTCACTATTTCAAATTAACCATTGGTCGCTAATATGAAGGATAGTTAATCACGTTGCCGGATCATATTGTTTTGTGGGATGTGTTTCTATTGCATTGCTGGATAGGATTTCATTGGTCTGCAGAAGATGTGCAGGCTAATTATTAGTATCTACTTTTATTAAGGAATCCAATGCTGAAGAATGCATTCACCAAGCTCGCAGTAGTCGCCGCTGTCGGTGCCCTGTCGCAAGCCGCGATGGCCGCCGACGGCACGGTCAACTTCACGGGCGAAATCACCGACAGCATCTGCTCGGTGGCGCCTGAGAGCGTGAACATGACCGTGCCTCTCGGCAAGGTGTCGAAGAACGCCTTCCCCGCAGTGGGAACGGGCTCCACCGCGGCCAAGTTCACCATCAACCTGCGCGACTGCCCCGCCGGTACCAACAAGGCCAAGGTGACCTTCTCCGGCGCCGGCGTCCCCGGCAACATCGCCGCGGCCGAAGGCCTGCTGAAGGTCAACAACTCCGGCTCGACCGTCGAAGCCGCCAAGGGCGTCGGCATCGAGATCGGCGATGCGAATGGCCTGAAGATCCCCCTGGGCGCGGCCTCGTCCGAATACATCCTGGGTGCGGGTGACAACAACCTGAAGTTCCAGGCGCGCTACGTGTCCTTCTTCCCGGTGACGCCGACGGCGCCGTCCACGGACGCCCTGACCGCCGGTCCGGCCGACGGTACCGCGCAGTTCTCGATTGCCTACAACTAATCGGGCTTGATGGCATGGGGTCCTTGCGGCCCCATGCCTTCATCGACGCGCTTTCGGCGGCGCAAGGCCGCGCAGCTTTCGCGTCGGAATTTCCTTTTATCGGCTTTTTCTTCGAGGCGTCGTTGTCGATGCGTCGGGGTGCTTGCGTGCGCGTGATGGGCGTGGCTCGCGCAGGGGACTAGATATGTGCAGCAATCAAAGAATTCGGTGGGTCTTCGGTGCCCTGGTGATGTTCGGGCTTCAGGCGCTGGCGGGTGCGAGCGTGATGCTCTCCGGCACGCGCGTGGTCCTGAACGAGAAGGACCGCGAGACTTCCCTTCCGATGAAGAACACCGGTACGTTGCCCTATGTGGTCCAGGCTTGGGTCGACGCCGGCGAAGGCAACAACAAGACCCCGCTGATCGTCACGCCGCCGCTGTCCCGGCTCGATCCGGGCAAAGAAAATCTCTTGCGCATCATGCGTGTCGGCGGCGAATTGCCGAAGGACCGCGAGTCGGCGTTCTGGCTCAACGTCAAGGAGATCCCCCAGAAGCCGAACCAGGAGAACGTGCTCCAGGTGGCGATACGCAACCGGCTCAAGCTGTTCTACAGGCCCTCCAATCTTCCGGGCTCGGCCGCGGAGGCGCGCGGCCTGCTCAAGTGGTCCGTGAGCGAGGGGCCCGGGGGTCAGGGCGCCGTGCTCAAGGTCGGCAATGCGAGTGCCTTTCACGTCACCTTGCTGAAACTCACGGTCAACAAGGGTCAGGGCCAGGAGAAGAAGGACCAGGAGGAGCTCGATGCGGGCATGGTCCCGCCGTTCGGAGAGTTGAGCTTTCCGATCCGCACCCTCAAGAGCCCGCAGGCCATTCAGATCAACTTCACGACGATCAACGACTACGGCAGCGAAACGCCCGAGGAGTTCGTCAGGGTGCCTGAAGGCGCTCAACCCATGGCCTTGACGCCCGAACTGGTGCCGAAGGCCGAAGCCTCCACCATCAACCGCGCACAGCGCTAGGCCGATGCGGTGCATGTATGTCCGGCGGACGCGCGCAGGCGCGCCATTCCGCCTCAGTCTGTGCGCACTCGCGCTCGGTGCCATGGGCGTCCCCGCCTTTGCGCAGCAATTCGCCGCCTCGACCTTCAACGAAAGCTTCCTCGGCGTTGGCGGCAACCAGCAGAGCGCCGACCTGTCGCTGTTTGCCTTCGGCAATCGTGTACTGCCGGGTCAGTACACCGTGGACGTGTCGGTCAACAGCCGAGGCGTGGGGCAGATGTCGATCCGCTTCGATGCCAAGGAGGGCAAGAACGACGCCGAGCCTTGTCTCACGCGCGGCATGCTCGACGAGTGGGGCGTCAACGTGGCGGTGTTTCCCGCCCTGGCGACGCTCGCGGACGAGGCCTGCGTTGATCTGGGCGCGGCTGTTCCCGATGCCTCCTTCAGCTACGACAGTGGCAAGCTGCACCTGGCACTCAGCATTCCGCAGGCGGCGCTGAAGCGCTCGGCGCGCGGTGCCGTCGATCCCGGCAAGTGGGATCGGGGCATCACGGCCGGCATGGTCGACTACCAGATCAACTTCTCGCGCCATGGCGGCGACAACTACCGTCGCGGGCCCGATCCCTTCGCCATACCGCGCAGCGCGTTCGACGGCAACCCCTTCCGCGAGCCCTACGAAGAGCCTCGGCGCAACAGCCTGTTCGTCGGCTTGCGCGGCGGCTTCAATTACCGCGACTGGCGCTTTCGCCACTTCTCGACCTACAGTCGCGGCACGGACGGCAAGTCCCGCTGGCAGGCGGTCAACACCTATGCCCAGCGCGATCTGAGTTCGCTCAATGCCCAGTTGCTGATCGGCGATGGCAACACGCCCGGCAACATGTTCGACAGCATGCCGTTCCGTGGCGTGCAACTCGCCTCCGACGAGGCCATGCTCCCCGATAGCCAGCAAGGCTATGCCCCCACCATCCGCGGCATTGCGCAGACCAACGCGCGCGTGACGGTGCGGCAGAACGGCTACACGATCTACAGCACCTTCGTGGCGCCCGGTGCGTTCGTGATCGATGACCTCTATCCCACGGCGTCGAGCGGCGACCTGGAAGTGATCGTCAAGGAAGCGGATGGCCGCGAGATCAAGTACATCCAGGCCTTCTCCGCAGTGCCCACGTTGTTGCGCGAAGGCACGTGGCGCTTTTCCGCCACGGTCGGCAAGTACCGCCGCGCGCCCGGTGACGACTACTTTCCCTACGCCGGCGGAATCGCGCAATCGCCATGGGGCCTGCCGCTGCGATCGCGTGCCGAGCCGGCATTCGTGCAGGCCACGGTGGCGCACGGCCTTGGCAACGACTACAGCGTCTACGGCGGGTTCATCGCCTCCGGGCGCTACCAGTCGGTGATGGCCGGCGTGGGCAAGAACATGCGCGCCTTCGGCGCCATTTCCGCCGACCTGTCGGCCGCGCGCGCCGTCATGCCGCTGCCGCTGCTGGTCGACAGGACCTACAACGGCCAGTCGGTGCGCTTCCTCTACTCCAAGGCCTTCGATGCGGGGACCACCGTTCGCGTGGCGGGTTATCGCTATTCCACCAGCGGCTACCGCACTTTCCAGGAAGCCGCGGACATGCAAGGCCTCGATCCGAGCGAGCGTCTCAACAACCGTCGCAATGAACTGCGCCTGGAGCTCTCCCAGTCGCTGGGCGACTGGGGCTCCATGTTCGCCTCGGCGCGCCAGCAGAGCTACTGGGGTACCAGCGCCAAGGACAGCCTGGTGCAGATCGGGTACTCGGGGAACTACAAGCAGTTCGGCTACAGCATCTACTACAACCGCAGCAGCAGCTACCGAAGCAACAAGCCCAGCAATCAGATCATGCTCACCGTGAGCATTCCGCTGGGTGCCTCCGGTGCCAGCGCCCAGTATGCGATGACGCAGGAGCGCAAGGGCCGCACCAGCCAGCAGGTCAGCGTGTTCGGCACCGCGCTCGAGGATTCGCGTCTCAGCTACAGCGTATCGGCCAATCGGGTCGATGACTCCGGATCGACCGGCAGTGCCAGCGCCAGCTATCTGTCGCCGGTGGGGCGCTTCGACCTCAGCCATTCGCAGGGCTCCAGCTACCGGCAGACCAACTTCGGCGTGGCGGGTGGCCTGTTGGCGCACGGCGGTGGCGTGACCCTGTCGCAGCCGCTGGGGGACACCATCGCACTGGTCCAGGTCCCCAAGGCTTCCGGCGTGGGCGTCGAATCGCGCCCCGGGATCGCCACCGACTGGGCGGGAAATGCCGTGATCGCCAACGTCAGTCCCTATCGGGAGAACCGTCTGGCTCTGCGCACCCAGGACCTGGGCGAAACCGTGGAGGTCAAGAACGCGGCGATTGCGGTCGTCCCCACGCGCGGTGCGGTGGTCCTGGCGAAGTTCGAAACGGCCGTGGGTTTTCGGCTGATGCTGACCCTGAGCGACCGCAAGGGCGAGCCGCTGCCTTTCGGCTCGGTGGTCGAGAACGAGGCGGGCCAGGAAATGGGCATCGTGGGTCCGGATGGACAGGCCTTCGTGACGGGGGCTGAACAGAGCGGGCGCCTCACGGTGCGATGGGGGCAGCGCGAGGAGGACCGCTGCACGGTGGTCTACAGCCTGCCCGAGGAACCCAACCCGCCTCCCATCCGGGAACTGAACGGCCAGTGCGAGGCGCCCGCCGGATCGACAGGCGCGCAACCGAAGGAGGTCAAATGAACCGCTGCCATCCATTCCATGCCATGAAGGCCGCGCGCCGTTCCCTCGGTGTGGCCGTGACGGCGTTCGCGCTGTCGTCCGGTGCCCTGGCCGAGTGCTACGTCGTGCCAGGCTACATCGAGAAGACGGTCAACATGTCGATGGGTCGGGTGTACATCCCGAACGATCTCCCGGTTGGCGGCCTGATCAGGCGCGAGATATTCCCGCTGACCCTCACTGGCAACGACAGACCCTGGACCTGCCCTGGCGGCGGTACCGTGAGAGGCGTGATGCTGCAGGGCACGGCGGTGCCCGGCTACAACAGTGTCTTCACCACCGACGTACCCGGCGTAGGCATCCGGCTCTCGCGCTTCTTCGGCGGGACCCAAGCCAGCACCTACTACCCGCACACAATCACGAGTTCCGATTTCGGATGGTTCCAACCGGGCTCGGCCTTTCAGGTGGAGCTGTTCAAGATCGCGGCCCGCACGGGCAGCGGCCCCTTCGCGCAGGGCACCTACACCCGGTATTTCTCCCAGGGGTCGGACCAGCGCTCGGTGCTCACGACCTTCCTGCTGGGGGAAGGCATCACGATCATCACACCCACCTGTTCGGTGGACGCCGGCTCGCGCAACATCCTGGTGGATTTCGGCAAGGTGGCCAAGGGCGACTTCAGGGGCAAAGGCAGCACCGCGGCCGAGCGCAAGTTCAGCATCAAGCTCAACTGCCAGTCGGGACTGGGCGTCCAGAACATGGTGCTGCTGCGCATGGATGCCGTGCAGGACCCGTCGAACGAACCAGGCGTGCTGCGCATCACCCCGAGCGGGACCGTACTGACGGCGCAGGGCGTCGGTATCCAGATCGTCGACGACAAGCAGATGCCCGTGAAGTTCGGCGATGACGCGGAGGTCGGCCCGTCGAAGGACGGCTCTTACATCGTGCCCTTCACGGCGCGCTACTACCAGACCGGCGACAAGATCGGGGCGGGGCGGGCGGATGGCACCGCGACCTTCACGATCATGTACAGGTGATCGCGCCGGCGATCCTTAGAGCTGGTCCGTCGGCACGAACCACGAGAACAGCAGCAGCTGCAGCCGCGTCAGCATGCTCGAATCGGGCTCGCTGTCGAGCACCTCGTTGTTGACGTCCCCCGTGCCGATCCACTGCACGTTCTCGCCATCGGGCTTGAGCACGACGCGGTAGACGCCCTCGATGTCGTCGAGCTGGTAGGCATAGAGCAGGGCCTGGGTCAGGTCGAAGCTGCGCACGCGCACGCCGAACTCGGTGTTGAGCAGGGCCGAGCGCGGGTCGAGGTTCATCGAGCCCAGCATCACCCATTCGCGGTCGATCAGCGCGAGCTTGGCATGCAGCCGGCCGCGCGCCTTCTTCAGCAGGTCGCGGAACTGGCCGCTGCGCTTGAGCTGCTGGGTGCTGACCTCGTAGAGCTCCACGCCGAGCTTGAGCATGTCGACGCGGTAGCGGTTGTAGTTGATGTTGACCAGCGGCTCGTCGCTGTCGGCCAGCGAGTTGGTGATGACGCTGACCTGCACGCCGCGCCGGCGGCCTTCGCGGATGCGTGCCATGCCCTCGTCGCCCGGGATGAAGTAGGGCGAGATCACGAGCACGCTCGAGCGCGCGGTGGCGGCCAGTTCGTGGAAGCGCTGCGCCACCGATTCGGTGGGATGCCGCATCACGCCGAGCGCCTTGTTCGGGCTGTCGGCGGTGGCGTGCGCATCGGCGCGCATCCATTGCAGGGTGGTGATGTTCAGCAGCTGCAGGCCGAGCGGCGGGTCGCCGAGCACGTCGCTGTCGCCCGGCGGGTCGGGCCAGGGCGCGAAGCGCAACGAGGTGGCGGTTTCGAAGTCGGCCTTCAGCACGGCCGGCGTGCGGTGGTTGATGGCCACGGTCTCGATCGGATAGACGACGTCGCTGTTCCAGTAGGTGTCGAAGACCGCGGCCGATTCGGCCACCACCGGGCCGGCCATCAGCAGTTCGAAGTCGATGAAGTTGGCGACCTCGCTGCGCAGGAAGTATTCGTCGGCGAGGTTGCGCCCGCCCGCGATGGCGATGGCGCCGTCGGCCACGAACAGCTTGTTGTGCATGCGATGGTTGAGCCGGCGGAAGTCGCCGAGGAACTCCATCCAGCGCGTGGCCGAGTGGTCGCGCGCGTTCACGAAGGGGTTGAACAGCCGCACCGAGGCGTTCGACTCGGCCGCCAGGCCGAGCAGCAGCGGATCCATGCCGGAGGTATAGAAGTCGTCGAGCAGCAGCCGCACGCGCACGCCGCGGCGCGCGGCATCGCGCAGCTCGCGCAGCAGCAGGCGGCCGGTCTTGTCGTTGCCGAGCTGGTAGGTCTGGACGTCGATCGAGCTCTGGGCGCGGCGGATCAGCTCGAGCCGGGCATCGAGCGCGAACGAGGCCTCGATCAGCGGCCGCACGCTCGACAGCCCGTCGCGCGGCGCATCGAGATGGGCGGCGGCGCGGCCGAGCAGGGTGACATTGGAAGCGGGGATGGCGAGCACCGGCGTGTCGGCCGCCCGTGGCGGCAGGCCGGCACAGCCTGAGAGCACGAAGGCGGCCGCCAGCGCGAGCAGCCATGCCGCGGCGCCGCGCAGGGCGGGGAAGCGGGAGGCGAGGGAGGTGTGCATGACGGCGGACGCGAATGTTGCAGGGGCGGCAGGCGAAGCTTGACGGGACTATCCCGCGCCTGGTGCGTGCCGATGCCAGCTGCGTTGCGCCGGAACAACGAATCGCCATCTTCCGCAGCGCCCCCTGCACCCTCCCGGAATTGTCAAAAATGTGAACTACTTCGTTCTAGAATGAGAATGATTCTTAATGTCTTGTGAGGAGCGGAGTGGGAATGGCGGTCTTGTTGACGCGGCGCAACGGTTTGGCGCTGATGGGGTGTCTCGCGATCTACGCGAACCAGCAGGTGCTGGCGCAAACGGCCGCCACGACGGCACTGCCCGAAATCCGGGTCGAGGCCCCGGCCGAAACGGCGACCACGCCGGTGAACGGCTACCGCGCGAGGAATGCGGCGACCGCCACCAAGACCGACACGCCGCTGGCCGAGACGCCGCAGTCGGTGACGGTCGTGACCCGCGACCAGATCCTGGACCAGGGCGCCACCAACCTGCAGGATGCGCTCACTTACGCGGCCGGCGTGCGCTCCGATGCCTACGGCCTGGACTCGCGCTCCGACAGCTTCCTGGTGCGCGGCAGCGATGCCTCGGTCTACCTCGACGGGCTGCAGCTCTTCTCCGCGGGCTGGTACACCGCGACCGCGCGGCCCGACCCCTACACGCTCGAGCGCCTCGAGGTGCTGCGCGGCCCGTCGGGCATGCTGTTCGGCGCCGGCACGGCCGGTGGCGTGATCAACATGGTCAGCAAGCGGCCGCAGACGCAGGCCGCGCGCGAAGTGGGCGTGCAGTTCGGCTCCTGGGGCCGCAAGCAGATCCAGGCCGACCTGACCGGACCGCTGACGGCCGACGGCGACTGGTCGTACCGCCTCGTGGCGCTGCAGCGCAAGTCCGACACGCAGGTCGACTACGTGCCCGACGACCGCACGCTGGTCATGCCCTCGCTGACCTGGCGCCCGAGCGCCGCCACCTCGCTGACCCTGCAGGGCCTCTACCAGAAGGACAAGACCGGCAGCACCTCGCAGTTCCTGCCGTGGCAGGGCACGATCCTGCCGAACGTCAACGGCAAGCTGCCCGTGAGCCGCTTCATCGGCGAGCCCGGCGACGGCTACGACACCGAGCGCAAGACCTTCGGCTGGCTGTTCGAGCACCAGTTCAACGACAACTGGTCGTTCCGGCAGAACTTCCGGATGTCGCGCACCTACAACGACTCGCACTACCACTATGCGGACTTCTTCTCCATCCCCGGCGGCTGGGGCATGGACCCGATCGGCCAGCGCGTGATCGGCCGCATCAACGACAAGTCGCTGACCTGGACCCGCATGACGGGCATCGACAACCATGTCGAGGGCCACTTCGACACCGGCGCGCTGCGCCACACGCTGCTGGTGGGCGCCGAGTACTCGCGCCAGCGCCAGGACAAGTACGAAGGCTCGGCCTACAGCGCCATCGACGCCTACGCCCCGGTCTACGGCCTGGGCTACGTGCCGGTGACCGACCTGAGCTGGAAGCCCCGCACCACGCAGCGCAATGCCGGCGTGTACCTGCAGGACCAGATGAAGCTCGACAACTGGATCTTCGTCGCGGGCCTGCGCCATGACCGCAGCACGGCCGGCACCGAAGGCAGTGCCTCGGAGACCACCACCGCCACCTCGCGTCGGCTCGGCGTGATGTACACGCTGCCCTCGGGCTGGGCGCCCTACCTGAGCTACACCGAGTCGTTCACGCCGCAGGCCGGCACGGACGCCAACGGCCGGCTGTTCAAGCCGCTGCGCGGCGAGCAGGTCGAGGCCGGCGTCAAGTACCAGCCCATGGGTTCGCCGACCAGCTTCACGGCCTCGGTCTTCTCGCTCAAGGAAAAGAACCGCACCGTCTCCGACAGCACCAATCCGAACTACGGCCGCCAGGTCGATTCGAGCAAGAACAAGGGCCTCGAGCTCGAGCTCAAGACCACGCTCGCGCGCGACCTCGACCTGATCGCCAACTACACCTACATCGAGGTCGATCCCAAGCTCACCGACACGCCGCGCAACCAGCTGTCGGTCTGGGGCAAGTACCGCTTCGCCGTCGGCGGCATCACGGGCTTCTCGGCCGGCGCCGGCGTGCGCTACATGAGCGGCTTCCGCGACATCGAAAGCACGGGCGCGGGCCCGCGCGTGCCGTCGGTGGCGCTGCTCGACCTGATGCTGGCCTACGAGTCGGACAAGTGGCGCTATGCGCTCAACATCAACAACGTGACCGACAAGATCTACTTCAGCACCTGCCTGGCCCGCGGCGACTGCTGGTACGGCACGCGCCGCAACGTGGTCGCCACCGCGACTTACAAGTTCTGAGGCTTTTGCAGCCGCCGCCACGCCGAGCCTCGGGGACAATTCCGCCATGTCGATGAACAGCCGAAAAATCAAGACCTGGGCCTGGGTGCACAAGTGGAGCAGCCTCGTGTGCACGGTCTTCATGTTGCTGCTGTGCCTGACGGGCTTGCCGCTGATCTTCCACCACGAGATCGGCCACCTGCTGGGCACCGAGGTCGAGGCGCCGAAGATGCCCGCGGACACGCCGCGCGTGAGCCTCGACCGCGTGCTCGAGGTGGCGCGCGCGCAGCACCCCGACCGCGTGGTGCAGTTCGCCTCGCAGCCCGAGGATGACGACGGCCTCTGGTTCGTCACGCTCACGCCCACGCCCGCGCCCACCGACGACTTCAAGTCGGTCGCGGTCGATGCCCGCACCGGTGCCATCCTCGCGCAGCCGAAGTTCGACGAGGGCTTCATGTACGTGATGTTCAAGCTGCACGTCGACCTGTTCGCGGGCCTGCCGGGCAAGCTGTTCCTCGGCTTCATGGGCTTCCTGCTGCTGGTCGCGATCGTCTCGGGCGTGGTGCTCTATTCGCCGTTCATGCGCAAGCTCGACTTCGGCACGGTGCGCCGCGAGAAGCGCCCGCGCCTCAAGTGGCTCGACCTGCACAACCTGCTGGGCATCGTCACGCTGGTGTGGCTGTTCGTGGTGGGCGCCACCGGCATGATCAACACCTGGGCCGACCTGGTGATCAAGTACTGGCAGTACGACCAGCTCAGCACGCTGCTCGCGCCCTACAAGAACGAGCCCGTGGTCGCGGTGAGCGAGCGCGGCTCGGTGCAGCGCTCCTACGAGGCGGCGATGCAGCAGGCACCGGGCAACCGGCTGTCGTTCATCGCCTTCCCGGGCACCTCGTTCTCGAGCCCGCACCACACCACTTTCTTCCTGCAGGGCAAGGAGCCCTTCACCTCGAAGCTGCTGCAGCCGGTGCTGGTCGATGCGAAGACCGCGCAGGTCACGGCGGCGCCGAAGCTGCCCTGGTACCTCACGGCGCTGCTGGTGTCGCAGCCGCTGCACTTCGGCGACTACGGCGGCATGCCGATGCAGATCCTCTGGGCGCTGCTCGACATCGCGACCATCATCGTGCTGGGCAGCGGCCTGTACCTGTGGCTCAAGCGCGGCAACACCGTGCCCGCGGCGACTTCCAGGGCGACCGCCGAACGTCCGCGGCGCGAGGAGGGCGGCGCACCGCAGGCCGATCCCGCGCCCGCATTGAAAGCCTGAGCCCATGACCGCAAAGCATCCGCAGCACCACGGCTTCTGGCGCCTCTGGGGCTGGCCGATCGCCCTCGGCCTGCTCACCATCTTCGGCCTGATCTCGGCGCTGTTCAGCGATGGCGGCCTGGGCGATGTGCTGGCCTGGATCACGCTCGGCATCCCGGTGGCGGTGGGCGTGTGGTACGGCTGGTGCCGGCCGCGCCCGGCCAGCGAGTAGCGCGTCGCATCGCATCGATGCGCGCATGGCGCGCGCCACGGTGAGAAACCCCGAGGTCCGGCCGCGGCGCGACACCGCAGAATCGGCGGCATGAAACCCGTTGCCGCCGCTGCCGTCGCCTGTCTCCTGCTCGATCTCTCTGCGGCTTCGCGTGCGCAGTCCGTGACCGAGGCGCCGTCGCCGTTCGCGGGTGCCTCGCTGCGCGAGATCACCGTCTCCACGCCGCGCGGCGAGGTCGCGCCTTTCAACGTGCCGGGCTCGGTCGATCGCGTCGACGGCGAGTCCATGCGCGATGGCCGCCTCGGCGTGAACCTGTCCGAGAGCCTGGGCGGCGTGCCCGGGCTGCAGGTGCAGAACCGGCTCAACTACGCGCAGGACCTGCAGCTCTCGATCCGCGGCTTTGGCGCGCGCTCGACCTTCGGCGTGCGCGGCGTGCGGCTCTATGTCGACGGCATTCCCGCCACCCTGCCCGACGGCCAGGGCCAGACCTCGAACATCGACATCGGCTCGCTCGACCGCGTCGAGATCCTGCGCGGTCCGTTCTCGGCGCTCTACGGCAATTCCTCGGGCGGCGTGCTGCAGGCCTTCACCGCCTCGGGCGAGGGCCGGCCGAAGCTGGCCTACTCGGCGGCGGGCGGCAGCAACGGCACCTGGCGCCAGTCGCTGCAGGCCAGCGGCTCGCAGGGCGCCGTCGACTACCTGCTGGGCGCCAGCCGCTTCCAGACCGACGGCTGGCGCGAGCACAGCGCCGCGCGGCGCGACATCGCCAACGGCAAGCTCGGCATCGCGCTCGACAACGGCGACCGGCTCACGCTGGTCGTCAACAGCGTGCGCATCGATGCGCAGGACCCGCTGGGCCTCACGGCCGACCAGTACGCGCTGGCCCCGCGCCTCGCGCCGCTGGCCGTGCAGTACGACACCCGCAAGACCGTCGAGCAGACCCAGGCCGGCCTGCTCTACGAGCGCCGCCTGAGCCAGACGCAGCAGCTGCGCCTGATGGTCTACGGCGGCGAGCGCAAGACCACGCAGTACCAGTCGATCCCGCCCTCGGCGCAGCAGAACCCGCTGCATGCGGGCGGCGTGATCGACCTCACGCGCCAGTACGGCGGACTCGACCTGCGCTGGACCGGTGCCTTCACCCTGGCGGATCGTCCGTTCGAGCTGGTGGCGGGCCTGGGCTACGACAGCCTGCGCGAATGGCGCCGCGGCTACGAGAACTACCTCGGCAGCGGCGCGGCCCAGATCCTCGGCGTGCAGGGTCGGCTGCGCCGCTACGAGCGCAACGAGGTCTGGAACCTCGATCCCTATGCGCAGGCCACCTGGCGCTTCGCCGAGCGCTGGACGCTCGAGGCCGGCCTGCGGCGCAGCAGCGTGCACTTCGATTCGGGCGACCGCTACATCGTCGGCAGCAACCGCGACGACAGCGGCAGCGCGCGCTATGCCAAGACCCTGCCCGTGGCCTCGCTGCGCTTCCAGGCCACGCGCGACATCGCGCTCTACGGCTCCATCGGCCGCGGCTTCGAGACCCCGACGCTCAACGAGCTGTCGTACCGCGCGGGCGGCGCGAGCGGGCTCAACTTCGCGCTGCGGCCCTCGGTCAACGACAGCCTCGAGCTCGGCGCCAAGGCGCGGCTCGGCGGCGGGCTCTTGACCGCGGCGCTGTTTCGCACCCGCACGCGCGACGAGATCGTGACCGACACCAACATCGGCGGCCGCGCCACCTTCCAGAACGCGGGCCGCACGCGGCGCAACGGCTTCGAGCTGGCCTGGCAGCACGAGACCGAGAACCACTGGCGCACCCAGCTCGCCTACACCTGGCTCGACGCCACCTACCGCGATGCCTTCTGCTCGCCCTCGCCGTGCGCGGCCGCCAACACGGTGGCCGCGGGCAACCGCATTCCGGGCATCGCGCGGCAGTCGTTGTTCGCCTCGTTGGGTTGGGTGCCGCCCGAAGGCTGGCGCGCGGGCGTGGAGATGCGCGCGCTGGGCCGCATCCAGGCCAACGACCTCAACAGCGCGAGCGCGCCGGGCTACGCGGTCGCGGCGGCCTATGCCGGCTATCTCAAGAAGTGGGAACGCTGGGAGTTCAACGCCTTCGCGCGCGTGGACAACCTGTTCGACCGCCGCTATGCCGGCTCGGTCATCGTCAACGAAGGCAATGCGCGCTATTTCGAGCCCGCGCCGGGGCGCAACTGGACGGTGGGCATGAGCGGTTCGTACCGCTTCTGAATCTTCGAGCCACCATGAAGAACGGCGGGCACTGCCCGCCGTCGCGATGGATGGCCAAGCGCCTCAGAAGGCCGCGGGCCGCCACTTCAGCAGCCGCTTCTCGAGCGAGCTCAAGAGAAAGTCGGCCGCCAGCGCGACCACCGCGAGCACGATCATCGCCGCGAACACGCCGCTGGCATTGAAGGCGCCCTGCGCGGTCGAGATCAGCAGGCCGATGCCTTCCTTGGCGCCGAGGAACTCGCCGACCACCGCGCCGACCAGCGCGAAGCCGAAGCTCACGTGCAGGCTCGCGAGGATCCACGACATCGCCGAGGGGATCACCACCGCCATCGTGAGCTGGCGCGGCGAGGCGCCGAGGATCTGCGCGTTCGCGATCATGTACTTGTCGGCTTCGCGCACGCCCTGGAAGGCATTGCCGAAGACCACGAAGAACACCATCACCACCGCGAGCGCCACCTTCGAGGCCATGCCCAGGCCGAGCGCGATCACGAAGATCGAGCCGAGCACCACGCGCGGGATCGAGTTGGCGATCTGGATGTAGAGGCTGAACACGTCCGACAGCAGCTTGTTGCGCCCGAGCACGATGCCGCAGATCACGCCGGCGATGGAACCGATCAGGAAGCCGATCACCGTCTCCTCGAGCGTCACCGCGACCTGCATCCACAGCGACCCCTGGGCCGTGCCGTCGCGCATCCATTCCACGAGCTGGTCGTAGATCATGGTGGGCATCGAATAGAAGAACGGATCGATCCACTTGAGGCGCGCCGCGATCTCCCAGCCGCCGAGCGCGACCACCAGCACGACCAGCCGCAGCGCGATGATCATGCGGCGCCGGCCGCGGATGGCCGCCTGCGCGATCTCGGATTCGCGCGCGAGCGCGGCGTCGCTGAGGGCCGAGGGAAGCTGCGCGGCGGCAGGCGTGGTGGTGGAAGTGCTCATGGCGGCGTGGGAGGGTGTGACAGCGTTGTTCATTGGATGACGACCTCTTCGCGCAGGTCGTTCCAGATGTGCTTGGACAGTTCGATGAACTGCGCGTCGTAGCGCACCTGCGCCATCACGCGCGGTCGCGGCAGGTCGATCTCATAGACGCGCTTGAGCGTGGCGGGCCGCGCCGAGAGCACGAACACGCGGTCGGCCAGCGCGATCGCCTCCTCGAGGTCGTGGGTCACGAAGACCACGCTGCCGCCGTTGTTCGACCACAGCTGCAGCAGCTCGTCCTGCATCAGCGTGCGGGTCTGCATGTCGAGCGCGGAGAAGGGCTCGTCCATCAGCAGGATCTCGGGGTCGTTGATGAAGGTCTGGGCCAGCGCCACGCGCTTGCGCATGCCGCCCGAGAGCTGGTGCGGGTAGTGCTTGCCGAACTTGGCCAGGCCCACGCGGTGGATCCACTGCTGCGCCAGTTCCATCGCTTCCTTCTTCGGCTTGCCGCGGAAGATCGGGCCGGCCGCCACGTTGTCCTCCACGCTGCGCCACGGGAACACCGCGTCGGCCTGGAACACGAAGCCGATGCGCGGATCGACGCCGGTCACCGGCTGGCCCATCACGCGCACATTGCCGACGGTGGGCTTGAGCAGCCCGGTGATCATGTTGAGCGTGGTCGACTTGCCGCAGCCCGTGGGCCCGACGATGGCGACGAACTCGCCGCGCGCCACCGACATGCTGAAGTTGCGCAGCGCGACCGTGGCGTTGCCGTCCTGCGAGATGAAGCGCAGCGACACGTCGTCGAAGTCGATCGCGGAGGTGGCCGCGACGTTGCCGCCGCCGGAGGAGGGAGAGCCGTGGCGCATGGTCATTTCGCCGCCGCGAGGTAGGCGTTGCTGTAGGTCTTCGAGAGGTCGATGTTCTTGCTCTTCACGAGCGGCTTGTAGGTGGCCAGCACCTTGAGCACGGTCTCGGGGCCGCCCGCGGGCATCTTCGCGTCGGCGGTGAACATCGGCAGCGAGGCCTTGAGCGCCTGCACGTAGAGTTCCTTGTCGTTGCCGTAGTAGTCGCGCGGCACCTTCTCGGCGATCTCCTCGGCGCTGTGCGACTGGATGTACTGCATGGTGCGCGCGAAGGCGCGTGCCAGCTTGCCGGCCTCGGCCTTGTGCGACTCGGCCCAGGCGTTCTGCACGTAGAGGCTGGCGGCCGGGTAGAGGCCGCCGAGCGCCTTCACCGTGTCGGCCTCGGTGCGCAGGTCGACCAGCACCTTGGCGTCGCCGCTCTTGATCATCTGCGACACCGTGGGCTCGGTCGTCATGCCGGCCTGGATGCGGTCCTGCTTCATCGCGGCGATGAAGGTGTTGCCGGCGCCCACGGGCAGCAGCGAGTAGTCCTTCGAGGCCACGCCCGCGCGGTCGGCGAGGTAGCGCGTGAGGAAGTCGGTCGACGAGCCCAGGCCGGTCACGCCCAGGGTCTTGCCGCCCTTGGCGTCGGCCATGCTCTTGAAGCCGGCCGCGTCGGCCTTGGTGCTGACCAGCTCGACCTCGCCGGGCACCTTGCAGAAGACGGCGATCGCCTGGATCTCCTTGCCCTTGCTCTGCAGGTCGATGGTGTGGTCGTAGAAGCCGACCACGCCCTGCACGGCGCCGGCGATCAGCTGGTTCTCGGCATCGACGCCCGCGGGCTGCGACTGCAGCTCGACGTTCAGCCCCTCGTCCTTGAAGTAGCCCAGCGCCTCGGTGAGCTTGGCGGGCAGGTAGATGATCTTGTTGATGCCGCCCACCATGATGGTGATGGGCGCGTCGGCGGCCTGGGCGAAGGGCGTGGCGAAGGCGGCGCAGAGCGCGGCGGCGAGCAGGGTGCGGCGGGTGGCGGACATGGGGTCGGGTGTCTCCGGTCGGGGTTGTTCGGTCGGGCCAGTCTAGGAATCGCGATCCTTCGGCCAGCTTTCAGCGCCGGGCGCGATTCCTCATGGTTATCCCTAGGCTGCCGCCTTTCCCGTGGCCCTTCCTAGAATCCACGGCCACTCCCGCCGACCGCATGAAGCTGCTGCTGATCGAAGACAACCCGCAACTCGCGCACTGGCTTGCCAGCCTGCTGCGCGAACAGGACTTCGTGGTCGACCACGTCGCCAACGGCGAGGCCGCCGACCTGCAGCTGGCCCAGGCCGCCTACGACGTGGTGCTGCTCGACCTCAACATCCCGGGCCTGCCGGGCAAGGCGGTGCTGCGCCGGCTGCGCGAGCGCGGCGACACGGTGCCGGTGATCATCCTCACGGCCACCGCCTCGCTCGACCAGAAGGTGCTGTGCCTGGAGATCGGCGCTGACGACTACCTGGTGAAGCCCTTCGAGATCCGCGAGCTGGTGGCGCGCATCAAGGTGCTGGTGCGCCGGCAGATGCCGGGCAAGGCCAACGACATCGCCTGCGGCGACCTGCGCTACGACCTGCGCACGCGCCAGTTCGCGCTGGCCGGCGAGGAACTGGCGCTGCCGCCGCGCGAGCGCACGCTGCTCGAGACGCTGATGCTCAAGGCCGGCAGCACGGTGTCGAAGCAGGCGCTGATCGATGCCATCTTCGGCCTCGACGACGAGCCCAGCGCGGATGCGGTGGACATCTACATCCATCGGCTGCGCAAGAAGCTCGAGGCCAGCCAGGCGACCATCATCACGCTGCGCGGCGTGGGCTACCTGCTGCGCACGCGCCAGGAAGAATGAAGCGCTCCAGCCTGCGCCTGCGCCTCGCGCTGTGGCTGCTGCTGCCGCTGTCGCTGTTCGTGGCGGTCTGCGGCTGGCTCAACTGGCGCAATGCGGCGGAAGTGGCCGACTACGTGCAGGACCACGACCTGCTGTCGTCGGCCAAGGTGCTGTCCGACCGCCTGATCTGGGAGGACGACGACGTGCGGGCCAGCGTGCCGCCATCGGCGCTGAGCCTGTTCGTCTCGCCCGAGCACGACCGCGTGTTCCTTAGCGTGACGGGCGCTAACGGCGAGGTGCTGGCCGGTTCGCCCGACTTCCCGCTGCCGGCCCGGCGCAAGCCCGAGGGCGTGGACCGCGCCCAGTGGTACGACGCGGAATTCGCGGGCCTGCCGCTGCGCGCGGTCGTCACCACGCGCTCGATGTACGAGATCGGCGGCGCGCGCGACATCACCATCGCCGTGGGCAAGACCGAGCGCAGCCGCGACCACATGCTGCGCACGCTGTGGTGGCCGTCGATGGAGTACCTGCTGATCGCGCTGGCGCTGGCCATCGCGCTCGCCGTGGCCGCGCTGACGCTGGAGCTGCGGCCCATCGTGCGGCTGAGCCAGCAGCTCGCGCAGCGCGATCCCCTGCATCTCGACCTGGTGGTGGATCCCGGCGCGCTGCATACCGAGCTGCGGCCGGTGGCCGACACCATCAACCGCTTCGTCGCGCAGTTGCGCGCGCACTCGGAGGCACAGCGGCGCTTCATCGCCGACGCGGCGCACCAGCTGCGCACGCCGCTGGCGATGCAGGCCTCGCAGATCGAGTACGCGCGCTACACGCGCCAGCACCGCGGCGAATGGGACACGCGCCGCGCCGACATGGATGCGATGTGGCTCGCGATGCAGACCAGCAATCGGCGGCTGGTCGACGTCACCAACAAGCTGCTGCTGCTCGCACAGGCCGAGCACGGCGATGCGCACACGCGGCTCGAGCGGGTCGACCTGGCGGCGGTGGCGCTGCGCTGCGTGGAGCAGCTCGCGGCACTGGCCGACCGGCGCCGCATCGACCTGGGACTGGAAGCGCCCGGCACGGCGTTCGTGCGGGCGCAGCCGGCGCTGCTCGATGCGCTGGTCACCAACCTGCTCGACAACGCGTTGCGCTACACGCACGAGGGCGGCCGGGTGACGCTGGGCGTGGGCGTAGGTGAGGCCGCGGACGCGGTCGTGCTGAGCGTGGAGGACAACGGCCCGGGCATTCCCGCCGAGGCGCGCGAGCGCGTGTTCGAGCGCTTCTACCGGGTGGCGCAGGACAGCGAGGGAACGGGGCTGGGGCTGGCCATCGTGCGCGAGATCGCGCGGGCCTTCGATGCCGACGTGGACCTGGCGGCCAACCCGCGCGAGGCGAGCGGGCTGCTGGTCACGGTGCGTTTTCCGCCAGCGGGGCCGGCGGAAAACGCGGGGTAGGCCTCAGAGGCCGGCGGCAGCGCGCAGGGCCGCGGCCTGCGTGGTCGCTTCCCAGGTGAACTCGGGCTCCTCGCGGCCGAAGTGGCCGTAGGCCGCGGTCTTCTGGTAGATCGGGCGCAGCAGGTCGAGCATCTGGATGATGCCCTTCGGACGCAGGTCGAAGTGCTCGCGCACGAGCTCGGCGATCTTCTCGTCGGGGATCACGCCGGTGCCTTCGGTGTAGACCGTGATGTTCATCGGCTGGGCCACGCCGATGGCGTAGGCCACCTGGATCTGGCACTGGCGCGCCAGGCCGGCGGCCACGATGTTCTTGGCCACGTAGCGCGCGGCATAGGCGGCCGAGCGGTCGACCTTCGACGGGTCCTTGCCCGAGAACGCGCCGCCGCCGTGCGGGCAGGCGCCGCCGTAGGTGTCGACGATGATCTTGCGGCCCGTGAGGCCGCAGTCGCCCTGCGGGCCGCCGATGACGAAGCGGCCGGTCGGGTTGATCAGGTAGCGCGTGTTCTGCAGCCATTCCTTGGGCAGCACGGGCTTGATGATCTCCTCGATGATGGCTTCGTTGAACGAGGCCTTCATCTTGGTCGGCGTCTCGCTCTGGTCGGGGCTGTGCTGGGTCGAGAGCACCACGGTGTCGATGCTGTGCGGCTTGCCGTCGACGTAGCGCATCGTCACCTGGCTCTTGGCGTCGGGACGCAGGAAGGGCAGGCGGCCGTCCTTGCGCAGCTGGGCCTGGCGCTCGACCAGGCGGTGCGCGTAGTAGATCGGCGCGGGCATCAGCTCGGGCGTCTCGTCGCAGGCGTAGCCGAACATCAGGCCCTGGTCGCCGGCGCCGGTGTTCAGGTGGTCGTCCGATGCGTGGTCGACGCCCTGGGCGATGTCGTTGGACTGCTTGTCGTAGCAGACCATGACCGCGCAGCCCTTGTAGTCGATGCCGTAGTCGGTGTTGTCGTAGCCGATGCGCTTGATGGTGTCGCGCGCGACCTGGATGTAGTCGACGTGCGCGTTGGTCGTGATCTCGCCGGCGAGCACCACGAGGCCGGTGTTGGTCAGCGTCTCGGCGGCCACGCGGCTGCGCGGGTCCTGCTCGAAGATCGCGTCCAGGATGGCGTCCGAGATCTGGTCGGCAACCTTGTCGGGGTGGCCTTCGGAGACGGATTCGGAAGTGAAGAGGAAGTCGTTCGCCATTTGTTCAAAGCTCCTTGAAGTGGTTTGGCGCGTTGCCAACTCTGCGGAGCCCTGGCGAACGCTTTAGCAGATTGCCGATGAGCCATCGGCGGGCACAATCGCCATGCGGCGCCTGTGCTTGTCGCCCTGCAAGTTGTTCCGTAACTCGGCGACAATTTCGATTCTATTCGAGCCGCGCCAAACCGTGCGCGCGCGTCCTTGACCCCATTCCCGACCTGTCCATGATCGCTCTCTTCCGATTGCTCGCCCGCGTACCGATGCCCGTGATGCATTGGTTCGGCGCGGGGCTCGGATGGCTGGTATGGGCCCTCGCGCCCGGCTACCGAAGGCGCTTCCGGGCCAATGCGCAGAGCGCGGGCTTCGGGCCCGGCGCCTATCGCCCGGCCATCGCCGCGGCCGGCAAGATGGCCTCCGAGCTGCCCTGGTTGTGGCTGCGTCCCCATGGCGAGACGGTGCTGCCGCGCGTGCTGCGCTGGGAGGGCGTCGAGGCCTTCGAGGCCGCGCTGCAGGCGAAGAAGGGCGTGATCCTGGTCGCGCCCCACCTGGGCAGCTGGGAGATGTGCGGCCAGGCGATCGGCGAGCGTTTCCACGAGCGCTACGGGCCCATCACGGCGCTGTTCCGTCCTGCGCGCAAGAAGTGGATGGCCGAGTTGATCGCCGCCGGCTCGCGCGACCGGCCCGGGCTGCAGACCCTGCCGACCAGCATCACCGGCGTGCGCGGCCTGATGCGCACGCTGCGCAACGGCGGCTACACAGGCATCCTGCCCGACCAGGTGCCGCCGCTGGGGCAGGGCGTGTGGGCGCCGTTCCTCGGCCGGCCCGCCTACACCATGAGCCTGCTGCCGCGGCTCGCGCAGCAGACCGGCGCGGCCTGCTTCCTCAGCGTGTGCGAGCGGCTGCCGCGCGGCGCGGGCTACGTGATCCGCTTCGAGCCGATCGTGGGCACCGCGCTGACCGATCCGAAGGCGCCGCTCGAGGACGCGGCCGCCGCGATGAACGAGGCCATCGGCCGGCTGATCCGCAGCCTGCCGGGCCAGTACGTGTGGGACTACGCGCGCTACAAGCAGCCGAAGGCCGATGCGCCCGAGATGGCCGAAGTCGGGGGGGCGGCACGATGAGCCTGGGTTCCCGTCTGGGCATCGGCTTCATGCGCGCGATCGCGCCGCTGCCGCTGCCGCTGGTGCGCGGCTTCGGTGCCTTCCTGGGCCGCGTGCTGCACACGCTCGCGCTGCCGCGCCGGCGCGTGGTCGACACCAACCTCGCGGTCTGCTTCCCCGAGAAGTCCGAGGCCGAGCGGCGCGCGATCGCGAAGCAGAGTTTCGTCTACGTGGCGCAGTCGTGGCTCGACCGCAGCTGGCTCTGGCATGCGCCCGAGAAGGTGGTGGCGAGCCGGCTGAAGATCGTGGGCGCGGCGTCGGAGATCCGCGAGATCGCCGAGGGCAGCGCGCCCATGATCCTGTTCGCGCCGCACTTCTACGGCCTCGACGCCGCGGCCACCGCGCTCACGATGCACACGGCGCGGCCCTCGGCCACCATCTACACGACCCAGCGCGATCCGATGGTCGATGCCTGGATCCGCGAGGGCCGCACGCGCTTCGGCGACGTGGCGGCGCTCAACCGGGTCGACGGCATCAAGCCGGTGCTCGCGGGGCTGCGCAAGGGCGGGCTCTTGTACCTGCTGCCCGACATGGACTTCGGCCGCGACCAGACCATCTTCGTGCCCTTCTACGGCGTGCAGGCGGCCACCGTGCCCTCGCTCTCGCGCTTCGCGCGGCTGGGCAAGGCGAAGGTGGTGCCGATCGTCGCGAAGCTCACGCGCGGCGGCTACGAGATCGAGGTGCTCGAGACCTGGCGGAACTTCCCGACCGACGACGTCGAGGCCGACACCGCGCTGATGAACACGCGGCTGCAGGGCTACATCGATCCGATGCCGGCCCAGTACTACTGGGTGCACCGGCGCTTCAAGACCCGCCCCGAGGGCGACCCTCCTATTTACTGAGGAAGGCCTCGATCTCGCCCGCCACGAGCCGCGGCTGCTCGTGCACGATCCAGTGGGTGGCGCCCGGCACCTTCTTGACCACCAGATCGGGCACGTACTCGTCGAGCCCCTCGAGGAGGCCCGGCAGCAGCGCGGCATCGTCGAGCGCCCAGAACACGAAGGTCGGCACGTTCACCACCAGCCGCTCGCGCGGCAGCACCGGAATGCCGTCGACGGTCTGGCCCGGCAGCGGCGGCTTCATCGGCGTCACGCGGTAGAGGTTGCAGGCACCGGTGAGGCCCGCGCTCCAGACCTCGCGGTACTGCTGCTTCACTTCCTCGGTGAGCCAGCCGAAGCCGTCGGGCCCGGCCTTCATCAGCAGGAAGAAGGGCCACATGCGCTTGAAGTCGTCGGCCGCGAGCAGGGCCTCGGCATCGGGCCGCGCGAGGAAGTTCATGTAGGCGCTGGCCTGCTGCTGCGCCGGGCTGTTGCGCAGCTCGCGCGTGAAGGTGCCGGGGTGCGGCGAGTTGATGATCACCAGCTTGCCGACCTGCTGCGGGAAGGCGTTGGCATAGCCCCAGCCGAAGGCGCCGCCCCAGTCGTGCGCGACCAGCGCGGCCATGGTGCCGTCCTTGCTCTCGGTGGCCACCAGTTGCTGGATGTCCTGGATCAGCAGGTGCGCCTTGTATTCGGCCACGTCGGTGGGCGAACTCGACTTCTCGAAGCCGCGCAGGTTCGGTGCGACGCAGCGGTAGCCGCCATGCGCGGGATCGGCGAAATGGGCGAGCAGTTCGTCCCAGATGAATGCGGCCTCGGGAAAGCCGTGCAGGAACACCATCAGCGGGCGGCCGGGTTCGCCGGCGGCGCGGCAGCTCAGGGTGGTGCCGTTGGGCAGGCTGCGTTGGAAGGTCTCGATCATGCGTCTGTCTCCTCTTTGCTATCGTTTCAATAGTGAATCAGGCAGAAGGGACGGCCGCTGCAGCCGGGTCTGCCTCAGGACTCTTCGGGCGGCTCGGGCTCGGCGGCTGGCTCGTCCGTATGGACCCAGCGCGACAGCAGCTCCGCCGCTTCGCCCACGCCCTGCTTCTTCAGCGCCGAGAACAGTTTGACCTCGCCGCCGCCGGCCTGCAGTCGCACGATGGACAGCACCTTCGCGCCCTCGGAGCGCGTGAGCTTGTCGGCCTTGGTCAGCAGCACCAGGAACTTGAGGCCCTGCTCGACGCGCGGGCGGATCACCTCGAGCAGGATCTCGTCGAGCTCGGTCAGGCCGTGGCGCGGATCGCACATCAGCACCACGCCGCGCAGGTTCTCGCGCGTCATCAGGTAGTTGCCCATCACGCGCTGCCAGCGCAACTTGGCCTCGCGCGGCACGGCCGCGTAGCCGTAGCCGGGCAGGTCGGCGAGCACCGCGTCGTCGACCTTCTGCCGGCCGATGCCGAACAGGTTGATGTGCTGCGTGCGCCCGGGCGTCTTCGAGGCGAAGGCCAGCCGCGTCTGCTGCGTGAGCGTGTTGATGGCGGTGGACTTGCCGGCGTTGGAGCGGCCGACGAAGGCGATCTCGGGCAGGTCGAAGGGCGGCAGGTGCTCGAGCTGCGGGGCACTGGTCAGGAAGTGCGCGGTGTGCAGCCAGCCCAGCGCGGCACGTTCGCGTTCGGCGGTCTGGGGGTCTTGGGCGGGGGCCGCGCGGGAAGGAAATGCGGTGCTCTTGCGCGACGGCGTGGTCATCAATGGGCTTTCGGAACGGGGCGCCATTGTAGAATCGCGGGGTTTTGCGCCAATAAATTCGAGCCCCCGATATGAAGTTGTTTGCCAATTTTCTGCTTGCGGCCCTCGTGGGGATCGCTGGTACCGCAGTCAGCACTGGTGCTTTTGCCGAGGAGACGGCAGCCGCACCGACCACACCGGTCAAGGCCAAGCCCGACCCGGCCAAGGGCGACACCATCTTCAATGCCACCCCGGCCAACAGTCAGAGCTGCGCCTCCTGCCACAACGCGGACGGCAACTCGGCGATCCCGGCCAACCCCAAGCTGGCGCAGCAGCACCCTGAATACATCCTCAAGCAGCTCGAGGACTTCAAGTCCGGCAAGCGCAAGAGCGCGATCATGAAGCCGCTGGCCTCGGCGCTGTCCGAGGAGGACATGCGCAACATCGCCTGGTTCGTCGGCTCCAAGAAGATCAAGCCCGGCTTCTCGAAGGACAAGGACACGATCGCCCTGGGCGAGCGGATCTACCGCGGCGGCATCGCCGACCGCCAGATCCCGGCCTGCGCCGGCTGCCACAGCCCGAACGGCGCCGGCATGCCCGCGCAGTACCCGCGCCTGGGCGGCCAGCACGCCGACTACACGGCGGCCCAGCTCACGGCCTTCCGCGGCGACGGCACCACGGTGCGTGCCAACAACGCCGTGATGACCGGCGTGGCCGCCAAGCTCAACGACCGCGAAATCAAGGCCGTGGCCGACTACATCGCCGGTCTGCGTTGATCCCGCACGCGCGAGCGTGAACTAACCGCCGAGAACAACCCCAAAACAGGGCGGGCCGATCCAGCAGGATGGCCCGCCCTTTTGCGTTTCGCTTCTTCCGGACGCCTTTTCTTCTCTCTTCTCTAGCAACCGATGTCAGTTTCCACTCACGGCCTTCGCGTCCATCGCGGCCCGCAAGCGCTTCGCGCGGCGGTGGAACTGCTGTCGTCGATGCGCTTCGCGATCGCGCTGCTCACGATCATCTGCATCGCCTCGATCATCGGCACCGTGCTCAAGCAGCACGAGCCGATCAACAACTACATCAACCAGTTCGGGCCGTTCTGGGCCGAGGTGTTCCGCGCCGCGCGGCTCGACTCGATCTACAGCGCCTGGTGGTTCCTGCTGATCCTGCTGTTCCTGGTGATCAGCACCACGCTGTGCATCGTGCGCAACACGCCGCGCATCGTGGTCGAGCTGCGCACCTTCAAGGAAGACATCCGCACCCAGAGCCTCAAGGCCTTCGGCCAGCGCGCGCAGACGCAGCTCGGCGAAACGCCCGACATGGCGGCCAACCGCATCGGCCAGCTGCTCGTGAGCGGCGGCTGGAAGGTCAAGCTGCAGCAGCGCGAAGCCACGGGCGACGGCAAGACGCCGGCCGGCTGGATGGTCGCCGCGCGTGCCGGCGGCGCCCACAAGCTCGGCTACATCGCGGCGCACAGCGCGATCGTGCTGGTGTGCATCGGCGGCCTGCTCGACGGCGACCTGGTGGTGCGCGCGCAGACCTGGTTCAACGGCAAGAGCGTGTTCACCGGCGGCGGCATGATCGCCGACGTGCCGCCGCAGCACCGGCTCTCGGCCAGCAACCCGACCTTCCGCGGCAACATCCTGGTGCCCGAGGGCGGTCAGGGCAGCGTGGCGATCCTCAACCAGGCCGACGGCGTGCTGCTGCAGGAGCTGCCGTTCTCGATCGAGCTCAAGAAATTCATCGTCGACTACTACTCGACCGGCATGCCCAAGCTGTTCGCGAGCGAGGTGGTGCTGCACGACCGCGAGACCGGAGAGCAGGTGCCCGCGCGCATCGAGGTCAACCACCCGGCCAGCTACAAGGGCGTGGAGATCTACCAGTCGAGCTTCGACGACGGCGGCTCGACGGTGAAGCTCAAGGCGGTGCCGATGGCGGCCGCGGCCAAGCCCTTCGAGGTCGAGGGCGTGATCGGCGGACCGAGCAGCGAGATCACCAACGGCAAGGAGAAGCTGACGCTGGAGTTCGCCGCGCTGCGCGTGATCAACGTCGAGAACTTCGCCGACGGCGGCGCCATGGGCAGCGGCGCCGACGTGCGCAAGGTCGACCTGCGCCACGACATCGAGTCGCGCCTGGGCGCGGCCAACAAGACCAACAAGCCCAAGGTGCTGCGCAACATCGGCCCGAGCATCGGCTACAAGCTGCGCGACGCGGCCGGCCAGGCGCGCGAGTACCAGAACTACATGGTGCCGGTCGACACCGGCGACGGCCAGCCGGTGTTCCTGCTGGGCATGCGCGAGAAGCCCGAGGAACCGTTCCGCTACCTGCGCGTGCCGGCCGACGAGCAGGGCTCGATGGACGGCTTCGTGCGCATGCGCGCCGCGCTCGAGGACCCGGCCACGCGCGCGCGCGCCATCGAGCGCTACATCGCCAAGGCCAGCGATCCGAAGCGCCCCGAGATGGCCGACCAGCTGCGGGTGTCGGCCACGCGCGCGCTGGCGCTGTTCGCGGGCAGCGAGCCCGCGCGCGCCGATGCCGCTTCCGCGGGCGGCTGGCAGGCGATCGCCGAGTTCATGGAGAGCAACGTGCCCGAGGCCGAGCGCGAGCGCGCGGGCGCGGTGCTGGTGCGCATCCTCAACGACGTGCTGTACGAGGTGCTGAACCTCAGCCGCGAAGGCGCGGGCCTCGCGGCGCTGCCGGGCGACGAGAAGTCGCAGGCCTTCCTCACGCAGGCGGTGATCGCGCTGAGCGACGCCCACTTCTACCCGGCCCCGGTCGCGATGATGATGACCGACTTCACCCAGGTGCAGGCCAGCGTGTTCCAGGTGGCGCGCGCCCCCGGCAAGAACGTCGTCTATCTGGGCTGTCTGTTGCTGATCGTCGGGATTTTTGCCATGCTGTACGTGCGCGAGCGTCGGCTCTGGGTGTGGCTGACACCCGCCGGCGCCGCCGGAGACAACACCACCGAGACCGCCGCGACGATGGCGTTCTCGGTCAATCGCAAGACCATCGACAGCGATCGGGAGTTCGAGCACCTCAAGCACAAGCTGCTCGCCCTGAAGAAAGAAGAGCCCGCCTCACCATGAACACCACCACCCTCACGCTCAACGAAAGCTGGCTCTCGCGGCGCAACCTGTTCGACTGGGTGTTCGCGGCGCTGGTGCTCGCGGGCGGCCTGTTCGCCTTCGCGCGCCATGCGGGCTCGATGGATTCCTACGAGAAGCCGATCCTGGTGGGCGCGCTGCTGTGCGTGATCGCCATGGGCTGGTTCTGGCGCCCGTTGCGGGTGCTGGCGATCGTGGTCGCGGCAGCCTCGCTGCTGGCCATCGCGTCCTACCAGGGCGACCTGGCGCGGGCCGACACCGTGTTCTGGCTCAAGTACTTCCTCTCGAGCCAGTCGGCCATCCTCTGGATGAGCGTGCTGTTCTTCATGAGCACGCTGTTCTACTGGCTGGGCTTTTTCGGCGGCAAGCAGGGCGACGCGCTCGAGGCGATCGGTTCGCGGCTGGCCTGGGCCGCCATCACCATGGCGCTGATCGGCACCATGGTGCGCTGGTACGAAAGCCACCAGCTCGGTCCCGACATCGGCCACATCCCGGTCAGCAACCTCTACGAGGTGTTCGTGCTGTTCTGCTGGCTCACGGCCGCGTTCTACCTCTACTACGAGGAGCACTACCGCACGCGCGCCCTCGGCGCCTTCGTGATGCTGGTGGTCAGCGCGGCGGTCGGTTTCCTGCTCTGGTACACGCTGGTGCGCCAGGCACACGAGATCCAGCCGCTGGTGCCCGCGCTGCAGAGCTGGTGGATGAAGCTGCACGTGCCCGCCAACTTCATCGGCTACGGCACCTTCTCGCTCGCGGCCATGGTGGCCTTCGCCTACCTCGTCAAGGAGCAGGCGGGCGAGACCCGCTGGTACAAGCTCACGCCGATCTGGCTGCTGGGCATGGCGCTGTGCTTCGTGCCGGTGGCGTTCCGCCAGCGCGTGCAGGAAGCCGGCGGCAGCTACTGGGTGGCCTATGCGGCGATCTCGGCGCTGATCGCGGCCGGCATCCTGCTGGGGCGCAAGCGCATCGCGGCGCGCCTGCCGGCCAACGAGGTGCTCGACGACGTCATGTACAAGTCGATCGCGGTCGGCTTCGCCTTCTTCACCATCGCCACCGTGCTGGGCGCGCTGTGGGCCGCCGATGCCTGGGGCGGCTACTGGAGCTGGGACCCGAAGGAGACCTGGGCGCTGATCGTCTGGCTCAACTACGCGGCCTGGCTGCACATGCGCCTGGTCAAGGGCCTGCGCGGCACCGTGGCGGCCTGGTGGGCGCTCGCGGGGCTGGCGGTCACGACCTTCGCCTTCCTCGGCGTCAACATGTTCCTGAGCGGCCTGCACAGCTACGGCACGCTGTAGACACGCGCGAACGGGCTTTCGCGAAGAATTGAAACCGCGCGCCCCGCGTGCGCGTAACCGAATCGGGGGTGGCCACGAACTACCTTCCGAACACAAAGATTCCAGCGAAAGGCCCGTCATGTCGTTCCATTCCCGTCCGTCGCGCCGCAACAGCGGCTTCATCCATCCGCGCTCCAGCGAGATCACGCCGCGCGCCCTCTACGAAGGGCGGCGCGACCTGCTCAAGCTGATGGCGGGCGGCGCGGCCGGTGCCGCGCTGGCCTCCTTCGCGGGCCGCGAGGCGCTGGCGCAGACGGCGCGGCCGAACAAGCTCGAGGCGCTGCCGGGCGCGAAATCCGCAGTGCCCGGTGCGCAGACGATGGAGAAGCTCACCGACTACAAGGACGCGACGAGCTACAACAACTTCTACGAGTTCGGCACCGACAAGGGCGACCCGGTCAAGAACGCCGGCACGCTCAAGACCCGGCCCTGGAGCGTCGAGGTCGAGGGGCTGGTGAAGAAGCCCGGCAAGTACACGATCGAGGACCTGCTCAAGCTCAGCGCGCAGGAAGAGCGCATCTACCGGCTGCGCTGCGTCGAGGGCTGGTCGATGGTGATCCCGTGGGTCGGCTATTCGCTGGCCGAACTCATCAAGAAGGTCGAGCCGCAGGGCAACGCCAGGTTCATCGAGTTCGTGACCCTGGCCGATCCCAAGACCATGCCCTTCGTCGGCTCGCGCGTGCTCGACTGGCCCTACACCGAGGGCCTGCGCATGGACGAGGCGATGCACCCGCTCACGCTGCTGGCCTTCGGCATGTACGGCGAGGTGCTGCCGAACCAGAACGGCGCGCCGGTGCGGCTCGTGGTGCCGTGGAAGTACGGCTTCAAGTCGGCCAAGTCGATCGTGAAGATCCGCTTCGTCGAGAAGGAGCCGAGCACGGCCTGGAACAAGGCGGCGGCGCAGGAGTACGGCTTCTATTCGAACGTGAACCCGAACGTCGACCATCCGCGCTGGAGTCAGGCGACCGAGCGCCGCATCGGCGACGGCGGCGGCCTGTTCGCCAAGCGCAACAAGACGCTGCTGTTCAACGGCTACGAAGCACAGGTCGGCCAGCTCTATGCGGGCATGGACCTGAAGAAGAACTACTGAGGCGGGCGCGCACCCCCGCAACCCGCGGGGGCGCGACCCGGACGCCATGAACAAGCTGCTGCTGCATCCCGCCGCCAAGCCCTTCGTCTTCGTGCTGTGCCTGCTGCCGTTCGCGTGGCTGGCCTACGGCGTGGTGGTCGACCAGCTGGGCCCCAATCCCCAGGAGTACCTGATCCGCGCGACCGGCGACTGGACCCTGCGCTTCCTGTGCATCGTGTTGGCGGTCACGCCGCTGCGCGTGACGACCAAGTGGAACGGCCTCGCGCGCTTGCGCCGCATGCTGGGTCTCTACGCCTACTTCTACGTGCTGCTGCACCTGCTGTGCTACGCGTGGTTCGACATGGGGCTCGACTGGGGCGAGATCGCGAAGGACATCGCGAAGCGGCCGTTCATCCTGGTCGGCTTCTCGGCCTTCGTGCTGCTGACGCCGCTGGCGCTGACCTCGTTCAACCGCGCGATCAAGGCCATGGGCGCGAAGCGCTGGCAGCTGCTGCACAAGCTGGTCTACCTGATCGCGGGGCTGGGCCTGCTGCACTTCTTCTGGATGCGCGCGGGCAAGAACAACTTCGCCGAGGTGTTCGTCTACGCGGCGATCATCGGCGTGCTGCTGGCCTGGCGCGCCTGGCGCTGGCTGCGCGGCCGCAAGGCCGGCGTGCCTGCGGCGCAAGCCGGCGCGCGGGCGCGGCCGTCGAACTAGCCGCGGCCCGGCTCAGCCCCTGGCAGCCTGCAGCTCGGCCTGCAGCTGGTCTTCCATCGTCTCGCGCCGGCGGATCAGCGTGGCCGCCGCGCCGCTCACGAGCACCTCGGCCGCGCGCGCGCGGGTGTTGTAGTTGCTCGCCATGCTCATGCAATAGGCGCCGGCCGAGAGCACGCCCAGCAGGTCGCCGGCCACCACGTTGAGCTCGCGGTCGCGGCCGATCCAGTCGCCGCTTTCGCAGACCGGGCCCACCACGTCGTAGGTGGCGCCTGCGCCGGCGCGCTCGCGCAGCGGCACGATGCGGTGGAAGGCCTGGTACATCGCGGGACGCGGCAGGTCGTTCATGGCCGCGTCGACGATGCAGAAGTTCTTGTCCTCGCCGGGCTTGGTGTAGAGCACCTCGGTCAGGCACACGCCCGCATTGCCGACCAGCGAGCGGCCCGGCTCGATCACCAGCTTGCGCTGGCCGAAGCCGCGCGCGTCGAGCCGTGCGAGCAGCTGCTGCCACAGCGCATCGGCCTGCGGCGGCGTGTCGCCGTTGTAGTCGATGCCCAGGCCGCCGCCGAAGTCCAGGTGATGGATGGGAATGCCCGCGGCCTCGATCGCCTCGACCAGGTCGAGCACGCGCTCGACGGCGTCGAAGTAGGGCGAGGCGTCGGTGATCTGAGAGCCGATGTGGCAGTCGATGCCGACCACCTCGAGGCCGGGCAGGCTGGCCGCATGGCGATAGGCCTGCACCGCGCGGTCGTGCGCGATGCCGAACTTGTTGCCCTTGAGGCCGGTGGAGATGTAGGGATGGGTCTTGGGGTCGACGTTGGGATTGATGCGGATGCTGATCGGCGCGCGCGCCTTCTCGGCCAGCGCGACCTCGTTGAGCACGTCGAGTTCGGCCTCGCTTTCGACGTTGAAGCAGGCGATACCGGCCGCGAGCGCCTGTCGCATCTCGGCGCGGGTCTTGCCGACGCCCGAGAAGATGATCTTCTTCGGATCGGCGCCGACCGCGAGCACGCGCGCGAGTTCGCCGCCCGAGACGATGTCGAAGCCGCAGCCGGCCTCGGCGAACACGCGCAGCACGCCGAGCGAGGAGTTGGCCTTCATCGCGTAGCAGACCAGCGCGTCGCGGCCCTCGAAGCCGCGCTGGTAGGCGGCCAGGGCGTCGAGCATCCACTGCTTCGAGTAGACGAACAAGGGCGTGCCATGCTCGCGCGCGAGCGCGTCGAGCGACACGCCTTCGACCTGGAGCGCGCCGTCGCGCTGCGCGATGTGGGGATGGCCGGGCAGGGGAAGGGTGCTCATCGGGCGGCTCCGCTGCTGGCGGTGGCGGGCTTCGGCGCGGCCTGGCTGGCGCCGGAAGACGGCGTGGCATCGCTGGTACCGCCGGGCATGCTGGGCGTCAGCAGGTCGGGCAGCGTGGCGCGCTGCGAGGCGGCCGGATCGGTCGGCAGGTAGAGGGCACCGCGTTGTCCGCAGGCGGCCAGGCCGAGGGTGGCGGCGACGAGGCAGACCATGAGCGCAGTGCGGCCGCGGGCGCTCACTAGAATTTGGTGGACATTCAACATAACGAAATTGTAATGACGGACTCCGAATACATGGACCGCGCCGAAGCCGCGCTGGCAGCGATCGAGCAGGGCTGCGATCGCATCAACGACGCCACGGACGCCGACATCGACAACCAGCGCGTGGGCGGCATGATCACGATTTCGTTTCCCAACGGCAGCCAGCTGATCGTGAACCTGCAGAAGCCGCTGCAGGAGATCTGGCTCGCGGCGCGCTCGGGCGGCTACCACTACCGCTTCGACGGCCGGGCCTGGATCGACACCAAGAGCGGCGAGGAGTTCTTCGGCAACCTCTCGCGCGAGGCGACGCTGCAGGCGGGACAGTCGCTGAGCTTCGCCGCGGGCTGAGGCCCGCGGCTCGGACTCAGTTGCGGAACAGGTCGAGGATGCGGCTGCGCTCCTCGGGCGGTGCCGGCGGACTCACCGGCGCGCCGCTCAGCGATTCGGCCGGCGCCGCCGGTGCCGTATCGACACCCAGGCTGGCCACGCCGCGGCCCGGCGCATAGTCGTCGTAGTACCACTCGCCGCCCACGTTCACCACGCCGGAAGGCGGCGCCGTCGAGAGGTCGGTGACCGGCGTGCCCTTGATGGCCGTTTCCATGAAGTTGATCCAGATCGGCAGGCTCAGGCCGCCGCCGGTCTCGCGGTCGCCGAGGTTGCGCGGCGTGTCGTAGCCGATCCACGAGATCGCGGTCATGGTCGGCTGGAAGCCCGCGAACCAGGCATCGAGCGAGTCGTTGGTGGTGCCGGTCTTGCCGTAGAGGTCGGGCCGCTTGAGCATCGCCTGGGCCTTGGCCGCGGTGCCGGCGCGCGCCACCGACTGCAGCAGGCTGTCCATGATGAAGGCGTTGCGCTGCGGGATGGCGCGCAGCGCCTCGTTGAGCAGCGGCGGCTGCTTGTCGACCAGCAGCTTGTCCTTGTGGTCGGTGATGCGCGTCACGAGGTAGGGATTGACGCGGTAGCCGCCGTTGGCGAACACCGAGTAGCCCACCGCCATCTGCATCGGCGTGACCGAGCCCGCGCCGAGCGCCATCGGCAGGTAGGCCGGGTGCTTCTCGCGCTCGAAGCCGAAGTTGGTGATCCAGTCCTGCGCGTAGCGCGTGCCGATCGACTGCAGGATGCGGATCGAGACCAGGTTCTTCGACTTCATCAGCGCGGTGCGCATCGACATCGGGCCGTCGTAGCCGCCGCCGTAGTTCTTGGGCTCCCAGGGCTGGCCGCCGGTGGTGCCGGCATCGAAGAACAGCGGGCCGTCGTTGATCACGGTGGCGGGCGTGAAGCCCTTCTCGAGCGCGGCCGAATAGATGAAGGGCTTGAAGCTCGAACCGGGCTGGCGCCAGGCCTGCGTGACGTGGTTGAACTTGTTCTTGCCGAAGTCGAAGCCGCCGACCAGCGCCTTGATCGCGCCGTCGCGCGGGTCCATGGCGACGAAGGCGCCCTCGACCTCGGGCAGCTGGGTGATCTCCCAGGTGTTCTTGGGCGTCTTCACCACGCGGATCACCGCGCCGCGGCGGATCTTGATGTTGGGCGGTGCCTTGTCGGAAAGGCCCGACTGCGCGGGCTTGAGGCCTTCGCCCGTGATCTGCACCGCGTCGCCGTTGCCGCGCACCGCGTCGATCTGCTTGGCCGTGGCCTTGAGCACCACGGCGGCCATCACGTCGCCGTTGTCGGGATGGTCGCTGAGCGCGTCGTCCACCGCTTCGTCGAGATCCTTGGCGTCGTTCGGCAGCTCGACGAACTTCTCGGGGCCGCGGTAGATCTGGCGGCGCTCGTAATCCATGATGCCCTTGCGCAGCGCCTTGTAGGCGGCGGCCTGGTCGGCCGCCACGAGCGAGGTGTAGACCTTGAGGCCGCGCGTGTAGGTGCTGTCGCCGTACTGCGCGTACATCAGTTGGCGCACCGTCTCGGCCACGTACTCGGCATGCAGCCGGTTCGGGTCGGCGGCATCGCGCAGGTGCAGTTCTTCCTTCTTGGCGGCCGCGGCCTGCTCGGCGGTGATGAAGCCTGCTTCCTGCATGCGGTCGATCACGTAGAACTGCCGGCCGCGCGCGCGCTGCGGGTTGTTCACCGGGTTGTTCGCGCCGGGTGCCTTGGGCAGGCCGGCCAGCATCGCGGCCTGGGCGATGGTGAGCTCGGACAGCGGCTTGCCGAAGTAGGCCTCGGAGGCGGCGGCGAAGCCGTAGGCGCGGTTGCCGAGGTAGATCTGGTTCAGGTAGATCTCGAAGATCTGGTCCTTGCTCAGCAGGTGCTCGAGCTTGAAGGTCAGCAACACCTCGTAGATCTTGCGCGTGAGCGTCTTCTCGGAGCTCAGGTAGACGTTGCGCGCCACCTGCATGGTGATGGTGGAGGCGCCCTGGCTCTTCACGCGGTTCATGTTCGCGAGGCCGGCGCGAATCATGCCCTTGTAGTCGACGCCGCCATGGTCGTAGAAGCGCGCGTCCTCGGCCGCCAGCACGGCGTCCTTCACCACCTTGGGAATGGCGGAGATCGGCGTCAGGTTGCGGCGCTCCTCGCCGAATTCGCCGATCTGGATGCCTTCGGCCGAGAACACGCGCAGCGGCAGCTTGGGCCGGTAGTCGGAGAGCTCGGAGATGTCGGGCAGGTTCGGGTAGGCGACCGCCAGCGCCACCGCGACCACGCAGATCACCGACAGCACGCCGGCCGCGGCGATGCCCAGGCCCCAGAACACGAAGCGCAGCAGCCATTTGAGCCAGGCGGGCCGGGTGGAGGCGGGTGGGGTGTTGGCTGGGCGCTTGGAGTTTGGCGTTGGCCGTGTGTTTTCTTGCATGGAGGGCCCGAGAGTCACCGCGCATTATAAAAAGCCACCCCCTCGGCGGGCCCTCTTGTTTGCCAGGGTCCCAAGTCCTAATCCGAAAGTTACAAAGCGAGGCTTTAACGTCAGGTTTTGGCAACGATCGGACCTGCCGTCCCGATGCGCCCCTTGGATGGCGTCGGGCGTGCTGCTAGCATGCAACCGAATTCAATTTTTTCCATTGGTTACAAATGCAGGGGAAGAGGGACAGAACTTGGCTGCTCTTGGAACATTGTTTCGTCGTCAGAACGCCCCCCTGCTCGGGCTGGATGTCAGTTCGTCCAGCGTCAAGCTGGTCGAGCTCGGCCGTGAAGCCAGCGGCAAGCTGATCCTGGAACGCTGCGCCATCGAGCCGCTCGAGCGCGGCTGGATCACCGATGGCAACGTCGAGAAGTTCGACGAAGTCGCCGAGGCCGTGCGCCGCGTGGTGCGCAAGAGCGGCACCCGCACCCGCAATGTGGCGCTGGCGCTGCCGCCCTCGGCGGTGATCACCAAGAAGATCATTCTTCCGGGCGGCATGAGCGAGCAGGAGCTCGAGATTCAGGTCGAATCGGAAGCAAATCAATACATTCCTTTCTCGCTCGATGAAGTGAGTCTCGATTTCTGCGTGACCGGGCCGAGCCTGAGCTCGGCGGGCGACGTCGAAGTGCTGATCGCCGCCTCGCGCAAGGAAAAGGTGCAGGACCGCGAAGGCCTGGCCGAAGCGGCGGGCCTCAAGGCCATGATCCTGGACGTCGAGTCCTATGCCTCGCGCCTCGCCACCGCGCGCCTGATCGAGCAGTTGCCGGGCAAGGGCCAGGATGCGATCGTCGCCCTGTTCGAGGTCGGTGCCTTCACCACCAGCATGCAGGTGCTGCGCAACCAGGAAGTGCTGTACGACCGCGACCAGGCTTTCGGCGGCGCCCAGCTGACCCAGATGATCGTGCGCCAGTACGGCTTCTCGGCCGAGGAGGCCGAGGCCAAGAAGCGCAGCGGCGACCTGCCCGACGACTATGGCTCGGGCGTCCTCAAGCCCTTCGTCGAGAGCATTGCCCAGGAAATCGCGCGCGCGCTGCAGTTCTTCTTCACCAGCACGCCGCACAACCGCGTCGACTACGTGATGCTGGCCGGCGGCTCGGCCTCGCTGCCGGGCCTGAGCAATGCGGTGACGCGGCAGACCTCCTTCGCCTGCTCGCTCGTGAATCCCTTCGACGGCATGGAGCTCGGTTCGAACATCCGCGAGAAGAAGGTCCGGCGCGAAGCGCCTTCCTACCTGACCTCCTGCGGCCTGGCCATGCGGAGGTTTCTGCAGTGATTCTGATCAACCTGCTCCCTCACCGCGAGGCCGCGCGCAAGCGCCGGCGCGAGGCCTTCTTCGGCACCCTGGCCGGCGCCGCGCTGCTCGGCGGCCTGATCGCCTGCCTGGGCTACCTCTGGTTCGAGGCCCAGATCTCGGCCCAGCAGTCGAAGAACCGCTTCCTGCAGGGCGAGATCAAGAAGCTCGAGGTCGAGATCAAGGAGATCTCGACCCTGCAGGACGAGATCGCGGCGCTGCGCGCGCGCCAGCAGGCTGTCGAGGACCTGCAGGGCGACCGCAACCTGCCGGTGCATTTGCTCAACGAGTTGGTGCGGCAACTGCCCGACGGCGTCTACCTGTCGAACATGAAGCAGGACAACCAGACCGTCACGCTGCAGGGCATGGCGCAATCGAACGAGCGCGTGTCGGAGCTGCTGCGCAACCTCGGCAACAACAGCCCCTGGCTGGTGAAGCCGGAGCTGGTCGAGATCACTTCCGCCACCGTGAGCCTGAGCGCGAACCAGCGCGACCAGCGTCGGGTGGCGAACTTCACCATGCGCATCGGCCTCAAGCGGCCGACCGACGCGCAGAAGGCGGCGGCCGACAAGGCGCTGGCCGCCGCGGCGCAGTCCAAGGGCTAGGCGATCATGGCAAGCACCCGCTCCTCTCCCAAGGTCGATGTCGGCGCCGCGATGCGCCGCTTCGGCGACCAGTTCCGTGGCCTGAACACCAACGACCCCGCGAGCTGGCCGTCCGTGCCGCGCTATGCGCTGTGTCTGGGGCTGACCGTCGTCGTGGTGGTGGCCCTGTGGTTCGTCTGGCTCACGAATTCGAACGACGAGCTCGAATCGGAGCGCGGCAAGGAAGTCGCGCTCAAGGCCGACTATCAGAAGAAGGTGGCCCAGGCGGCCAATCTCGACCTGCTGAAGAAGCAGCGCGAGCAGGTGCAGCAGTACGTCACGCTGCTCGAGAAGCAGTTGCCGAGCAAGGCCGAGATGGATGCGCTGCTGTCGGACATCAACCAGGCCGGGCTCGGTCGCAGCCTGCAGTTCGAGCTGTTCCGTCCGGGCCAGGTCGTGGTGAAGGACTACTACGCCGAATTGCCGATCGCTGTGCGCGTCACCGGCCGCTATCACGACATGGGTGCGTTCGCGGCCGATGTGGCGAGCCTATCGCGCATCGTGACGCTGAACAACCTGAGCGTGGCGCCGCAGAAGGACAAGGACGGTGCGTTGACAATGGATGCGACGGCACGCACCTACCGCTATCTCGACGAGGAAGAGCGGGCGGCCCAGAAACGCGCTGCGGCGCCCAAAGGCGCGAAGAAATGAGAGCGACCTTCAAGTTGTTGTGGCTCGCGATGGCCACGCTAGGGTTGAGCGCCTGCGGGGACTCTGATCAGGAGGACCTTCAGCGCTGGATGGTGGAGCAGCGCGCACAGGTCAAGCCCAGCATCTCGCCCATCGCTGAACCAAAAAAATTCACGCCGCAAGCCTATACGGAGGCCTCGTCGTTCGAGCCCTTCAATATGTTGAAGCTCACGCAGGCATTGCGTCGCGAATCGAACCAGCCCGGCAATTCCGATCTGATCGCTCCCGAATTGGCGCGCCGTAAGGAAGCCCTCGAGGCCTTCCCGCTCGATTCGATGGCGATGGTGGGCACCATGAACCGCAGTGGCCAGCCGATAGCACTCGTGAAGGTCGACAAGCTGCTCTACAAGGTGCGCATCGGCGAATACCTGGGCCTCAACTACGGCCGCATCACCCGAATCAATGAAAGCGAAGTCGCCCTGCGTGAAATCGTGCAGGACGCGGCGGGCGAATGGATCGAACGCGCAGCATCGCTGCAGTTGCAAGAGAGTGCGAAATGAACCTAGAAAAATCGAAGATGGCACATCGGCTGCGAACCGTCGCGCTCGGACTGCTGGCATTCGGCGCCCTGGCCGTGGCCCATGCCCAGAACGCCATCGAATCGGTGACGAGCTCGATGCAATCGGGTACGGAAGTGATTCGCATCGATCTGGCGCAACCGTTGGCCGCCGTGCCCAATGGTTTCGCGGTCCAAACACCCGCGCGCATCGCACTCGATTTTCCTGGCGTCACGAACGCCATCGGGCGATCGGCGATCGAAGTGAACCAAGGCAATCTCCGTTCGGTCAACGTGGTGCAAGCCGGCGAACGCAGCCGTGTGGTGCTCAACCTCAAGCAGGCCACCGCGTACAAGACCGAGATTCAGGGCAAATCGCTATTGGTGACGCTTGAACCCACGGCAGGCGTAGCGCTTGCGACACCGGTTTCCGCAACCTTCGCGGAGAACCGGAACCGCGACACCCTGCCGCTGCGCGACGTCGATTTTCGTCTGGGTTCGGACAACACCGGCCGCGTCATCATCGAGTTGGCGAACAACCAGGTGGGCGTGGATCTGCGTCAGCAAGGCAAGAGCCTGGTGGCGGAGTTCAACAAGTCCACGTTGCCCGAGGGCCTGCGTCGACGGCTCGATGTGGCCGACTTCAATACACCGGTGCAGTCGATCACGGCCCAGCAAGCCGGGGACCGCGTGCGCCTGACGATCGAATCCAAGGGCGACTGGGAGCACAGCGCTTACCAGAGCGACAACCAGTTCGTGGTGGAAGTTCGCGCGCGCAAGATCGATCCGACCAAGTTGACGCAAGGCGCGGGCTACACGGGAGAAAAACTCTCGCTCAATTTTCAGAATATCGAGATCCGTTCGCTGCTGCAGGTGATCGCCGACTTCACGAACTTCAATATCGTGACTTCCGATTCAGTCACCGGTGCATTGACCTTGCGGTTGAAGGATGTGCCTTGGGATCAGGCGCTCGACATCATCATGCAGGCCAAGAACCTTGGCATGCGTAAGAACGGCAGCGTATTGTGGATCGCGCCAAAGGATGAGATCAACGCGAAAGAGAAGCTCGAGTTCGAGGCCAAGGCCGCGATCGAAAATCTCGAGCCGTTGCGGACGCAGTCGTTCCAACTCAATTACACCAAGGCGATAGCCATTGCTCAGGGGCTGACCGGCACCGGCACATCCGCGGGTGGAGCAGGAGCAGGGGGTAATTCGAGCAATACCACGCGCATCTTGAGCCCCCGCGGCAGCGTGATCGCCGAAGCCCGTACCAACCAATTGTTCGTATCCGACATCCCCTCGCGTCTGGCGCAGGTCGCGGAACTCATTCAGAAGCTTGACGTGCCCGTGCGTCAGGTGTTGATCGAAGCGCGGATCGTTGAAGCGACCGATACCTTTGGAAAGTCACTGGGGGCCAGATTGGGGGGCGGTATCGCAAACGAGCGGATCGCTTCCGCCAATGGCAATCGCGCGTTCGGCACCATCGGCGCCATGCCCTTGTCCGGCACGGGATCTGGTTCTGGCTCCACCGGCGGCAACAGTGGCGGCAACACCACCACGACCTGGACCAATTCGAACTTTGTGAACCTGCCTGCGGTCGACCCGCTCAACAATGGCACTTCTCCGGGAACCTTCGCGATCTCGCTGTTCAATTCCAGCTTCTCACGCATGTTGAATCTTGAGATTTCAGCGCTGGAGGCGGATGGCAAGGGCAAGCTGGTGTCGAGTCCCCGTGTCATCACGGCCGACCAAACCAAGGCTCTGATCGAGCAGGGCGAGGAAATCCCCTACCAGCAGGCGACCTCGAGCGGTGCCACCTCGATCGCGTTCCGCAAGGCCGTGCTCAAGCTCGAAGTCACGCCGCAGATCACGCCCGAGGGCAACATCATCCTGACGCTCGACGTCAGCAAGGATGCTCGCGGCGTTAACACCACGGCCGGCCCCGCCATCAACACCAAGCACGTCCAGACCGAGGTGCTGGTCGAAAACGGCGGCACGGTCGTCATCGGTGGTATCTTCGAGCTCAACGAATCCAATGACGAGTCGCGCGTGCCGGTGCTGGGTGAAGTGCCCTATCTGGGGGCGCTGTTCCGCACACGCACTCGCATTGCGAACAAGACCGAAATGCTCGTCTTTATCACCCCGAAGATGATTACCGACCGCAACGCCGCGCGCTGACGCGCGGGCGTAGCAGCCACGGCGTGGCCGTCGCACTCGTCGGATTGCCCGGCGCCGGAAAGTCCGCGGTGGGCCGGCGGCTGGGGCAGCGTCTCGACCTTCCCTTCGTCGACACCGACCACGAGATCGAGCAGCGCATCGGCTGCTCGATCCGCGACTACTTCGAGCGCGAAGGCGAAGCCGCCTTCCGTGACCTCGAGCAGCAGGTGATCGCCGAGCTGGCTGCTGGCGCGCACGGCGTGCTGGCCACCGGAGGAGGCGCGGTGCTGCGCGAGGCCAACCGCCGGCAACTGCGCGGCCATTTCCACGTGATCTACCTGCGGTCCTCGCCCGAGGACCTGTTCCGGCGGCTGCGCCACGACGTCAAGCGCCCGCTGTTGCAGGTGGCCGATCCGCTGGGCCGGCTGCGCGAGCTGCACGACGCGCGCGATCCCTTCTACCGCGAGACGGCCCACGACGTGGTCGACACCGGTCGTCCCACGGTCGCGACGCTCGTGAACATCATCGTGATGCAGCTCGAGCTGGCGGGCATCGTGTCGCCCGGCGCGCATCCCGAGGGGCCCGAGCCGACCGTGTCTTCGGACTGAGCCCGCGCGACCCGAGGCGCATCGACCCTCGCGCGCCCAGGCGCTTGGCGCCGGCGTTCCGGCCCGTCGGCGCCGCACCGCCTAAACTCCCGCCATGCCATCGCCCGCCGCCTCCGTTTCCCCGCCCCCCCTCGAACGCGTCGACATCCCGCTCGGCGACCGCAGCTATCCCATCCTCATCGGCGCCGGCCTGTTCGACGATCCCCGGACCTACGGCGTCGTGCCGCAGGCGGCCAGCGCGCTGATCGTCAGCAACACCACGGTCGCGCCGCTCTACGCCCAGGCGCTTCGCGAGGCGCTGGCCGGCCGGTTCCGGCAGGTGCATCTGCTCGAGCTGCCCGATGGCGAGGCCTACAAGAACCTCGAGACCCTGAACCTGATCTTCGACGCGCTGTTGGGCCACGGCAGCGACCGCAAGACCGTGCTGTTCGCGCTCGGCGGCGGCGTGGTGGGCGACATGACCGGCTTCGCGGCCGCCAGCTACATGCGCGGCGTGCCCTTCGTCCAGGTGCCGACCACGCTGCTGGCGCAGGTCGACTCCTCGGTCGGCGGCAAGACGGCCATCAACCATCCGCTGGGCAAGAACATGATCGGCGCGTTCTACCAGCCGCAGCTGGTGGTCTGCGACCTCGGTACCCTGCAGACCCTGCCGCCACGCGAACTCAGCGCCGGCCTGGCCGAGGTCATCAAGTACGGGCCGATCCATGACATGGCTTTCCTCGACTGGATCGAAGCCAACATCGAGGCCCTGGTGGCGCGCGATCCCGCCGCGCTCGCGCATGCGGTCAAGCGCAGCTGCGAGATCAAGGCGCTGGTGGTCGGCCAGGACGAGCGCGAAACCGGCCTGCGCGCCATCCTCAATTTCGGCCACACCTTCGGCCATGCGATCGAATCGGGCCTGGGCTATGGCGAATGGCTGCACGGCGAGGCCGTGGGCTGCGGCATGGTGATGGCGGCGCGGCTGTCGCAGCGCCTCGGCGGCGTGGATGCGGCCTTCGTCGAGCGCCTGACCCGCCTGATCCAGCGCGCTGGCCTGCCCACGGTCGGTCCCGACCTCGGCGCCGACCGCTACCTGGAACTGATGCGCGTCGACAAGAAATCCGAGGGCGGCGAGATCCGCTTCGTCGTGATCGACAAGCCGGGTTCCGCGATCATGCGCGGCGCGCCCGATGCGCTGGTGCGCGAGGTGCTCGCGCAATCCTGCGCGGCGGCCTGAACCCCCTTCCGATGGCCGGCATCGCCCCCGCGGATCCATGAGCCTCGCGCCCTACGCCTCGCATCCCGCGCGTTCGCGCGGCCGACGTCATCCCGAGCCGCCCGCGCCCACGCGCGACGCCTTCCAGCGCGACCGCGACCGCATCGTGCATTCGACGGCGTTCCGGCGGCTGGTCTACAAGACCCAGGTGTTCCTCAATCACGAGGGCGACCTGTTCCGCACGCGGCTCACGCATTCGCTCGAGGTGGCGCAGCTCGGCCGTTCCATCGCGCGCGCGCTGCGGCTCAACGAGGACCTGGTGGAAGCCATCGCGCTGGCCCATGACCTGGGCCACACGCCCTTCGGCCATGCGGGGCAGGACGCGCTCAATGCCTGCATGGTCGAGCACGGCGGCTTCGAGCACAACCTGCAGAGCCTGCGCGTGGTCGATGCGCTCGAGCATCGCTATCCGCAGTACGACGGCCTCAATCTCAGCTTCGAGACGCGCGAGGGCATCCTCAAGCACTGCTCGCGCGCCAACGCCGAGAAGCTCGAGGCGGCCGAGCCCGGCGGCGTGGCGCGCCGCTTCATCGACCGCACCCAGCCCGGCCTCGAGGCGCAGCTGTGCAACCTGGCCGATGCGATCGCCTACAACGCCCACGACATCGACGACGGCGTGCGCTCCGGCCTGATCGCGGTCGAGCAACTGGCCGAGGTCGAGCTGTTCGAACGCTACCGGCGCGAGGCGCTGGCCGAATACCCGGCGCTCAGCGGCCGCCGCGTGCTCTACGAGACCATCCGCCGGATGCTCAGCGCCCAGGTCTACGACGTGATCGACGCCACCCGCGCCACGCTCGAGGCGCTCGCGCCTGGCGACGCCGACGCGGTGCGCCGCGCGCCGCCGGTGGTCGCGTTCAGCGAGGGCATGCGCGCGCAGTCGGAGACGCTGCAGCGCTTCCTGTTCCGCAACCTCTACCGCCACCCACAGGTGGTGCAGACCACCGACCAGGCGCGCGAGGTGGTGCGCGAACTGTTCGATGCCTACCTCGAGCGCGGTGCCGAGATGCCCGAGTCCTTCGCCGAGCGCGCCGACCGCCCGCGCGCCGTGGCCGACTACATCGCGGGCATGACCGACCGCTTCGCGATGCGCGAGCACGAACGGCTGACCGGCCGGTGCGGCATTGCGCGCGCCGACGGGCCGACGGCATGACATCGCCCGGCGCGCGCCCGCGCATCCCCGCGGCCGCCTTCGCGGTCGTGGTCGCGGGCGTCAGCGCCGCGCTGCACCTGGGCAAGCTGCCGCCCGCGGTCCCGGCGCTGCAGGCTTCGCTGGGCATCGGCCTGGTCGAAGCCGGCTTTCTGCTTTCGCTGGTGCAGGTCGCGAGCATGACGCTAGGGCTGCTCGCGGGCCTGGCGGCCGACACCATCGGCCTGCGCCGCAGCATGCTCGGCGGACTGGCCGTGCTGACCCTGGCCAGCCTCGCGGGCGGCGCGGTCGGCAGCCACCTGCCCGCAGAGCAGGCTGTGCCCTGGCTGCTGGTGCTGCGCGCCATCGAGGGCATCGGCTTCCTGCTGGCGGTGATGCCGGGGCCGGGCCTGATCCGCGCCCTCACGCCCGCGGGCGCCGACAAGGCCGCGCTGGGGCTCTGGGGCGCCTACATGCCCTTCGGCGTGGCGCTGGCACTGTTGCTCGGCCCGGTGCTGATCGGCTGGAACGGCTGGCCCGGCTGGTGGTGGGCGCTGTCGATGGTGTCGGCGCTGGCGGCGGCCTGGCTGTTCGTCGCGGTGCCGGCCGACCGGCAACGCGCGCCGATCGCCGCCACCGTGCCCGAGAGCGGCTGGTCGCGCCTGCGCACCACCGTCGGCGCGCGCGGGCCCTGGCTCACGGCGCTGAGCTTCGCCGTCTATTCGGCGCAGTGGATGGCGGTGATCGGCTTCCTGCCCGCGATCTATGCCGGCGCGGGCGTGCCGGCCGGCTGGAACGCGGTGCTCACAGCGCTGGCCGCTGCGATGAACATCGTCGGCAACATCATGGGCGGGCGCTGGCTGCAGCGCGGCATCGCGCCCGAACGGCTGCTGCAGTGGGGCTTCCTGATCATGGCGCTGGGCGGCATCGCGGCTTTCGCGGAACTGCGTGGGCCGGGCGCCGATGCCGTCGGGCTGCCGGCTTCGCTGCGCTTCGTGGCCGTCTGCGCCTTCTCGCTCGCGGGCGGCATGGTGCCGGCCACGCTGTTCCTGCTCGGCGTGCGCTTCGCGCCCGGGCCGGCCACCGTGTCGACCACCGTCGGGCTGATGCAGCAGGCCTCGTCGCTGGGCCAGTTCCTGGCGCCGCCGACTGTTGCCTGGGTGGCGCACCGCGTCGGCGGATGGCACTGGACCTGGGTCGCGACGCTCGCCTGCTCGTTGACCGGCATCGCGATCGCGCGCCGGCTCGGCCGCGCGCGGCTGGCACTGGAGGCGGCGACGCCATGAGCGGCGATGCCTTCGTCACGGCCGAGCAGGCCATCGCCGACACGCGCCGCTGGCTCGAGCGCGCGGTGATCGGCCTCAACCTGTGCCCGTTCGCGAAGGCCGTGCACGTCAAGGGCCAGATCCACTACGCCACCTACCTGCCCGCCGAGCATGACGACCTGCTCGACGCATTGCTCGCCGAGGCCCGGCAACTCGTCGCGCTCGATGCCACCGAGCGCGACACCACCTTGCTGATCGCGCCGAGCGCGCTTTCGGATTTCCTCGATTTCAACGACTTCACGGCACGCGCCGAGCGCAGGCTTGCCAAGGCCGGCTTCGACGGCGTGCTGCAGCTCGCGAGCTTCCATCCGCAATTCCAGTTCGGCGGCACCGAGCCCGACGACATCGGCAACGCCACCAACCGCGCGCCCTATCCCACGCTGCACCTGCTGCGCGAAGAGAGCGTGGACCGCGCGGTCGAGGCCTTTCCCGATGCCGAAGAGATCTTCGGCCGCAACATCGATACCCTCGAGGCCCTCGGGCCCGAAGGCTGGGCCGCGCTCGACGTCGGCCCCGGGAGCACCCCCACATGAATACCCACGCACCGAAGAAGACCCGCGACGACCATTCCGCCAAGGGCGGCAAGACCGCCAAGATGGCGAAGGCCGATGCCGAGCTCGCCGAGGCCTTGCGCCCGGGCCAGTCGGTCGAGCTGCTCAAGGAGCTGCACATCCTCACGCGCGAGGGCCGGCTCAACCAGGACTCGCGCCGCAAGCTCAAGCAGGTCTACCACCTGTTCCAGTTCATCGAGCAGCTGCTGCGCGAGCTGCCCGAGGGCGGCGCCAACGCCACGCTGGCCGACCATGGCGCGGGCAAGTCGTACCTGGGCTTCATCGTCTACGACCTGTTCTTCCGCGCGGGGCAGGGCGGTCACGTCTACGGCATCGAGACGCGCGCCGAGCTGGTCCAGAAGTCGCGCGAACTCGCGCAGCGGCTGGGCTTCGACCGCATGTCCTTCCTCAACCTCACGGTGGCCGAATCGGCCACCGCGGGCGAGCTGCCGCCGCGGATCGACGTGGTGACCGCGCTGCATGCCTGCGACACCGCCACCGACGACGCGATCGCCTTCGGTCTCGCGAAGAAGGCGCGCTGCATGGTGCTGGTGCCGTGCTGCCAGGCGGAGGTGGCGGCCTGCCTGCGCGAGACCAAGGCGCTCGCGCTCTCGCGCACGCCGCTGGCCGAGCTCTGGCGCCATCCGCTGCACACGCGCGAGATCGGCAGCCAGCTCACCAACGTGCTGCGCTGCCTGTACCTCGAGGCCAACGGCTACAGCGTCACCGTGACCGAGCTCGTGGGCTGGGAGCACAGCATGAAGAACGAGCTGATCCTCGCGCGCCACACCGGCCAGCGCAAGGCGAGCGCGGCGGCGCGGCTGCGCGAACTGCTGGCGCAGTTCGGGCTCGACGCGTTGGGCGATACGCGCTTTAGTCTCGACTGAGCCTGACGCCGCGCCGGCTCAGCGCGAGGCGAGCAGCGCAGGCAGCGCGTCGCGCGTGGGCCAGGCCAGCGTCTTCCATGGGCTGCGCTCGTCTTCCAGCAGCCGTTCGGTCACCGAAGCCAGCACCTTGCGGCCCATGAAGTTGCTGCCCGCGGCATCGCGCTCGCCCTCGAGGAAGCTGCGGCCGTAGCTCTCCCAGCCATCGAAGCGCTCGACCGCCAGCGCCACCGCCGGCTCGAGCGCGTCCAGCGCCTCGCGCGCTTCCAGGTAGCCGACCGCCGCCGAGCCGGTCGCGAGGTGCGCGAAGCGGGCGATCCACACGGCCAGTTCGCCATCCGTGCTCCGGGCCATCGCCTCGGCCGCGTCGTGGGTGTCGGCGATGGCTTCGCGTGCCTGCGCCTCGCCGTCCGCGTCGAAGTCGCGTGCCAGCAGCTTCTTCCACGGCCCGACTTCCTCGTCGGGGATCGGCACGCACAGCAGGTGCACCGCGTCGCGGTTCGCTTCCCTGGCGGCCTTGAGCTCGGGGGCGAAGGTCTCGCGGTAGATCGCGGCCAGCGCCACGGCCATGTTCTCGTAGCGCGACGAGGCCGCGAGCCGGGCCTCGAGCGCCGCGCCGTCCTGCTGCGCCTTGGCCTCGCGCTCGGCGGTTTCCTGCGCCAGCTCGGCGCGTCCCTCCGCCATGCCTTCCTTGACCGTATCGAGCATTTCCTTGAAGAACTTGAACATCGAATGGCTCCTCCCCCGCCAGGATGGGATGGTTCGGCGGGCGGCTTAGGATACAAGTCCCGCGCGTCAACCCCTTCCTGGCCCATGGCCCGCCTTCCCCGCCTCACCCTTGCCGGCCTGCCGCACCATGCGATCCAGCGCGGCAACAACCGCCAGCCGATCTTCGTGGACCGTGCCGACCACGAGAAGCTGCTCGCCCTGCTGGCCGACAGCGCCACGCGCTTCGGCGTCGCGGTGCATGCCTACGTGCTGATGGACAACCACTTCCACCTGCTGGCCACGCCCGACACCGCCACGGGGCTGCCGCAGCTCATGCAGTCGGTCGGGCGCAGCTACGTGCGCTACTTCAACGATCGCCATGGCCGCAGCGGCACCCTGTGGGAAGGGCGCTACAGGTCGACCCTGATCCAGACCGAGCGCTACCTGCTGACCTGCATGGCCTACATCGACCTCAACCCGGTGCGCGCGGGGCTGGTGATCGATCCGCGCGACTTCGCGTGGTCCAGCCATGCGCACTACGCGGGGTTGCGGCACGACCGGCTGCTCACGCCCCATCCGCTGTACTGGGAGCTCGGCAACACCCCGTTCGCGCGCGAGGCGGCGTATGTCGAACTGGTGCGCGCGGGGGTCCGGGCCGCCGACCAGTCGGCGCTGACCGAGGCCACGCTGCGTGGCTGGGCGGCCGGCGATGCGGATTTCCTGGAAGCGTTGCAGAAGAACACCGAGCGCCGCGTGCTGCCGGCCAAGGCCGGGCGGCCGCCTTCCGACATCAAGAGCTGAGCTGAAGAGGGCGGAAACCGCCGTCCAGTGACTGTCTTTCGCTATCTAATTTGATGTGTCCCCAATTAAATTCTGACAAGAAAACTCAAGATTTAATCGGAATCTGACCCCTATTAAAGTGTTTGGCATTCTTTGTGCATCGCAATATGCTCCCAATCCCTGCGAAAACTGAAGGAGTGCGCCATGACGACGGCTGCCGAGATTCAACATCTCCAACAACACGGTCTGTATTCCGGTGCCGACGAGCACGATGCCTGCGGCGTCGGCTTCGTGGCCCACATCAAGGGCGAGAAGAGCCACGCCATCGTGCTGCAGGGCTTGAAGATCCTCGAGAACCTCGACCATCGCGGCGCGGTGGGCGCGGACAAGCTGATGGGCGACGGCGCCGGCATCCTGATCCAGCTGCCCGACCACCTGTACCGCGACGAGATGGCCAAGCAGGGCGTCACGCTGCCCCCACCGGGCGAGTACGGCGTCGGCATGATCTTCCTGCCGAAGGAACACGCCTCGCGCCAGGCCTGCGAGCAGGAAATGGAACGCGCGATCAAGGCCGAAGGCCAGGTGCTGCTGGGCTGGCGCGACGTGCCGGTCAACCGCGACATGCCGATGTCGCCCACCGTGCGCGAAAAGGAACCGCTGCTGCGCCAGGTCTTCATCGGCCGCGGCAACGACGTGATCGTGCAGGACGCGCTGGAACGCAAGCTCTACGTGATCCGCAAGACCGCGAGCGCCAACATCCAGCGCCTGAAGCTCAAGCACAGCAAGGAATACTACGTTCCGAGCATGTCGAGCCGCACCGTGGTCTACAAGGGCCTGCTGCTCGCCGACCAGGTCGGCACCTACTACCTCGACCTGCAGGACAAGCGCTGCGTCTCGGCCCTGGGCCTGGTGCACCAGCGCTTCTCGACCAACACCTTCCCCGAGTGGCCGCTGGCCCACCCGTACCGCTACGTCGCGCACAACGGCGAGATCAACACCGTCAAGGGCAACTACAACTGGATGAAGGCGCGCGAGGGCGTGATGTCCTCGCCCGTGCTGGGCCCCGACCTGCAGAAGCTCTACCCGATCAGCTTCGCGGGCCAGTCCGACACCGCCACCTTCGACAACTGCCTCGAGCTGCTGACGATGGCCGGCTACCCGATCAGCCAGGCCGTGATGATGATGATTCCCGAGCCCTGGGAACAGCACAGCACCATGGACCCGCGCCGCCGCGCGTTCTATGAATACCACGCCGCCATGCTCGAGCCCTGGGACGGCCCGGCCTCGATCGTGTTCACCGACGGCCGCCAGATCGGCGCCACGCTCGACCGCAATGGCCTGCGTCCCTCGCGCTATTGCGTGACCGACGACGACCTCGTCATCATGGCTTCCGAGTCGGGCGTGCTGCCCGTGCCCGAGCAGAAGATCGTGCGCAAGTGGCGCCTGCAGCCCGGCAAGATGTTCCTGATCGACCTCGAGCAAGGGCGCATGATCGACGACGAGGAGGTCAAGGCCACCCTCGCCAACAGCAAGCCCTACAAGCAGTGGATCGAGAACCTGCGCATCAAGCTCGACAGCGTGCAGGCCGAGCCGGTGGCCGCGCCGATCTCGCAGGTCGCGCTGCTCGACCGCCAGCAGGCCTTCGGCTACACCCAGGAAGACATCAAGTTCCTGATGAGCCCGATGGCGCAGGCCGGCGAAGAGGGCATCGGCTCGATGGGCAACGACAGCCCGCTGGCCGTGCTCTCGAGCAAGAACAAGCCGCTGTACAACTACTTCAAGCAGCTGTTCGCCCAGGTCACGAACCCGCCGATCGACCCGATCCGCGAAGCCATCGTGATGTCGCTGGTGTCCTTCATCGGCCCGAAGCCCAACCTGCTCGACATCAACCAGGTCAACCCGCCGATGCGGCTCGAGGTGAGCCAGCCGATCCTCGACTTCGCCGACATGGCGAAGCTGCGCGACATCGGCAAGTACACGCAGGGCAAGTTCAAGAGCTACGTGCTCGACATCACCTACCCGCTCGCCTGGGGCGACGAAGGCGTCGAAGCCAAGCTGGCCTCGCTGTGCGCCGAAGCCGTCGATGCCATCAAGGGCGGCCACAACATCCTGATCGTGAGCGACCGCGGCGTCGGCCCGACGCAGGTCGCGATCCCCGCCGTGCTGGCGCTGTCGGCCGTGCACCAGTACCTGGTGCGCGAGGGCCTGCGCACCACGGCCGGCCTGGTGGTGGAGACCGGCTCGGCGCGCGAGGTGCACCACTTCGCCGTGCTCGCGGGCTACGGCGCCGAGGCGGTCCATCCCTACCTCGCGATGGACACCCTGGCCGGCATGCACGCCGACCTGCCGGGCGCGCTGAGCGCCGAGAAGGCGATCTACAACTACGTGAAGGCGATCGGCAAGGGTCTGTCGAAGATCATGTCGAAAATGGGTGTCAGCACCTACATGAGCTACTGCGGCGCCCAGCTGTTCGAGGCCATCGGCCTGAACAGCGAGACCGTCAGCAAGTACTTCACCGGCACGGCCAGCCGCGTGGAAGGCATCGGCGTGTTCGAGATCGCAGAGGAAGCCATCCGCATGCACAAGGCCGCCTTCGGCGACGACCCGGTGCTCGCCAGCATGCTCGACGCCGGCGGCGAATACGCCTGGCGCACGCGCGGCGAAGAGCACATGTGGACGCCCGACGCGATCGCCAAGCTGCAGCACAGCACGCGCGCCAACAACTGGAACACCTACAAGGAATACGCCCAGCTCATCAACGACCAGAACCGCCGCCACCTCACGCTGCGCGGCCTGTTCGAGTTCAAGATCGATCCGGCGAAGGCGATTCCGGTCGATGAGGTCGAATCGGCGGCTGATATCGTCAAGCGCTTCGCCACCGGCGCGATGTCGCTGGGCTCGATCAGCACCGAGGCGCACTCGGTGCTGGCCGTGGCCATGAACCGCATCGGCGGCAAGAGCAACACCGGCGAAGGCGGCGAGGACCCCGCGCGCTACCGCAACGAACTCAAGGGCATCCCGATCAAGCAGGGCGACACGCTGCGCAGCGTGATCGGTGCCGAGAACGTCGAGGTCGACCTGCCGCTGAAGGACGGCGACTCGCTGCGCTCGCGCATCAAGCAGGTGGCCTCGGGCCGCTTCGGCGTCACGGCCGAGTACCTGCATTCGGCCGACCAGATCCAGATCAAGATGGCCCAGGGCGCGAAGCCGGGCGAGGGCGGCCAGCTGCCGGGCGGCAAGGTCACCGAGTACATCGGCAAGCAGCGCTACGCGGTGCCGGGCGTGGGCCTGATCTCGCCGCCGCCGCATCACGACATCTACTCGATCGAGGACCTGGCCCAGCTGATCCACGACCTGAAGAACACCGCGCCGCACGCCAGCATCAGCGTGAAGCTGGTCAGCGAGATCGGCGTCGGCACCATCGCCGCGGGCGTGGCCAAGTGCAAGAGCGACCACGTCGTGATCGCCGGCCATGACGGCGGCACGGGCGCCTCCCCCTGGTCGTCGATCAAGCATGCGGGCAGCCCGTGGGAAATCGGCCTGGCCGAGACCCAGCAGACGCTGGTGCTCAACCGCCTGCGCAGCCGCATCCGCGTGCAGGCCGACGGCCAGATGAAGACCGGTCGCGACGTCGCCATCGGCGCGCTGCTGGGCGCCGACGAGTTCGGCTTCGCCACCGCGCCGCTGGTGGTCGAGGGCTGCATCATGATGCGCAAGTGCCACCTCAACACCTGCCCGGTGGGCGTGGCCACGCAGGACCCGGTGCTGCGCAAGAAGTTCTCGGGCAAGCCCGAGCACGTCGTCAACTACTTCTTCTTCGTCGCGGAGGAAGTGCGCCAGATCATGGCCCAGCTCGGCATCCGCAAGTTCGACGACATGATCGGCCGCGCCGACCTGCTCGACATGCGCAAGGGCATCGAGCACTGGAAGGCCTCGGGCCTCGACTTCAGCCGCCTGTTCGCGCTGCCGAACGTGCCGGCCGACGTCTCGCGCTTCCATGTCGAGAACCAGGACCACGGCCTCGACAAGGCGCTCGACGTCCGGCTGATCGAGAAGTCGCGTCCCGCGATCGACAAGGGCGAGAAGGTGCAGTTCATCGAGGTGGCGCGCAACGTCAACCGCTCGGTGGGCGCGATGCTCTCGGGCGCGCTGACCAAGGTGCATCCGCAGGGCCTGCCCGACGACTCGATCCGCATCCAGCTCGAGGGCACGGGCGGCCAGTCGTTCGGTGCCTTCCTGGCGCGCGGCATCACGCTGTACCTGATCGGCGACGCCAACGACTACACCGGCAAGGGCCTGTCGGGCGGCCGCGTGGTGGTGCGCCCCAGCCTCGACTTCCGCGGCGAGGCCGCGCGCAACACCATCGTCGGCAACACCGCGCTGTACGGCGCGACCACCGGCGAGGCCTACCTGTGCGGCGTGGCCGGCGAGCGCTTCGCGGTGCGCCTGTCGGGCGCCACGGCGGTCATCGAAGGCACCGGCGACCACGGCTGCGAGTACATGACCGGCGGCACGGTGGCCGTGCTCGGCAAGACCGGGCGCAACTTCGCGGCCGGCATGAGCGGCGGCGTGGCCTTCGTCTACGACGAGGACGGCCAGTTCGCCTCGCGCTGCAACATGGCGATGGTCTCGCTCGACAAGGTGCTGACCTCGGCCGAGCAGACCGCCAGCGTGCATCGCAAGATCTGGCACGGCGGCGAAACCGACGAGGCCCAGCTGAAGAAGCTGCTCGAGGACCACCACCGCTGGACCGGCAGCAAGCGCGCGCGCGAGCTGCTCGACACCTGGGCCGTGTCGCGCACCAAGTTCGTCAAGGTCTTCCCCAACGAGTACAAGCGCGCCCTGGCCGAGCTGCACGACCGCAAGGTCGAGCTCACCAGCACCGGCAACAACGCGCATGTCGGCCTCGAGCCGCATGCGATCGCCGCCGCGCCCAAGACGGTGCCGGCCGCCGCCTGAAGGCGCGGGTGAACGAAGACACAACGAAGGAACAGCACGATGGGAAAGATCACCGGTTTTCTGGAGCATGAGCGCATCGAGGAGGGCTATCGCCCGGTCGAGGAGCGGCTCAAGCACTACAAGGAATTCGTCGTCGGCCTGGACACCGACCAGGCGAAGGTGCAGGGCGCGCGCTGCATGGACTGCGGCACGCCGTTCTGCAACAGCGGCTGCCCGGTCAACAACATCATTCCGGACTTCAACGACCTGGTGTACCGCAACGATTGGCGCAACGCCTTCGCGGTGCTCGACTCGACCAACAACTTCCCCGAGTTCACCGGCCGCATCTGCCCCGCGCCCTGCGAGGCGGCCTGCGTGCTCAACGTGAACGACGACGCGGTCGGCATCAAGTCGCTCGAGCACGCCATCATCGACCGCGCCTGGGACGAAGGCTGGGTTGCGCCGCGCGTGGCCAAGCACAAGACCGGCAAGAAGGTCGCCGTGGTGGGCGCGGGCCCGGCCGGCATGGCCGCCGCCCAGCAGCTCGCGCGCGCCGGCCACGATGTGACGCTGTTCGAGAAGAACGACCGCATCGGCGGCCTGCTGCGCTACGGCATCCCCGACTTCAAGATGGAGAAGTCGCACATCGATCGCCGCGTCGAGCAGATGAAGGCCGAGGGCGTGGTGTTCCGCACCGGCGTGGTCGTCGGCGCCGCCAAGGATCCGCTGGGCAAGGGCTCGAAGGTCACCAACCTGGCCAAGGAAAGCGTCACGCCCGAGCAGTTGCAGAAGGACTTCGACGCCGTGCTGCTGACCGGCGGCGCCGAGCAGTCGCGCGACCTGCCCGTGCCCGGCCGCGACCTCGACGGCATCCATTTCGCGATGGAGTTCCTGCCGCAGCAGAACCGCGTCAACGCGGGCGACAAGGTCAAGGGCCAGCTGCGCGCCGACGGCAAGCACGTGATCGTCATCGGCGGCGGCGACACCGGCTCCGACTGCGTGGGCACCAGCAACCGCCATGGCGCCGTGAGCGTCACGCAGTTCGAGCTGATGCCGCAGCCGCCCGAGGAAGAGAACCGTCCGCTGACCTGGCCCTACTGGCCGATCAAGCTGCGCACCAGCTCCAGCCACGACGAGGGCTGCGAGCGCGAGTTCGCGATCTCCACGAAGGAGTTCATCGGCGAGAAGGGCAAGATCACCGGCCTGAAGACCGTTCGCGTCGAATGGAAGGACGGCAAGATGCAGGAAGTGGCCGGCAGCGAGCAGGTGCTCAAGGCCGACCTCGTGCTGCTCGCGATGGGCTTCGTGAGCCCCGTGGCGACCGTGCTTGATGCCTTCGGCGTCGAGAAGGATGCGCGCGGGAATGCGAAGGCCAGCGTCGACTTCATCGGTGGCTATGCCACCAACGTGCCGAAGGTCTTTGCCGCCGGCGACATGCGCCGTGGCCAGTCGCTGGTGGTCTGGGCGATCCGCGAGGGCCGCCAGGCCGCGCGCTCGGTCGACGAGTTCCTGATGGGCTTCAGCGACCTGCCGCGCTGATTCCGGGCACCGCGCCCGCCGTCTCCAGGGCGGCGGGCTTCTCCTCCAAACGGAGCAGGCTGCCACGGCTGAAATTTGTTTCAATTCGGCGGGGCTTCTCGCGGCTCCTTTATCATCCGCGGAAACCGCATGCCGGGATGCCTCCTCAGGGCGCCCGGCTTTTTTATTGAGATGGACCCAGCCGCACAGCCACAGCCCTTCGTAGAGTTTCGCGACGTTCGCTTCGGTTATGGCGCGCGCGCGATCCTCGATGGCGTCTCGTTCTCGCTGCCGCGCGGCAAGGTCACGGCGCTCATGGGCGCCTCGGGCGGCGGCAAGACCACCGTGCTGCGCCTGATCGGCGGCCAGCAGCGCGCCCAGCGCGGCGAGGTGCTGTTCGACGGCCAGGACGTCGGCCGCATGGACCCCACCGCGCTCTATGCCGCGCGGCGCCGCATGGGCATGCTGTTCCAGTTCGGCGCGTTGTTCACCGACATGAGCGTGCTCGACAACGTGGCTTTTCCGCTGCGCGAACACACCGAACTGCCCGAGGCGCTGGTGCGCGACATCGTGCTGATGAAGCTCGACGCCGTCGGCCTGCGCGGCGCGCGCGACCTGCTGCCCAGCGAAGTCTCGGGCGGCATGGCGCGGCGCGTGGCGCTGGCGCGCGCGATCGCGCTCGACCCCGACTTCGTGATGTACGACGAACCCTTCGCCGGCCTCGACCCGATCTCGCTCGGTACCGCGGCGCGGCTGATCCGCCAGCTCAACGACACGCTGGGACTCACCAGCATCATCGTGTCGCACGACGTGGAGGAGACCTTCCGCATCGCCGACCAGGTGATCGTGCTCGCCAACGGCGGCATCGCCGCGCAGGGCACGCCCGACGAGGTGCGTAACAGCAGCGATCCGCTGGTGCACCAGTTCGTGCATGCGCTGCCCGACGGGCCGGTGCGCTTCCACTATCCGGGCGTCAGCATCGAGGACGATTTCGGTCCCGCGCATGGAGGCCATCCATGAGCTGGTGGAACCCGCGCGACGTCGGCTTCGCCGTGCGCAGCAAGCTGGCCGATCTCGGCCATGGCGCCAAGCTGTTCATGCGGCTGGCCTTCCAGGGCTCGCGCAGCCTGCGCCGCTTCGCGCTGGTGCGCGACCAGATCCATTTCCTCGGCAACTATTCGCTCGCGATCATCGCGGTGTCGGGTCTTTTCGTGGGCTTCGTGCTCGGGCTGCAGATGTATTACGCGCTGCAGCGCTACGGTTCCTCCGAGGCGCTCGGCCTGCTGGTCACGCTGAGCCTGGTGCGCGAGCTCGGGCCGGTGGTGGCGGCGCTGCTGTTCGCGGGCCGCGCCGGCACCTCGCTCACGGCCGAGATCGGCCTCATGAAGGCCGGCGAGCAACTCAGCGCCATGGAGATGATGGCGGTCGATCCGGTGCAGCGCATCCTCGCGCCGCGCTTCTGGGCCGGCGTGATCACCATGCCGCTGCTGGCGGCCGTGTTCAGCGCGGTCGGCATCCTCGGCGGCTACGTGGTGGGCGTGCTGATGCTCGGCGTCGATCCCGGCGCGTTCTGGGGCCAGATGCAGGCGGGCGTCGATGTCTGGCGCGATGTCGGCAACGGCGTCATCAAGAGCATCGTGTTCGGCTTCACCGTGACTTTCATTGCGTTGCTGCAGGGCTATGAGGCGCAGCCCACGCCCGAGGGCGTGTCGCGCGCCACCACCCGCACCGTGGTGGCGGCCTCGCTGTCGGTGCTGGGGCTCGATTTCCTGCTCACCGCCATGATGTTCAGTATCTGAAGGGGCTCGCCCCGATCGTTCTAGATAGAGAGTGCAACCATGCAACGTTCCAACAACGACATCTGGGTCGGCCTGTTCGTGCTGCTCGGGGCGGCCGGGCTGCTGTTTCTCGCGCTGCAGTCGGCCAACCTGCTGAGCCTGAACTTCCAGAAGACCTACACCGTCACCGCGCGCTTCGACAACATCGGCGGCCTCAAGCCGCAGACGGCCGTCAAGAGCGCCGGCGTGGTGATCGGCCGCGTGCAATCGATCTCGTTCAACGACAAGACATTTCAGGCCGACGTGACGCTGGCTTTGCAAAACCGTTACAGTTTTCCCAAGGACAGTTCGCTGAAGATCCTCACCAGTGGCCTGCTCGGCGAGCAGTACATCGGGATCGAGGCGGGTGTCGAGGAGAAGAACCTGCAGGCCGGCGACACGATCACCGCCACCCAATCGGCGGTGGTGCTCGAGAACCTGATCAGCCAGTTCCTCTACAGCAAGGCCGCCGAGGGGAGTTCCACGCCGGCCAACACCAACAAGAAATGAAAAACCGTCACCCCATGTCGAATGCTATGAAGAACATAGCGACCTATGCCCGCTGGATGGGCATTTCTGCTCTTCTGTCGGTGCTCGCCGCGTGCGCCACCGGCCCGCAGGCCAATCCGCTCGACCCGTTCGAGCCCTTCAACCGAGGCGTGACCCGCTTCAACGACACCGTCGACGAGAACGTGCTCGTGCCGGTGGCCACCACCTATACCCGCGTGCTGCCTTCGCTGGTGCGCACCGGTGTCACCAACTTCTTCAACAACGTGGGCGACGTCTGGAACCTCGCCAACAACGTCGCGCAGGGCAAGGTGCAGAACAGCGCCCAGACCTTCATGCGTTTGAACGTCAACACGATCTTCGGTCTCGGCGGCCTGCTCGACATCGCCACCGAGGCGGGCATCGACCGCCACGACGAGGATTTCGGCCAGACGCTCGGCTACTGGGGCGTGGGTTCGGGTCCGTACCTCGTGCTGCCGCTGCTCGGCCCCTCGACCGTGCGCGATGCCGCGGCGCTGCCGGTGGACCGCTGGGGCGATCCGATCTCGCACATGAACGACGTGGCGTGGCGCAATTCGCTCAACGTGTTGAACCTGGTCGACACCCGTGCCAAGTACCTGCGCGCCGGCCGCCTGCTCGACGATGCGGCGCTCGACAAGTACACCTTCACGCGCGACGCCTATCTGCAGCACCGCCGCAGCGACATCTACGACGGCAACCCGCCCGACGAGCGCGAGGACATCGACCCCAAGGACGGCGCCAAGGGCAGCGACGGCAAGTAGGCCTTTGCCGCTGCCCGGAGCGCGGCTTTTCGAGGTCAGGAGGCCACGGCCTTCGCTTGCATCCGGTTGCAGGCTTCATCCGACGTTCAGGAACCCGGTAGGCCGGTAGCCTGTCGAAACCGTTCCAGACTTGGCGCGGCTGCTCTCTTTTTCGAAGGGCCGCGCGGCAGATTCAACCAGAGGGACTCACGATCATGACAAAAACCCAGACCTTGATTCAACGACGCAGCCTCGGCCGCCTGGTGCTGGCCGGCGCGCTGCTGATCGGCGCCGGCGTCGCCTTCGTGCGCCCCGCGCAGGCCGCGGACGAAGCGCCCGACGCGCTGGTCAAGCGGCTGTCGACCGACGTGCTCGAGACCATCAAGGCCGACACCTCGATCAAGGCCGGCGACGTCAACAAGATCATGCTGCTGGTCGACAGCAAGATCATGCCGAACGTCAACTTCCAGCGCATGACCGCCTCGGCCGTCGGCCCGGCCTGGCGCCAGGCCACGCCCGAGCAGCAAAAGCGCCTGCAGGAAGAGTTCAAGACCCTGCTGGTGCGCACCTATGCCGGCGCGCTCGACCAGGTGAGCGACCAGACCGTCACGGTGCGCCCGTACCGCGGTTCGCCCGACGACAAGGAAGTGCTGGTGCGCACCGAGGTCCGCGGCCGCGGTGACCCGGTCCAGCTCGACTACCGCCTCGAGAAGACGCCCGGCCAGGGCGGCGGCTGGAAGGTCTACAACCTCAACGTGCTCGGCGTGTGGCTGGTCGATACCTACCGCACCCAGTTCTCGCAGGAGATCAACGCCCGCGGCATCGACGGCCTGATCACCGCGCTGGCGGCCCGCAACAAGGGCGGCGGCAAGGGCTGAGCCCGGCCGGGTCCATCGAGAAGGAGCCGAGGCCATGCTGGTCCTGCCGACGAAGCTCACGCACGACGAGGCGCCCGCCTGCATGCGCATGCTGCAGAAGGGCCTCGCCGGTCAGGGCGACGCCTCCGCCACCGTGGTCGACGCCAGCGCGCTGGTGCAGTTCGACTCGTCGGCGCTGGCGGTGCTGCTCGAATGCCGCCGCGAGGCCAGCGCGCTCGGGCGCGGCTTCGCGGTGAAGGGCCTGTCGCCGCGGCTGCGCGAGCTGGCGGCGCTCTACGGCATCGCCGGACTGCTGCCGGCCGCGCCCTGAGGGCGCTCCTCATCCTCAGGAGGCGGGAATCGCCTCCATCAGCAGCTTCAACGCATCGTTCAGCGGCCGGCCATAGGCCGGCGCGCCCTTCGAGTGCCCGATGCGCACCACCACCAGGTCGTGCGAGGGCACGATCAGCACCACCTGTCCGTCCGCGCCCAGCATGTAGTAGGCCGAGGTCGGCACCGGGAACGCTGTGGTGTTGTTCATCGTCCCGTTGAGCCAGAAGAAGCCGCCGTAGATCGGTCGCTTGTCGGCCGCCCAGCCTGGCGCCACGGTGCGCACGAAATTCACGAAACCCTCGGGCAGGATGCGCTCGCCGTTCCAGACGCCGTCCTGCAGGTACAGGTTGGCCAGCCGCGCCCAGTCGCGGCCCGACATGAAGTCGTAGCCCTGTGCCAGGAAGTTGCCGTAGGGATCGGTCTCCAGCACCATCGAGCGGATGCCGATCCGGTCGAACAGCTCGCGCTGCGGGAACGAGAGGTACTCCTCGCCGCGCTTCTCGACCGCGAGGCGCACCAGGTAGCTGGCCAGCACGGGATCGGTGTTGCGGTAGCGGCCCACGAGGTTGGGTTGCCACTGCTGCGGCCGCGTGGCGGCGTAGTTGAAGGCGTTGATGCGCCCCGTGTAGAAGTAGATGTGGTCGGGGTAGGTGCCGTTCGGGTCGAAGTCCGGATCGTCGGGTGCCTTGATGCGCAGCCCGCTCGACATGTGCAGCAAGTCCGAGATGCGGATCTTCTGGCGGCCGTCGCCTTCGCCCTGCCACTCGGGGATCGGTGCCGGCTGGTCGAGGGTGTAGACGCCCTGCCGGATCAGCACGCCCATCATGGTGGCCACCACGCTCTTGCCCATGGACCACGACTCCAGCGGCGTCGTCGGGCCGATGCCCGGCATGTAGCGCTCGGCGAGGATCCGCCCCTTGTGCGTGACCACGAAGGCCGAGGTGTAGGCCTCGGGCACGCCGAAGGCGGCGCTCACGGCCTGGTTCACCTTGGTCATGTTCACGTTGGCCGGGAACGGGGTGCTCGGCAGCACGTCGCCCATCGGCCAGGGCTGGGTGGACGGGTCGGGCAGCGCGCTCTTGACCTCCAGCGGGGTGAAGAAGACGTCGTCGCGCCCTGGCGGCAGCGTCACGCAGCCTTGCGAGCCGAACTGGCGCGCGGTCAGCGTGGGCCCGCCCGGGATGGCGATGCGCACTTCGCGCTTCGCGCGGTCGACCACCGGCTTGCCGACCTTCTTGCGCTCCGAATAGGGCCCGACGAAGTAGCCGACGGTCTCGGCGGCGACGTCCGGGTCGAGCCCGGTGATGAAGACCGCCGAGCACATCGCCTTGGCATAGCCCGAGGTGTTGTGCTCGAGCACGTTGCCGGGCGGCGGCACGTAGGGGGTGGCGAGTTCCAGCGACCGGGCGCGCGCGATCAGGGCTTCGCGCGAGGGCAGTTCGGCCGTGGTGTTGGTCGGCGGGTTGCCCCCGACGATGGGCAGGCCGCCGCCCCCACCACCGCCGCCTCCACCGCCGCAGGCGGACAGCAGGCTTGCAAGAACCAGGACTCCGGCGGCCAGCCAGGGCCGGGGAGGACGGTGCAACGATCGCATCACGAGGGCTCCTTGCGACGGCCGGCGGTGGCGGTGCCCCGCCCGGCGTCGGGCGCGATTCTGACCCCAACCGGCCTCGCGGTCCTTAAGGGTCCGCCGGGCTTGCATTCCCGCACGAACTGCGCTGGAGGACCCGCGCCCTTAAAATCCCGGCCTCCCATGCCCGCGATCTCATTCCAATCGGTCTCCAAGACCTATCCTCCCTCACGACAGCAGCGGGCCCAGGGCAAGACCGGGCTGCGGGCGGTCGACGAGGTCAGCTTCGACATCGAGCCCGGCGAGTTCTTCGGCCTGCTCGGTCCCAACGGGGCCGGCAAGACCACGCTGATCAGCATGCTCGCTGGCCTGTCGCGGCCCACCGCCGGGTCGATCCGCGTGCATGGCTTCGACGTGCAGCGCGACTACGCCCAGGCCCGCCGCCAGCTCGGCATCGTGCCGCAGGAGTTGGTGTTCGACCCCTTCTTCAACGTGCGCGAGTCGCTGCGCATCCAGTCGGGCTACTTCGGCATCACCAACAACGAGGCCTGGATCGACGAGCTGCTGCAGAGCCTGGGCCTGGCCGACAAGGCCACCGCCAACATGCGCCAGCTCTCGGGCGGCATGAAGCGCCGCGTGCTGGTGGCGCAGGCGCTGGTGCACAAGCCGCCGGTGATCGTGCTCGACGAGCCCACCGCGGGCGTCGACGTCGAGCTGCGCCAGACGCTGTGGCAGTTCGTCGCGCGGCTCAACAAGCAGGGCAGCACGGTGTTGCTGACCACCCATTACCTCGAGGAAGCCGAGGCGCTGTGCAGCCGCATCGCGATGCTCAAGCTCGGGCGCGTGATCGCGCTGGACCGCACCAGCGAGCTGCTGAAGTCGGCCGCGAGCAACGTGCTGCGCTTCAAGACCGATGCGATGCTGCCCTGGGAAATCGCCCGGCATGCGCGCATCACGGGCCGCATCGTGCAGCTGCCGGCGCAGAACGCGCACGAGGTCGAACAACTGCTGGCCGCCATCCGGCAGGCCGGCGTGGCGGTGGAAGACGTGGAAATGCGCAAGGCCGACCTGGAAGACGTGTTCATCGACCTGATGGCGGGCGAGCAGACGCCGCTGGAGGTCGCGCGATGATGGCTGTCACGGGTTGGCGCGCGCTGCTCTACAAGGAGACGCTGCGCTTCTGGAAGGTCGGCTTCCAGACCGTCGGCGCGCCGGTGCTCACCGCGCTGCTGTACCTGATGGTGTTCGGCCATGTGCTCGAGGACCATGTGAAGGTCTACGGCACCGTCGGCTACACCGCCTTCCTGATCCCGGGCCTGGTGATGATGAGCGTGCTGCAGAACGCGTTCGCCAACAGCTCGTCCTCGATCATCCAGAGCAAGATCATGGGCAACCTCGTGTTCGTGCTGCTCACGCCGCTGTCGCACTGGGGCTGGTTCCTCGCCTACGTCGGCTCCTCGGTGATCCGCGGGCTGGCGGTGGGGCTCGGCGTGTTCCTGGTCACGATCTTCTTCGCCATGCCGGATTTCGCGGCGCCGGTCTGGATCCTGGTGTTCGCGCTGCTCGGCTCGGCCATGCTCGGCACGCTGGGCCTGATCGCCGGGCTCTGGGCCGAGAAGTTCGACCAGATGGCCGTGTTCCAGAATTTCCTGATCATGCCCATGACCTTCCTGTCGGGCGTGTTCTATTCGATCGGCTCGCTGCCGCCGTTCTGGCAGTCGGTGAGCCACCTGAACCCCTTCTTCTACATGATCGACGGCTTCCGCTACGGTTTCTTCGGCGTCAGCGACGCCTCGCCGTGGCTGAGCTTCGGGATCGTCGGCAGCGCCTGGCTCGTGGTCAGCGCGATCGCGGTCCACCTGCTGAAGATCGGCTACAAAATCCGAGGCTGAACGGCCCACCCCACATTCCATGACCGCAGACCAACTCAAGGCCATCATCCAGTCCCACCTGCCGTGCGAGCACATCGCGCTCGAGGGGGACGGCCGACATTGGTATGCCACCATCGTCTCGGCCGAATTCGAGGGCAAGCGCTCGATCCAGCGCCATCAGCGGGTCTACGCCACCCTCGGTGCGAAAATGCATACCGACGAGGTGCATGCGCTCTCGATGAAGACCTACACGCCGTCCGAATGGGCGGCGGCTGAAAAATAACTCTCCGGGCCTGCGGGCCCTTTGCGAGCCACTCGCTGGACCTTCGATGGACAAACTCCTGATTCGCGGCGGGCGCCAGCTCCGCGGCGAAGTACTCATTTCCGGCGCCAAGAACGCCGCGCTGCCCGAGCTCTGCGCGGCCCTGCTGACCGACCAGCCCGTGGTGCTGCACAACGTGCCGCGCCTGCAGGACGTGTCGACCATGCTCAAGCTGGTGCGCAACATGGGCGTGTCGGCCGAACGCGACGACAACGGCACCGTGCGCCTGAACGCCGGCGACCTGACCCGCCCCGAGGCCCCGTACGAACTCGTGAAAACCATGCGCGCCTCGGTGCTGGCGCTGGGCCCGCTGCTGGCGCGCTTCGGCCACGCCAAGGTGTCGCTGCCGGGCGGCTGCGCCATCGGCTCGCGGCCGGTCGACCAGCACATCAAGGGCCTGCAGGCCATGGGTGCCGAGATCGTGGTCGAGCACGGCTACATGGTCGCGCGCCTGCCGGCCGGCCGCACGCGCCTGAAGGGCGCGCGGATCCTGACCGACATGGTGACCGTCACCGGCACCGAGAACTTCCTGATGGCCGCCGCGCTGGCCGAGGGCGAGACGCTGCTCGAGAACGCCGCGCAGGAGCCCGAGATCGTCGACCTGGCCGAGATGCTGATCCGCATGGGCGCGAAGATCGAGGGCCACGGCACCAGCCACATCCGCATCCAGGGCGTGGAGAAGCTGCACGGTTGCGAGCACGCCGTGGTGGCCGACCGCATCGAGGCCGGCACCTTCCTGTGCGCCGTGGCGGTCGCGGGCGGCGAGGCCCTGCTGCGCCACGCGCGCGGCGACCACCTCGACGCGGTGATCGACAAGCTGCGCGACGCCGGCTGCGAAGTGGGCTGCGAGCCGGACGGCATCCGCATCGCCTCGAAGGGGGCCGAACAGCTCGAGGCCCAGAGCTTCAGCACCACCGAATACCCGGGCTTCCCGACCGACATGCAGGCGCAGTTCATGGCGCTCAACGTGATCGCGCACGGCGCCTCGATGGTCACCGAGACCATCTTCGAGAACCGCTTCATGCATGTGAACGAGATGGTGCGCCTGGGCGCGCGCATCCACGTCGAGGGCAAGGTGGCGATGGTCGAGGGCGTGCAGCAGCTCTCGGGCGCCACCGTGATGGCGACCGACCTGCGCGCCTCGGCCAGCCTGGTCATCGCCGGCCTGGTGGCCGAGGGCGAGACCCTGGTCGACCGCATCTACCACCTGGACCGCGGCTACGACCGCATGGAAGCCAAGCTGCGCGGCCTGGGTGCCGACATCGAACGCGTGACCGGAGCCATCGCATGATCACCCTGGCGCTTTCCAAAGGCCGCATCTTCGAAGAGACCATGCCGCTGCTGGCCGCCGCCGGCATCGAGGTCACGGAAGACCCCGAGAAGTCGCGCAAGCTGATTCTCGGCACCACCCGCCCCGACGTGCGCGTGGTGCTGGTGCGTGCCTCCGACGTGCCGACCTACGTGCAGTACGGCGGCGCCGACCTCGGCGTGACCGGCCTGGACGTGCTGCTCGAGCACGGCAACCAGGGCCTGTACCAGCCGCTCGACCTGCGCATCGCCGCCTGCCGCCTCAGCGTGGCCGTGCGCGCCGACTACGACTACGCCTCGGCCGTGCGCCAGGGTTCGCGCCTCAAGGTCGCGACCAAGTACGTGGGCCTGGCGCGCGACTTCTTCGCCAGCAAGGGCGTGCACGTCGACCTGATCAAGCTCTACGGCAGCATGGAGCTCGCGCCGCTGACCGGCCTGGCCGACGCCATCGTCGATCTGGTCTCGACCGGCAACACGCTCAAGGCCAACCAGCTGGTCGAGGTCGAGCGCATCATGGACATCAGCGCGCGCCTGGTCGTCAACCAGGCCGCGCTCAAGCTCAAGCGCGAACCCATCCGCCGCATCATCGACGCCTTCGCGTCGGCCATTCCCTCCGCCTGATCCCTCGAACCGCACTTCGCCAAATGACCCTGCAAGCAGCCCCCGCCCGACTGTCCACGACTTCAGCCAGCTTCGATGCTGAATTCAAGGCGCGGCTGCATTGGTCCGCGGATGCCGATGCCGCGATCGAGAAGACGGTGGCCGACATCCTGGCCGACGTGCAGGCGCGCGGCGACGCGGCCGTGCTCGAGTACACGCGCCGCTTCGATGGCCTGGGTGCCACCGCCGTGAGCGAGCTCGAGCTGACGCAGGCCGACTTCAAGCAGGCCTTCGACTCGCTGCCCGCCGTGCAGCGCGAGGCACTGCAGGCCGCGGCCGACCGCGTGCGCAGCTACCACGAGGCGCAGAAGAAGGCCTCGGGCGAGAGCTGGAGCTATCGCGACGCCGACGGCACGCTGCTGGGCCAGAAGGTCACGCCGCTCGATCGCGTCGGCATCTACGTGCCCGGCGGCAAGGCTGCCTATCCGTCGAGCCTGCTGATGAACGCGATTCCGGCCCACGTGGCCGGCGTGGGCGAGATCATCATGGTCGTGCCGACTCCCGTGAAGGGCAGCGTCGCCACCGGCGGCGCCGGCGGCGAATCGTCCGGCAAGGGCGAGCGCAACGTGCTGGTGCTGGCGGCCGCCTACGTGGCCGGCGTCACGCGCGCCTTCACCATCGGCGGCGCGCAGGCCGTGGCCGCGCTGGCCTACGGCACCGCGACCATTCCCGCGGTCGACAAGATCACCGGTCCCGGCAATGCCTACGTGGCCGCCGCCAAGCGCCGCGTGTTCGGCACCGTGGGCATCGACATGATCGCGGGCCCGAGCGAGATCCTGGTGCTGGCCGACGGCAGCACCCCGCCCGACTGGGTGGCGATGGACCTGTTCAGCCAGGCCGAGCACGACGAGCTCGCGCAGAGCATCCTGCTGTGCCCCGACGCCGCCTACATCGACCGCGTGCAGGCCGAGATCGACCGCCTGCTGCCGACCATGCCGCGCGCGGCGATCATCGCCGCCTCGCTTAACGGCCGCGGCGCGCTGATCCACACGAAGAGCATGGAAGAGGCCTGCGAGATCAGCAACCGCATCGCGCCCGAACACCTCGAGGTCAGCAGCAGCGAGCCGCAGCGCTGGGAGCCGCTCTTGCGCCACGCCGGCGCGATCTTCCTCGGCGCCTTCACCAGCGAGAGCCTCGGCGACTACTGCGCCGGCCCGAACCACGTGCTGCCCACCAGCGGCACCGCGCGTTTCTCGAGCCCGTTGGGCGTGTACGACTTCCAGAAGCGCTCGAGCCTGATCGAGGTCAGCGAGGCCGGGGCCCAGGTGCTCGGGCCGATCGCCGTCACGCTGGCCGAGGGCGAGGGCCTGCAGGGCCACGCCGAGGCCGCGCGCATGCGGCTGCGCAAGGTTTGAGGGGCGCGCCCGCGCGTCCGGTCCGGATTCCGTTTCCGTCCACAACCCGCTCGGGAGGAGCAAGCCTGATGATGAATCAACGTCTGCGTCGTTCGCGCCTGTTCAAGTTCGCCTTCGGCCTGCTGGCCGGTGCCGCGCTGCTCGTGGCCTGCACCCCGATGCCGCGCACCCAGACCCGGAGCCAGGCCGAGGCGGTGCCGAGCACGGCCGCCGCCGCACCGGCGCCGCGCCTCGGAACCCAGTGGGGCGAGGGCCGCGAATCGAACACGCGCAGCGTGCAGGTCCAGCGCTACACGCCCGACCAGCCCGACGAGGTCGCCTCCATCGGCTACAACGATGCCGCCAGCGTGCGCCGCGGCGTCGGCGCCAACCCCGAGCGCCGGCTCAACCTGCAGCTGGCGCAGGGCGACGTCGAATGGTCGGTGATCGACGAATCGGGCCGCGCGATCCCGCTGCAGCGCGCGCGCCGCGGCAGCGGTGGCGACGAGAATTTCCGCCTCGCGGGCGCCGAGGGCGCGCGCTACACGCTGCGCTTTCGCAACCTCAGCGACCGCAGCTACGAGGTGATCGCCACGGTCGACGGCCTCGACGTGCTCAACGGCAAGCCCGGCAGCCTGCGCAACGGCGGCTACGTGCTGCGGCCGCTGCAGGTGATCGACATCGAGGGCTTCCGCAAGAGCCAGTCCGAGGTCGCGGCCTTCCGCTTCGCCACGCCGGGCCGCGCCTATGCCGCCAACACCGAGGCCGGCGACGCGCGCAACATCGGCATCCTCGGCGCCGCGCTGTTCGAGATCGCGCAGCCCGACGCCCCGCGCCGTCCGCGCCGCGGCCCCGATGCCGCGCAGCCCAATGCCTTCCCGGCCGACGGCGCGACCGGCTACGCGCCGCCGCCGCGCTACGCGAAGTGAGGTCCGCCATGCAGCGCATGCGTCTCCTGCTGCTGCCGCTCGCGCTGGCCGCGGCCAGCCTGGGCGCGCAGGCCATGAGCATCCGCGAGTTCCACACCCTCGAGGTGAAGGAGAAGAAGCAGGGCAAGGCCTACGCCAGCTACTACCTCGTGGGCGTGCTCGAGGGCCTGCGCGAGGCCGGCGATGCCGCGCGCCGCGCGGGCCAGAAGCCGCTGTTCTGCGTCGACGGCCGCCGGCTCGAGCCCTCGATGGCGCGCTCGCTGTTCGAGGCCGAGCTCAAGCGCAATGCCGAGCTCTACGAGGCCGACATGCCGGTGCAGCTGGTGCTGTCGACCGCGCTGCAGAACAGCTTCCGCTGCGCTTCCTGATTTTTTCCATCGACCGTTTTCCCCCGAGTCCCCCGATGTCCGACACCACCGCCTCCGTTCCCGCGCTCCAGCGCATCCGCGCCGACGTGCGCGCCATGCATGCCTATGCCGTGCAGGACGCGCGCGGCCTGGTCAAGCTCGACGCGATGGAGAACCCCTTCGGCCTGCCGCCCGCGCTGCAGGCCGAGCTCGGCGCGCGGCTCGGCGCGCTGGCGCTCAATCGCTACCCGGGCGAGCGCGGCGCCGACCTGCAGCGCGCGCTGGCCGCGCAGGCGCGCCTGCCCGAGGGCTTCTCGCTGGTGCTGGGCAACGGCTCGGACGAGTTGATCTCGCTGCTCGCGATCGCCTGCGACCTGCCGGGTGCCAGCGTGCTGGCACCGCTGCCGGGCTTCGTCATGTACGCCATGAGCGCCCAGCTCCAGGGCCTGCGCTTCGTGGGCGTGCCGCTCACGGCCGACTTCGAGCTCGACGAGGCCGCCATGCTGGCCGCGATCGCGCGCGAGAAGCCGGCCATCGTCTATCTGGCCTACCCGAACAACCCGACCGCCAACCTCTGGGACGACGCGGTGCTCGAGAGGATCGTCGAGGCCCAGGGGGCGCAGGGCGGCCTGGTGGTGATCGACGAGGCCTACCAGCCCTTCGCCGCGCGCAGCTACATCGACCGCCTCGCGAAGCACCGCCACGTGCTGCTGATGCGCACCCTCAGCAAGTTCGGCCTGGCCGGCATCCGGCTGGGCTACCTGATGGGCCCGGCCGCGCTGATCGCCGAGATCGACAAGGTGCGTCCGCCCTACAACGTCAGCGTGCTGAACTGCGAGTGCGCGCTGTTCGCGCTCGAGCATGCCGAGGTGTTCGAGGCCCAGGCGAAGCAGATCCGTGAGGAGCGCGAGCGGCTGATGATGGGGCTCGGCCGGCTGCCGGGCGTCAAGGTCTGGCCCAGCGACGCCAACATGATCCTGTTGCGCGTGCCCGACGCCGCCCGCACCTTCGACGGCATGAAGGCGCGCGGGGTGCTGGTGAAGAACGTTTCTAAAATGCACGAACTGCTCGCGAACTGCCTGCGCCTGACCGTCGGAACGGCCGACGAGAATGCCAGGATGCTCGCGGCGCTCGAAGCCTCACTATGACCACCCCCCAAGCCGCCCCCGCGGCCACCCCCGACGCCCTCGCCGCGCGCACCGCCACGGTCGCGCGCAACACCGCCGAGACGAAGATCACCGTCAGCGTCAACCTCGACGGCACCGGCCGCGCCAAGCTGGCCACCGGCATCGGCTTCTTCGACCACATGCTCGACCAGATCGCCCGCCACGGGCTGATCGACCTCGAGATCGACTGCCAGGGCGACCTGCACATCGACGGCCATCACACGGTGGAAGACGTGGGCATCACGCTGGGCCAGGCCGTGGCCAAGGCCGTGGGCGACAAGAAGGGCATCCGCCGCTACGGCCATGCCTACGTGCCGCTCGACGAGGCGCTCAGCCGCGTGGTCATCGACTTCTCGGGCCGGCCCGGCCTCGAGATGCACGTGCCCTTCACCAGCGGGATGATCGGCGCCTTCGACAGCCAGCTCACCTACGAGTTCTTCCAGGGTTTCGTGAACCACGCCTTCGTCACGCTGCACATCGACAACCTCAAGGGCGTCAACGCGCACCACCAGTGCGAGACCGTGTTCAAGGCCTTCGCCCGCGCCCTGCGCGCCGCGCTCGAACTCGATCCGCGTTCGGCCGGTGTCATTCCCTCGACCAAGGGCTCGCTCTGATCCTGCAAGCGGAACAGCGTGCCATTGCACGCTCCGCCTGTCATTGAAGCTATGAAAACTGTAGCAAACAACGCCAACACCGTCGCCGTGGTGGATTACGGCATGGGCAATCTGCATTCCGTCGCGCAGGCGGTGCGCCATGCCGCCGACCAGGTCGGCGTCGAGGTGTTCGTGACTTCCGATCCCGAGGTGGTGCGCAAGGCCACGCGCGTGGTGCTGCCGGGGCAGGGCGCCATGCCCGACTGCATGCGCGAGCTGCGCGATTCGGGGCTGCTCGAATCGGTGCTCGAGGCCGCGGCGACGAAGCCGCTGTTCGGCGTCTGCGTGGGCATGCAGATGCTGCTGTCGCGCAGCGACGAGGGACCGACCGACGGGCTCGGCCTGATTCCGGGCGAGGTGGTCCGCTTCGAGCTCGAAGGTCGGTTGCAGCCCGACGGCAGCCGCTTCAAGGTGCCGCAGATGGGCTGGAACCAGGTGCGCCAGGCGCAGCCGCACGCGGTGTGGGCCGGGGTGCCCGACGGCAGCCACTTCTATTTCGTGCACAGCTTCTATGCGCGGCCGGTCGATGCGCGCCACAGCGTGGGCGAAGCCGAATACGGGGCATGCTTTACCGCCGCCATCGCACGCGATAACATTTTTGCCACCCAGTTCCACCCGGAGAAGAGTGCGGACCACGGGTTGCAGCTCTACCGAAACTTCCTCCACTGGAATCCCTGAACACCTCGTTCCCCTGACCGGGCGCCGCCGGCCGGCGCCCTTTCGTTGCACTCTCGCGTCACTTTCATGCTCCTCATCCCAGCGATCGACCTCAAAGACGGCCATTGCGTACGCCTGAAACAAGGCGACATGGAACAGTCCACCATCTTCAGCGAAGACCCCGCGGCCATGGCGCGCAAGTGGGTCGAGGCGGGCGCCCGGCGCCTGCACCTGGTCGACTTGAACGGGGCTTTCGCGGGCAAGCCGCAGAACCACGCGGCGATCAAGGCGATCCTGAAGGAGGTCGGCGACGACATCCCGGTGCAGCTCGGCGGCGGCATCCGCGACCTCGACACCATCGAGCGCTACATCGACGACGGCCTGCGCTACGTGATCATCGGCACTGCCGCCGTGAAGAACCCGGGCTTCCTCAAGGACGCCTGCAGCGCCTTCGGCGGCCACATCATCGTGGGCCTCGACGCCAAGGACGGCAAGGTCGCCACCGACGGCTGGAGCAAGCTCACGGGCCACGAGGTGGCCGACCTGGGCAAGAAGTTCGAGGACTACGGCGTCGAGTCGATCATCTACACCGACATCGGCCGCGACGGCATGCTGTCGGGCATCAACATCGACGCCACGGTCAAGCTCGCGCGCGCGCTGAGCATCCCCGTCATCGCCTCGGGCGGCCTGTCGAACATGGCCGACATCGACCAGCTCTGCGCGGTCGAGTCCGAAGGCGTCGAGGGCGTGATCTGCGGCCGCGCCATCTATTCGGGCGACCTCGACTTCGGACAGGCGCAGGCGCGCGCCGACGAACTGGCCGGCGCCTGAGAGGGCCTGGCGGCGCGTGCTGTCCGCGCTCGCCATCGCCAACTACCGCTCGCTGCGCCAGCTCACGGTGCCGCTCGCGCGGCTCACCGTGGTCACCGGGCCCAACGGCAGCGGCAAATCGAGCGTCTACCGCGCCATGCGCCTCTTGGCCGAGATCGCCAACGGCGGCGCGATCCGTTCGCTGGTGCGCGAGGGCGGGCTGTCCTCCACGCTGTGGGCCGGGCCCGAGCGCTTCTCGGCCGCCATGCTGCGCGGCGAGATGCCGGTGCAGGGCACCACGCGCAGCGAACCGGTCGCGCTGAAGCTGGGCTTCGCGGGCGCCAGCGCCGAAGACTTCGGCTACGCGATCGACATCGGCCTGCCGCCGCCGATTCCCTCGACCGCCTTCTCGCGCGACCCCGAGATCAAGCACGAGGCCATCTGGGCCGGTCCGCTGCTGCGGCCGTCCACGCAGCTGGTCGACCGCAAGGGCGCCTCGCTGCGGCTGCGCGACGGCCGAGGCTGGCAGCCGGTGGGCCGGCCGATCCCGTCCTTCGCGAGCATGATGACCGAGCATGCCGACCCGCGCGACGCGCCCGAGATGCTCACCTTGCGCGAGCAGATGCGCTCCTGGCGCTTCTACGACCACTTCCGCTCGGACGCCGAGGCGCCGGCGCGCCAGCCGCAGCTCGGCACCCGCACGCCGGTGCTGGCCAACGATGGTGCCGACCTCGCGGCCGCGCTGCAGACCATCCGCGAGATCGGCGACGGCGAAGCGCTCGATCGCGCCGTGGACGACGCCTTTCCGGGCGCGCGCATCGAGATCGACGCCGCGGGCGACCGCTTCCAGACTCTGATGCACCAGCACGGCCTGCTGCGCGCGCTGACCGCCGCCGAGCTGTCCGACGGCACCTTGCGTTACCTGCTGTGGATCGCGGCGTTGCTCACGCCGCGCCCGCCCGCGCTGCTGGTGCTCAACGAACCCGAGACCAGCCTGCATCCCGACTTGCTGCCCGCGCTCGGCCGGCTGATCGCGCATGCGGCGCGCGAGTCGCAGGTGATCGTGGTGTCGCACGCCTCGCGGCTGATCGCCGCGCTCGAGGAGGCGGCCGCGGGCGGCGTGGAGCTGCAGTCGGTGGTGCTCGAGAAGCGCCTGGGCGAGACCCGCATCGCGAACCTCGACATGAGCGAGATTCCGCGCTGGGAGTGGCCGGCGCGCTGAAAGCGGCCCCGGCTACTCGGCCTTCACCGACATCGTCTTGATGATCGTCTCGAGCTGCGCGCTCATCGGCAGGTCGAGGCTGGCACCCGTGGGCAGCTTGCGCAGGAACCAGCGCTTGTACTGGCGTTCGATCTCGCCGTCCTCGGCCAGCACCTGGAAGCTGTCGTTGATCACCTTCGCGAGCTGCGGATCGCCCTTGCGGTACATGATCCCGTAGGGGTCGTAGGAGAGGAAGTCGCCGACCACGCGGTAGTCGGCCTGGGCGTTCTCCTGCGCGATCAGGCCGTAGAGCAGCACGTCGTCGGTCGCGAAGGCATCGGCCTGGCCGCTCTTCACGAGCGCGAAGGACTCGGCATGGTCGCGCGCCACCTGCAGCTGGATGCCGAGCTTGAACTTCTCGGAGAGATCGCGAAGCGTCTTCTCGTTGGTGGTGCCGGCTGTCACCGCCACCTTGCGGCCCGCGAGGTCGCGGAACGAGGCGATCGGCGTGCCCCTCTTCACCAGCACCTTGGTGCCCGAGACGAAGATCGTCGGCGAGAAGCTCACGCGCTTCTGGCGTTCGAGGTTGCTGGTGGTCGAGCCGCATTCGAGGTCGACCTTGCCGCTCGTGACCGCGTCGAAGCGCGAGTCGGAGGTGACCGGCTCCCACCGGATCGCGAGCGTGCGGTCGACCGCGTTGCCGATCGCCGTGACCAGCTCGCGGCACAGTTCGATCGAATAGCCGACCGGTTCCTTGCGCGTGTTGAGGAAGGAGAAGGGCACCGAGGATTCGCGGTAGCCGATGGTGATGGCGCCGCTGGCGCGCGCCTTGGCGAGCGTGCCGGTGAGAAGCTCCTGGGCTTGCACCGCGCCGGCCGCGAGCAGCAGGGCCGCGCAGGCCAGGGCGGTCCTGCCAGGCATCGTTGTCATGCCGTGCATCGCCTCAGCCATGCGCCGGATGCGCGAGCGTCGCGGCCGCTTCCTCGTCGAGCCGGGCCGCGTTGAGCTCGGCCTCGCTCTCCGGCAGCAGCTCGCCTTCCCACTTGGCGACCACCGCGGTGGCGATCGAATTGCCCACCGCGTTGGTGGCCGAGCGGCCCATGTCGAGGAAGGTGTCCACGCCCAGGATCAGCAGCAGGCCGGCCTCGGGAATGTCGAAGTGGTTGAGCGTGGCGGCGATCACCACCAGCGAGGCGCGCGGCACGCCGGCCATGCCCTTGGAGGTGAGCATCAGGATCAGCAGCATCGTGATCTGCGTGCTGATCGGCATGTGGATGTTGTAGGCCTGCGCGATGAACAGCACGGCGAAGGTGCAGTACATCATCGAGCCGTCGAGGTTGAACGAGTAGCCCATCGGCATCACGAAGCTCGAGATCTTGCGCTTGACGCCGAAGCGGTCGAGCGCCTGCAGGATCTTCGGGTACGCGGCTTCCGAACTGGCGGTGGCGAACGAGAGCAGGAAGGCTTCCTTGATCAGCACCAGGAGCTTGAACACGCGCGGCCCGAGGAAGGTGAAGCCCGCGAGGATCAGCACGCCCCACAGCACGAACAGGCCGAGGTAGAAGTCGCGCATGAACACCGCGAACTTGATCAGGATGCCCAGCCCGTTGACCGCCACCGTGGCGGCCATGGCGGCCAGCACCGCGAGCGGCGCGAGCTTCATCACGTAGCCCGTGATCTTCAGCATCGCGTGCGAGAGCTCCTCGGTGGCGGCGACCAGCGTCTTCGCCTTGTCGCCGAGCGAGGCCAGCGCCACGCCGAAGAACATCGAGAACACCACGATCTGCAGGATCTCGTTGTTGGCCATGGCCTCGACGAAGGACTTCGGCACCGTGTGGCTCACGAAGTCCTTGAAGGTGAACTTGGAGGTCGCGAGGTTCGCCGAGGCGCCGATGTCGGGCAGCGGCAGGCCCAGGTTGGCGCCGGGCTCGAGCAGGTTGGCCATCACCAGGCCGATCACCAGCGAGATCAGCGAGGCCGTGAGGAACCAGCCGATGGCCTTGCCGAACACCCGGCCCACCGACTTGGCGTCGCCCATGTGCGCGATGCCGACCACGAGCGTGGAGAACACCAGCGGCCCGATCAGCATCTTGATCAGGCGCAGGAACACGTCCGAGACGATCGAGACGTAGCCCGCGATCTCCTTGGCGGTTCCCTTGTCCGGGAAGCTCGCGAAGATCATGTAGCCGAGGATGATGCCGAGCACCATGGCAATCAGGATCCACGCCGCCATCGGCAACTTCTTCTTCATTCGATTCCCCTTGTCCTTGGTTGTGTGAGCGTTTTTTTGGGCAGGCACAGGGTATCCAAGAAGGCCCCGGGCTTGCAATCGGGGCCTGACCATGCAGTCTTTAGGCCCCATGGCCGCGCCGCGCGAGGCGCCGATGTTGCGCGAAGCCGGAGCGATCGGAGCGCTGCCTACAATTCCTCACATGCACACCAGCTCGATCGAGTTCCGCGGCCAGCCCGCGCTGCGCGCCACCGGTGCCGACGGCAGCACCCTCACCGTGGCCCTGCACGGGGCGCATCTGCTCTCCTGGACCACGGCCGACGGCAGGGAAAGGCTCTACCTGAGCCCGCGCGCCGTGTTCGACGGCAAGACCGCGATCCGCGGCGGCGTGCCCATCTGCTGCCCGCAGTTCAACCAGCGCGGCATGCTCCCCAAACATGGCTTCATGCGCAATCTGCCTTGGGAGAGCCAGGGCGTGGATCCCGAATCGGGCGCGCTGACCCTGCGGCTGCGCGACGACGACGCCACCCGGGCCCTGTGGCCGCATGCCTTCGAGGCGCGGGTCGCCTTCACGCTCGAGGCCGGGCAGCTGCGCACCGCGCTGAGCCTGCGCAATCTCGGCGGCGGGCCCTTCGCATTCACGGCCGCGCTGCACACCTACCTGGCGGTGGACGACATCGCCGAGGCCCGGCTCGAAGGCCTGCAGGGCGCCAACCGCTGGGATGCGGTGCGCGACGACCGCCATGTGGAAACCGCGCCGGCCCTGCGCTTCGAATCCGAGTTCGACAGCGTCTATGCCGCGCCGGCCCAGCCGCTGCGGCTGGTGCAGCCCGGCGGCACGCTCGAGATCGCCCAGGGCGCCACCTGCACCGAAACCGTGGTCTGGAACCCGGGTGCCGCGCTCGGTGCGAAACTCGCCGACATGCCCGAGGACGGCTTTCGCCACATGCTCTGCGTCGAGGCCGCGCGCATCGACGAGCCCGTGCAACTGGCGCCCGGCGCCGAATGGCAGGGCTGGCAGCAACTGCGCGTCCTCTGATTCCTTCTTTTCCCCGTTACCCCACCATGCTCGCGAAACGCATCATTCCCTGCCTCGACGTCACCGGCGGCCGTGTCGTCAAGGGCGTCAACTTCCTCGAACTGCGCGACGCGGGCGACCCGGTCGAGATCGCCGCGCGCTACAACGCGCAGGGCGCCGACGAGCTGACCTTCCTCGACATCACCGCCACCAGCGACGGCCGCGACCTGATCCTGCCGATCATCGAGTCGGTCGCCTCTCAGGTCTTCATTCCGCTGACCGTGGGCGGCGGCGTGCGCACCGTCGAGGACGTGCGCCGGCTGCTCAATGCCGGCGCCGACAAGACCAGCTTCAATTCGGCCGCCATCGCCAATCCGCAGGTGATCAGCGACGCCTCGGCCAAGTACGGTGCCCAGTGCATCGTGGTCGCCATCGACGCCAAGCGCCGCACGCCCGAGGAAGCGGCCAGCCGCGGCCCGGGCTGGGACGTCTACAGCCATGGCGGGCGCAAGAACACCGGCCTCGACGCCGTCGAATGGGCCACCGAGATGGCGCGCCGCGGCGCCGGCGAGATCCTGCTGACCAGCATGGACCGCGACGGCACCAAGAGCGGTTTCGACCTGGCACTGACCCGCGCGGTCAGCGACGCCGTCAACGTGCCGGTGATCGCCTCGGGCGGCGTGGGCAACCTCGACGACCTGGCCGACGGCATCCAGAAGGGCGGCGCCGACGCCGTGCTGGCCGCGAGCATCTTCCACTACGGGCAGCACACGGTGGGCGAGGCCAAGGCGCGGATGGCCGAGCGCGGCATCCCCGTGCGGATCGAATGACCCTTCGGCGCCGGGTTTCGCCGGCCGATCGCCGACAATCCTGCCCATGATCTGGCTCGATGAAGTGAAATGGGACGCCAACGGCCTCGTGCCGGTGATCGCCCAGGAACAAGGCACCAACGACGTGCTGATGTTCGCGTGGATGAACCGGGAGGCGCTCGAGAAGACCGCCGAACTCGGCCGCGCGGTGTATTTCAGCCGCTCGCGCGGCAAGCTCTGGTTCAAGGGCGAGGAATCGGGCCACGTGCAGACCGTGCACGAGATCCGCCTCGACTGCGACAACGACGTGGTGCTGCTCAAGGTCACCCAGTTGGGCCACGAGCCCGGCATCGCCTGCCACACCGGCCGCCACAGCTGCTTCTTCAACAAGTACGAGAACGGCCAGTGGACCGTGACCGAGCCGGTCTTGAAAGACCCGGAATCGATCTACAAATGAGCGGCACCGTGAACACCAACGACGCCCTCGCACGCCTGGCCGCGGTCATCGAAAGCCGCCTGCCCGCCAATGGCGGCGACCCCGAGAAGAGCTACGTCGCGCGGCTGCTGCACAAGGGCCCCGACGCCTTCCTCAAGAAGATCGGCGAGGAAGCCACCGAAGTGGTGATGGCGGCCAAGGACGCCGACCACGGCGGCGACCGCACGAAGGTGGTCTACGAAGTGGCCGACCTCTGGTTCCACACCATGGTGGCGCTCGCGCACTACGGCCTGTCGCCCGCCGAGGTGGTGGCCGAGCTCGAGCGGCGCGAAGGCACCAGCGGCATCGAGGAAAAGGCGCTGCGCAAGGTGCAGGCCCGCGAAGCCGCCAGCGAGTGACCGCCTGAGCGCCGAGGGATGACTCTGACGACCGAAAGGACATCGCCATGCCCAACGACATCGTGAACGTTCAGCCCGACGACTCGCTCAAGACCTGGGGCTGGGTCAGCTACATCCTGCACCTGATCGTCGCCATCGGCGCCGTGGTGCCCGGTGCCCAGGCCTCGGTGCTGCTGCTGCTGGTGGCGTTGGTGATCGATTTCGTGAAGCGCGACGACGCGGCCGGCACCTGGCAGGCCTCGCACTTCAGCTGGCGCATCCGCTCGGTGCTCTGGGCCGGGCTGCTGTACATCGTCACCTCGTGGCTCTGGCTGCTGCTCTTCGTCCCGGGCTGGATCGCCTGGAGCCTGATTTCGCTGTGGTTCCTCTACCGGATCGTGAAAGGCATGATCCGGATGAACGACGGCCGTCCCATGGAACCCAACGATGTCATCTGATCCGAACTGCATCTTCTGCAAAATCGTCGAGGGCAAGATCCCGTCGCGCAAGGTCTACGAGGACGAGGACGTCTTCGCCTTCCACGACATCGCGCCCTGGGCGCCGGTGCATTTCATGCTGGTGCCCAAGAAGCACATCGCCTCGATGGCCCAGTTGACGCCCGACGACGCGGCGCTGATGGGCAAGATCATGACCCTGGCGCCCAGGCTGGCGCTGGAGCAAGGGTGCAACCCCTACCCGGAAGGCGGCTACCGGGTGGTGGTCAATACGGGGACCGAAGGGGGGCAGGAGGTGCATCATCTCCATGTCCATGTCATGGGCGGTCCGCGCCCCTGGCTTCGCGGCTGAGCCGTTAAGTAAATTTGTCACATTCGCCGCGACTAAAATCGGCACATTCTTAGGAGTCTTCCATGGGTTCTTTTTCCATCTGGCACTGGCTGATCGTGCTGCTCGTCGTCGTCATGATCTTCGGTACCAAGAAGCTTCGGAACATGGGTTCCGACCTCGGCGGTGCCGTCAAGGGCTTCAAGGACGGCATGAAGGACGGCGCTTCTTCCGACGCACCGACCGCCACCGGCCCGGCCGCCCAGGTCACGAGCCAGTCGGCCGCCACCGACAAGCCGACGATCGACGTCGAAGCACGCCACAAGTCCTGATCCGGGCGACACGTGCTGGACCTCGGCATTGAGAAGATGGCGCTGATCGGCGTCGTGGCGCTGATCGTCATCGGACCCGAAAAGCTGCCGCGCGTGGCGCGCACCGTCGGCACGCTGCTCGGCAAGGCGCAACGCTACGTCAACGACGTCAAGGCAGAGGTCAACCGCTCGATGGAGCTCGACGAGCTCCGCAAGATGAAGAGCACCGTCGAGGACGCGGCGCGCGACGTGGAGCAGAACATCCACTCGGGCGTGAGCGACCTCGAGAAGCAGTTCTCCACCCCCGCGGGCGAAACCCTCTCGGCGCTGGCCGAACCGGAACCGGTGATGCCGGTCTACAAGCATCCGCGCAAGAACTGGCGCCTCAAGCAGGGCGCCACGCCGCAGTGGTACAAGTCCCGCAACGGCGTGCGCACCAAGGCACTGTCGGGCGCGGCGCGCGTCGCGCGCTACCGGCCGCACAAGGTCAGCTAGCAGCGGCGCGGCGCGTTTTCCCCTCCACCCAGCGTTCCCACGCGCGCCGCCCGTCGGCAGCCCACGCTTTCCATCTCCTCAATGGCTGATTCCGACTCCAAGAACAAAGAAGACGAGCTCGCCGGCACCGAGCAGCCTTTCGTCGCGCACCTGATGGAGCTGCGCGACCGGTTGCTCTATTGCGTCTACGGCATGGCGATCGCCGGCATCCTGCTGGCGATCTGGCCCGGCCCGGGGGGGCTGATCGACATCATCGCGATGCCGATCCGTGCCCACATGCCGCCCGACGCCAAGCTGATCGCCGTGGGCGTGTTCTCGCCCTTCTTCGTGCCGCTCAAGGTACTGATGATGGCCGCCGTGCTGCTCGCGCTGCCGTGGCTCATGTACCAGGCCTGGATGTTCGTGGCGCCCGGCCTCTACACCCACGAGAAGCGCTTCGCGCTGCCGCTGATCATCTTCGGCAGCCTCCTGGCCTATGCGGGCATCGCCTTCGTGCAGCTGTTCGTGCTCGACAAGATGTTCGGCTTCATCCAGAAGTTCACGCCGGCCGCGGTCGCGGCCACGCCCGACATCTCCTCGTACGTCGAGGCCATCCTGTCGCTGTACCTCGCCTTCGGCGTTGCCTTCCAGGTGCCGATCGTCGTGATGCTGCTGGTGCGTTTCGAGATGGTGACCATCGAGAAGCTGCGCTCCTTCCGCGGCTACTTCATCGTCGTGGCCTTCATCGTGGCCGCCGTGCTGACGCCGCCCGACGTGGTGTCGCAACTCGCGCTGGCGATCCCGATGTGCGTGCTGTACGAGGTGGGGATCATCGGGGCCAAGTACTTCTCGCGCGTCTCGAAGGCGCCGGAGGACGAGGAAGCGGATTCCTCGTCGACCACGCCGCCCTGAGCGGCTGGGATCTTCCGGATCCGGCAAAGAAAAAGCGGCCTGTCGGCCGCTTTTTTTCATGGCGCCGCGGACCCGGGGCCCGCGCGTCTCGTTCGTCACTCCTGCTGGTTCGGCACCTGCCGCACCGGGCTCTTCGGCCGTAGCCCCGGCATCACGTCCAGTTCCATCTTGTCGCTGCCGCGCTGCAGCGCGAAGCGCGCGGTGCTGCCGGGCTTGAGGCCGGCCACCGCCGTCAGCAGCGCCTGCACGCTGTCGGTCTTCTTGTCGCCCACCGCGGTGATCACGTCGCCGGGGCGGATGCCGGCCTTGGCGGCCGGGCCGTTCTGCAGCACGCCGGTGATGATCACGCCCGCGTCGGCCTTCACGCCGAAGGTCTCGGCCAGTTCGGGCGACAGCTCGTTCGGCTCGACGCCGATCCAGCCGCGACGCACCTGGCCTTCCTTCACGATGCCCTCGAGCACGATCTTGGCCATCGACACGGGAATGGCGAAGCCGATGCCCATGCTGCCGCCCGAGCGCGAGTAGATCGCGGTGTTGATGCCCAGCAGGTTGCCGTTGACGTCGATCAGCGCGCCGCCCGAGTTGCCGGGGTTGATGGCCGCGTCGGTCTGGATGAAGTTCTCGAAGTTGTTGATGCCGAGCTGGTTGCGGCCCAGCGCCGAGACGATGCCGCTGGTCACGGTCTGGCCGACGCCGAAGGGATTGCCGATGGCCAGCACCTGGTCGCCCACCTGCAGTTCGTCGGAGCTGCCCAGCACGATCACTGGCAGCTTGTCGAGCTCGATCTTGAGCACGGCCAGGTCGGTGTCGGGATCGGTGCCGATCACCTTGCCGCGCGCATGGCGGCTGTCGTTGAGCGTGACCTCGATCTCGTCGGCGCCCTCGACCACGTGGTTGTTGGTGAGGATGTAGCCGTCGGTGCTCACGATCACGCCGCTGCCCAGGCCGACCTGGGGCTGGTCGTCCTGGTCGCCGAAGAAGAAACGGAACCAGGGGTCGTTGCTGCGCGGATGGCGCTGTGCCGCCTTGCTGGTGTTGATGCTCACCACCGCCGGCGAGGCCTTCTTGGCCGCGGCGCTCAGGCTGCCGGGCGCGGGCACGCCGGGCGTCGAGCTCGCGGGCGCCTCGATGATCGATACCACGCCGCCCAGCGAGGTCGTGCGCCGGTTGATCCATTCGGGCTTGAGCGTGGCGACCACGAAATAGGCCGCCAGCAGGACGGTCACGGCTTGGGCGAAGAGCAGCCAGGTGCGTTTCATGAAAACTTGGTGAAAAGGCGCGAAGGCGAAGGCGCTGAGGGGGAAAAGGCCGCGGAGCGCGGCATCGTCGACGATTGTCTCTCAACGGCAGGGGGGCGAAGACCGCGCCGGCCGGTCGAGATTCACTGAAGGTCGAGGCGCCAATAAGGGATAACCCCTAGCATCGTGGCCCCGGGCCTACCGGCCCGGCTCTCCTTCGCCCCCGCCCCGCCCATCCGGTGGACGCGGCCGGGCATTTCGTCGGCGCACCGCTTTCGCTTCCCATCCGGCCCCGCGGCCCCGGTGCGCGGCCACGACTTTCCGCCCGCCATGACTTCACACGCAACCACCCCGGACGGCGCAGCGCCGGCCCCGGCCCGCGCGCTCGATGCCCGCGACTACAAGACGCTCGCCCTCTCCGCCCTCGGCGGCACGCTCGAGTTCTACGACTTCGTCATCTACGTCTTCTTCGCCACCGTGCTGGGCGCGCTCTTCTTCCCGGCCGACATGCCCGACTGGCTGCGCCAACTGCAGACCTTCGGCATCTTCGCGGCCGGCTACCTGGCCCGGCCGGTCGGCGGCATCGTGATCGCCCATTTCGGCGACCTGCTCGGCCGCAAGCGCATGTTCACGCTGTCGATCTTCCTGATGGCCGCGCCCACGCTGGTGATCGGCCTGCTGCCCACCTACGCCAGCATCGGCGTGGCGGCGCCCCTGCTGCTGCTGGCCATGCGCGTGCTGCAGGGCGCGGCCATCGGCGGCGAGATGCCCGGTGCCTGGGTGTTCGTCGGCGAACACGTGCCCGCGCAGCGCTACGGCTTCGGCATCGGCACGCTGACCTCGGGCATCACCGGCGGCATCCTGCTGGGCTCGCTGGTGGCCGTGGCCATCAACCGGCACTACGCGCCCGAGCAGGTGCACGACTTCGCCTGGCGCATCCCCTTCATCCTCGGCGGCGTGTTCGGGCTGGTGTCGGTGTACCTGCGCCGCTTCCTGCACGAGACCCCCGTGTTCCGCGAGCTGGCCGACCGCCGCAGCGTGGCGCGCGAGCTGCCGCTGCGCACCGTGCTGCGCGAGCACCGCGGCGCCAGCGTGTTCGTCGCGCTGCAGACCTGGGTGCTGTCGGCCGCGATCGTGGTGGTGGTGCTCTACACGCCCACCTACCTGCAGAAGGTGCACCACATCCCGGCCGCGCTGGCGCTCGAGGCCAATGCGCTCGCCACCCTCACGCTGACCATCGGCTGCGTGATCGTCGGCTGGGCCAGCGACCGCATCGGCACGCGTGCCGTCATGCTGATCGGCTGGGGTGGCCTGTTCGCGACCGCCTATCTCTTCTACACCGGCCTGCCCGGCACGCCGGCCACGCTGTTCTGGCACTACGGACTGGTGGGGCTGTTCGTGGGCACCATCGCCACCGTGCCGATCGCCGGCGTGCGCGCCTTTCCGGCGCCGGTGCGCTTCACGGGGCTTTCGTTCGCCTACAACATGTCGTATGCCGTCTTCGGCGGGCTCACGCCGGTGATCCTCACGCTCTGGCTGCAGCACGACCCCATGGCGCCCGCGCACTACGTGGCGGTGCTGGCCGCGCTGGGCTTCGTGCTCGCGCTCTGGCCCCTGGCCGCCCGTGGCCACCCCATGCGGGCTGGCGTCGCGTCGGGCGGGGGCGCGACAATGTCGCGATGAGCACCACCCGCCACGAACTGCTGCACGCATTCGACCTGCTGCTCGCTCCCGAGCGCTTCAAGGACTACGGACCGAACGGCCTGCAGGTCGAGGGCCGCACCACCGTGCGCAAGATCGTCTCGGGCGTGACCGCGAGCCGCGCGCTGATCGAGGCCGCGATCCGCGCCGAGGCCGATGCCATCTTCGTCCATCACGGCCTCTTCTGGCGCGGCCAGGACGGCCGCGTCACCGGCTGGATGAAGCAGCGGCTGGCGCTGCTGCTGAACCGCGACATCAACCTCTTCGCCTACCACCTGCCGCTCGACGCGCATCCCGAGCTCGGCAACAACGCGCAGCTCGGCCTGCAGCTCGGCCTGCTGGCCCATCCCGGATCGACCGGGCGCTTCGGCGAGCAGGAGCTGGGTTTTCTCGGCGGCCTCGAGGACGGCGAGACCCTGGCCAATGCGAAGGCGCTTGCCGTTCACGTCGAGAAGGTGCTCAAGCGGCCTGTGACGCTGGTCGACACCGCCCATCGTCCGATCAAGACCATCGCCTGGTGCACCGGCGGCGCGCAGGGCTACTTCGAGGCTGCCATCGCGGCCGGCGCCGATGCCTTCATCACCGGCGAGATCTCGGAACCGCAGGCGCACTACGCGCGCGAGATGGGCGTGGCCTTCCTGGCCTGCGGCCATCACGCCACCGAGCGCTACGGCGCGCCTGCCGTGGCCGAACACGTGGCCGCGCAGCTCGGGCTGCAGCACGAGTTCATCGACATCGACAACCCGGCATGACGGGCGAGGCATCCGTGGGCGGAAGGCCCGTCGCCATCACGCTCGGCGATCCCGCGGGGATCGGGCCCGAGATCATCGGCAAGGCGTTTCGCGATGCGCCCGAGGCCACGCGGGGCGCCTTCGTGGCGGGCGACGTGGCGACGATGCGGGCGGCGCTGCAGGCCCTGTCGGTGCCTGGACAGCCGGCCTGGCCCGTGGTCGAGATTGCTTCGCCAGCCGAGGCGCTGGACGTTCCGCCAGGTTGCGTGCCCGTGCTGCAGGCGATCGCGCCGCCCGTGGGGGTGGTGCATGGCCGCATCAGCGCCGAGGCGGGGCGCGCGGCGGGCGATGCGGTCGTCTGGGCGGCGCGGGCCGCGTTGCGCGGCGAGATCGCCGCCATCGTCACCGCACCCTTGCACAAGGAAGCGTTGTCGGCGGCGGGATTTCCCTTTCCGGGCCATACCGAACTGCTGCAGGCCGAAGCCGCTGCGCATCTGGGCCGCGACGTGGCCGAGGTGCCCGTGCGCATGATGCTGGCCAACGACGAGCTGCGCACCGTGCTCGTCAGCATCCACATGTCGCTGCGCCAGGCGATCGAGGCCGTCACCTTCGACGGCGTGCTCGAGACCTTGCGCATCACCCATCACGCACTCTCGCGCACCCTGGGCCGCGCGCCGCGCATCGGTGTCGCGGGGCTCAATCCGCATGCCGGGGAGGGCGGACTCTTCGGCTCGGAGGAGCAGGAGATCATCGTGCCCGCCATCGCCGCGGCACGCGCCGAAGGCATCGCCGCCGATGGCCCGCATGCGCCCGATACCGTGTTCATGCGCGCGCGCGCGAAGCAGCCCGGCGTGGCCGACAGCGGCGAGTTCGACGTGGTGGTGGCGATGTACCACGACCAGGGACTGATCCCGGTGAAGTACCTGGGGGTGGAGAAGGGCGTGAACGTGACGCTCGGGCTGCCACTGGTGCGGACCAGTCCCGATCACGGGACGGCGTTCGATATCGCGGGCACCGGCCGCGCGGATGCATCGAGCCTGATCGAGGCGCTGCGCATGGCGCGCGCGCTGGCCGGTATCTGAGGAGTGATGCGCGGCCCGCAACGGGCCGCGCTGCGCATCAGGAGCGCTTGAGGCTGTCGCGGATCTCGCGCAGTAGCACGATGTCTTCGGGCGGTGCGGCGGGGGCGGCCGGCGCGGCTTCTTCCGTGCGGCGCAGGCGGTTGATCTGCTTGACCATCATGAAGATGATGAAGGCGAGGATCACGAAGTTGACCACGATGGTGATGAAGTTGCCGTACGCCAGCACCGGCACGCCGGCCTTCTTGAGGTCCGCCAGGGTGTTGGCGACACCCGCCGGCGCCGTGCCCAGCACCACGTAGAGGTTAGAGAAGTCCAGCTTGCCGAACACCAGCCCGACGATGGGCATGATGATGTCGGCCACCAGCGAATCGACGATCTTGCCGAAGGCCGCGCCGATGATCACGCCGACCGCCAGGTCGACGACATTGCCCTTGACGGCAAACTCCTTGAATTCGCTGAGGATGGTCATGGTTGGGAGGGTGCTGGAGCACTGGGGTTGAGGGAGGCGCCAGTATGCACGGGGCGGCCGGGGTCTTCGGCGTGGCGTGGTGCCTGAGCCCCATGAAGTCTTTCACAAAGCTGAGCCAAATCTGGATCGCTGACGGCGCGATGGATTGGCGCCGATCCAGCGCGGGCGGGATCCAATTTGTCGCTAATTGTTTCGATTTTTGTCCGGTCGGAGCGAGCCCTCACGACCCCGTGCTCCCTCAAGCGGGTGATGCGCGAACTTTTTCGCAACTTTACATTCGCGGGGAAGGCCTTCTTTCGCAGCTTTTTCGTGGGAGTTCAGCAACATGGCCTACGGAAAACGGTGCTGACACAAGGATCGCTAACACTTTGGCAATGCTACGAAGGTTATAAAAAAGTCTTCTTCTTCGAGTAGATTGGTTTGCTGGGCAGGGGGTGTTGAAACGAGGAAAGCCAAGGGGACTCGCCTATGATTGGCCTGCCGAGCAAGGTTGGACACAATCTTTTGCAACTTACAAGCCGGGATAGCAGTCGTCACGTGCAGCGACAATGCCGGGTTGGCCTGGGGAGGGAAATCCCGCAGGTCTCTTGACCAACAGCCAAACAGGGAGGCTGCTGACCACCGCGTCAGAGGCCAGGCGCAGATGCGCCTGGGGGTCTGGGTTGTTCAACAATCAATCAGTCTTGCGATGAGGATCGTTTTGAGAAGACGCTATGTGCACCCCATTGGGCCAGCCAATCTTTTGGTTCGGGTTTTGTTGAGGTAGGGCTTGTCCCGAATTCGAAATTGACGATGGCGAAAATTGATTTTCCGTGGGGGTTGAAATTGAAAAAAGAATCGAGTTTTCTGAGGTGGGCTCTGCTGGCGTCCGTGGTGGTGTTGCAGGCGTGTGCCATCGCACCGGGCATGGGGAGCGTCGAGCCTTACGATGCCGCCGGTCCGTTGCCGAACGACTTTCGCTATCTGCCGGATGGCGCGCCCGAGGGTGAGATCACGCCCATTTCCCTTGCGCTGGTTCGTACCTTGGCCGAGGCTGCGCCGAAGGGTGTGCCGCCGGAGGTACAGGCCTTGTTTGGCAAGAGTGCGCGGTACACGATCGGGCCAGGAGATGTGGTCGGCGTCATTGTTTACGACCATCCCGAACTGCTGCCGAACGCGGGCGCGGTCATTTCACAAGCTGCAGATCCTACTGGCGTGCAGGTTGCTCCAGGTTTCATAGTCGATGCTGATGGCGAAGTTGCATTCCCATACATCGGGCGCGTTCGTATTGCGGGCCTAAGTGAAGGCGACGCCTCGGACCTGATGGTCAAGCTATTGAGGCCCCATATTCGTGATCCGCAAGTGACTGTTCGAATTCAATCCTTCAGAAGCCGTCGCGCGTATGTCGAGGGCGAGGTCCGCACGCCAGGTTCTCAGATCTTCACGGATGTGCCGATGACGCTGAGCGAGGCTATCAATCGCGCGGGGGGTATTACCGCAGCGGGCAATCGCTCTGCGGTCACGATTATTCGCGACGGGGTATCGATACCGATCAACCTGACCACTTTGCGCGAGGCAGGTTACGACGGCAACAGCATTCCGTTGAAGAACGGCGATACCGTTCGCGTCGCCAACCGAGAAGACTCGAAGGTCTTTCTGATGGGTGAAGTGCTCGCGCCGTTGGCCTTGCCCATGCGGAGCAACGGACGCCTCAGTCTAAGCGAGGCGCTGGGTGAGGCCGGCGGGCCGATGAATGCGACGGCCAGCGCTGGGCAGATCTACGTCATTCGTCAAGGTGCGACCGGAGCGCCTGCCATCTTCAATCTCAATGCGAAGAACCCGGCAGCGCTGGCCATAGCGAGCCAATTCCGGCTGCAGTCGCAGGACGTTGTCTACATCGATCCCGTGCCGCTGGTCAAGTGGAACCGCGTGGTCAGTCTGATCCTTCCGTCGGCGTCTGTGGCGAATACCGCCAGCGAGATTTACGTCAGGCATAACAACTGACGCTAGGAACCTATTCGCAGCCCGGATGGCGAACGTCGTGACCAGGCTTTAGAGAAGATCGATCAGGCGCGATGGGGCATGGTTCTCATTAGGGTGGCGCTGCCAAAATTTTCCCGTGTTCCCAATATGCAAATCATTCATCCGAATCAGCCAATTGCAATCATCGGTCTTGGTTATGTGGGGCTTCCTCTTGCTGTGGAGTTTGGCAAGAAGCGTCCGGTAGTCGGCTTCGATATCAACGTCAAGCGCATCTCCGAGCTTCAGAGTGGTCACGATCACACGCTCGAAACCACGACGGAGGAGTTGAAGGCCGCCGTCCAGTTGACCTTCACTTCTCACCTTGATGATTTGCGCGACTGCAGCGTTTTCATCGTCACTGTGCCCACACCCATCGATGACGCCAATCGGCCCGATCTCACGCCATTGATCAAGGCCAGCGAAACCGTTGGCAAGGTCATGCGTCAGGGCGCGATCGTGATCTTCGAGTCGACCGTATATCCGGGCGCGACGGAGGAGGTTTGCGTGCCTGTGCTGGAAAAGCACAGCGGAAAGAAATTCAACGTCGATTTCTTCTGCGGCTACAGCCCGGAGCGAATCAATCCGGGCGACAAGGTCAACACGCTTACCAAGATCAAGAAGATCACCAGCGGCAGCACCCCTGCAGTGGCCGACATGGTCGATGGCCTCTACAACGAGATTATCACCGCAGGTACGCACAAGGCAGCAAGTCTCAAAGTGGCCGAGGCCGCCAAGGTGATCGAGAACACGCAGCGCGACCTCAATATCGCGCTGGTCAATGAGCTCTCCGTGATCTTCGAACGCCTGGGCATCGATACGCTCGATGTGCTCGAAGCCGCCGGTAGCAAATGGAACTTTCTGCCTTTCCGTCCAGGCTTGGTGGGCGGGCACTGCATTGGCGTGGACCCTTACTACCTCACGCACAAGGCAGAGCAGGTTGGCTACCACCCGCAGGTGATCTTGGCCGGACGCCGCATCAACGACAACATGGCTCGCTATGTGGCGCGCAACACCATCAAATTGATGTTGAAGAATGGAATGGACGTACCGCGCTGCCGGATCGGCGTTCTGGGCATCACCTTCAAGGAGAACTGCCCGGACATCCGCAACAGCAAGATCGTGGACATGGTGCGTGAGTTCGAGGCTTGGGGAGCGCGCGTCGAAATCGTGGACCCGTGGGCGGATGCCGAAGAGGTTGCGCATGAGTACGGCCTGAAGTTCGGCCAGGTCGATGCTGAGCATCCGGTCGATGCGCTCGTCGTTGCGGTGGGCCACAACGAGTACCGCGGCGCGACGATGGCTGAGCTGCGCGCCTTGTGCCGTGGCGAGGAGCCCGTGCTCGTCGACGTCAAGAGCCTCTTCAGCGCGGAGGAGGCGCGTGAGAGCGGCTTCTCCGTGTTCCGCCTCTAAGTCATTTTCCGTTCGCTCGCTTCTTCTTCAGACATGAAAAACTTTGCACTGATCGGCGCCGCCGGATACATCGCCCCGCGCCACATGCGCGCCATCAAGGACACGGCCAACCACCTGGCGGTGGCCTACGACATCAACGATTCGGTCGGCATCATCGACAGTATCTCGCCGCAGAGCGAGTTCTTCACCGAGTTCGAGCGCTTCTACGAGCATGCGCAGCAGCTCAAGCGCAGCCCCGCCGCGGCGCTGGACTACGTGGCCATCTGCAGCCCCAACTACCTGCACCACCCGCACGTTGCCGCGGGCCTGCGCCTGGGCTGCGACGTGATCTGCGAGAAGCCCTTGGTGCCCACGCCCGACTTGGTCGACGAGCTCGAGCGTGTTGAAAAGGAAACCGGAAAGCGGGTTTTCAACATCCTGCAGTTGCGCCACCACGACGCCATCCTCAAGCTGCGCGACAAAGTCGCCGCTGCGCCAGCCGATGCCAAGTTCGATGTGGAACTGACCTACATCACCTCGCGCGGCAAGTGGTACATGGAAAGCTGGAAGGGAGACAACCGCAAGTCGTTCGGCGTGGCGACCAACATCGGCGTGCACTTCTATGACATGCTGCACTTCATCTTCGGCAAGCTGCAGCGCAATGTGGTGCACTACAGCGGCACGGCCAAGGCGGCCGGCTACCTCGAATACGAACGCGCTCGCGTACGCTGGTTTCTGTCGATCGACGCCAACGACCTGCCGGCCGACGTGAAGGGCAAGAAGACCACCTTCCGCAACATCGACATCAGCGGCGAGAAGCTCGAGTTCTCCGAAGGCTTCACCGATCTGCACACCGTGAGCTACCAAGAGATCCTGGCGGGCCGCGGCTACGGTCTCGAGGACGCGCGCCACTGCATCGAGACCGTTGACGTGATCCGCAGCGCCACGTCCGTGCAGGGCGAGCAGGGCGAAGTGCATCCGTTCGTGCGCGGCTTGGCCTGACGCGCCGGAAGGTCGGCATGGCATACAAAGCTCACCCCACCGCGATCGTCGACGAAGGGGCCCGCATTGGCGACGGCACCCGCATCTGGCATTGGGTGCATGTGAGTGCACAAGCGTCTATTGGCCAGGGTTGCTCGCTGGGTCAGAACGTGTACGTCGGCAACGACGTGACCATTGGCCACAATGTCAAGATCCAAAACAACGTCAGCGTGTACGACGCGGTCACGCTGGAGGACGACGTGTTCTGCGGACCGAGCATGGTCTTCACCAACGTCTACAACCCGCGCTCGGCCGTCACGCGCAAGGACGAATATCGCCGCACCCTGGTGAAGCGCGGTGCAACCTTGGGCGCCAATTGCACCATCGTCTGCGGCAACACCGTGGGCGAATACGCATTTGTGGGCGCCGGTGCCGTGATCAACAAGAACGTGCCGGCCTATGCGCTCATGGTTGGCGTGCCCGCCAGGCAGATCGGCTGGATGAGCGAGTTCGGCGAACAACTCGCATTGCCGCTGCAAGGCACGGCAGAAGCCATTTGCGCGCACACCGGCGCTCGCTATGTACTCGACGGCAAGGCCGTGACCAAGTTGGAAGCCAGCACCCCATGATCGAATTCATCGACCTCAAGGCCCAGCAGGCCCGCATCAAGGACCAGATCGACGCCGCCATTCAGCGCGTGTTGGCGCATGGCCAATACATCCTTGGTCCTGAAGTCGCCGAGCTGGAAGAGAAGCTGGTGGCCTACACGGGCGCCAAGCACTGCATTACCGTAGCCAATGGCACCGATGCCTTGCAGATCGCGCAGATGGCGCTGGGCATCGGGCCTGGCGACGAAGTGATTACGCCCGGCTTTACCTACATTGCTACCGCAGAGACCGTGGCGTTGCTGGGGGCCAAGCCGGTGTACGTGGACATCGACCCTCGCACCTACAACCTCGACCCGGCGCTGCTGGAAGCCGCGATCACGCCGCGCACCAAGGCCATTGTTCCGGTGAGCCTGTATGGACAGTGCGCGGACTTCGATGCGATCAATGCAATTGCCGCCCGGCACGGCATTCCGGTGATCGAGGACGCGGCGCAGAGCTTTGGCGCGACCTATAAGGGCCGCAAGAGCTGCAACCTCAGCACCATTGCCTGCGCGAGCTTTTTTCCGAGCAAGCCGCTGGGCTGCTATGGCGACGGCGGCGCCATCTTCACCAATGACGAGGAACTGGCGAAGGTGATGCGGCAGATCGCGAGGCATGGGCAGGACCGGCGGTACCACCACATTCGGGTGGGAGTGAACAGCCGGTTGGATACCTTGCAGGCGGCGGTGCTGCTGGCGAAGCTGGAGATCTTCGATGACGAGATCGCCAGCCGGCAGCAGGTGGCTGCGGAATACGGGCGACTGCTGGGGAAGGGCTGGGGCGCTGCTGCCGCAGCTGTGGCGCCGTATGTCGAGCCGCACAACCAGAGTGCTTGGGCGCAATACACGGTGCGCATCGCTGACCGGGAAGGTGTTCAGGCGCGGATGAAAGAGGCCGGGGTGCCGACGGTTGTGCATTACCCGATTCCGTTGAATCAGCAGCCGGCGGTGGCGGATGCGGGGGGCAAGCTCGCCGTCGGTGATTCCGTGGCTCAGGAGGTACTGAGTCTTCCAATGCACGCATATCTGGACGGATCGCTTCAAAATGAAATCTTTGCCGCGCTAAAGACTTCGATCTCTTCCGCAAAGGATTGATTGCTGAAACGACGAGTTTCCGAGTCTTGAAAATTATAAATCGAATGAATTCTTGCAATCTCGACGCTGTGGCATAGAAGTAGGAGTGACCGTGCATATATTGTTCATTCCGTCTTGGTACCCAGTCTCTCGCAGCGATATCGGCGGAAGCTTTTTTCGTGAGCAGGCGCAGGCACTTCATAAACAAGGCTGTCAGGTCGGCGTCATTTACCCTCATTTCAGCTCTCTTCGAAACGGGATTTTTTCCAAAGAGAAGCATGGTATCCCGGAGTTTGAAATTGACGAAGGCATTTTTACCTATCGATCCTATGGGAAAAATTGGTTCCCCCGCTTCCCTATTGGAATAAAGAAGTTATGGGAGTATTTTGGGATCCAACTTTTTGAAAAATATATAAGAACGCATGGGTTGCCCGAAATTGTGCATGTGCATTCCATGCTGTACGCAGGCGTTGTTGCCCTCAGAGTCAACTCGCGCTACGGAATCCCATATATTGTCACCGAACATAGTTCGGCCTTCGCGCGCGGGGGAGTGACTAATTCAAGTCTTGGAATCGCTGACAAGATTCAGCATGGAGCGGCACAGGCCTTTTCGGTGTCGAAGAGCTTTTCAATTAATTTGGATAAAAGGCTTCCTAGGAGAAACGCGTCTTGGGGTGTCGTTCCAAATATTGTAAGTCAAAAATTTATTGATACCCCTATAAGAAAAATAAAAGATTCTCAAGGTTTTGTATTTCTTAACATCGCTTTGATGAATAAAAACAAGAATCAAAAAAATATCATCAAGGCTTTTGCGAAATACTTTTCGGAGAGCGTCCATGTCAGCTTAGTGATTGGCGGGCACGGAAACGAAATGAACGCGCTGAAGGGGCTGGCGGAAAACCTGGGTGTGGCTGCTCGCGTGAAATTTCCCGGGATGCTGTCGCGCTCCCAAGTGGTCGAGGCGATGAGCACAGCCGATGCATTCATCTTGTCCAGTGACTACGAGACGTTCGGGGTTGTTCTGATTGAAGCGCTCGCTTCGGGAAAACCCGTCATCGCGACACGATGTGGAGGACCTCAATCTATCGTGGAGGAAGGAGATGGAATCCTAGTCGACGTGGATGACGTGGATGAATTGGGGCGAGCTATGGTGCGGCTCAATACCGAATATACAGCATTCAATCCGCATGAGATACGGGCGAGATGCATTGAACGTTATAGCGAGCCTGTGATTGCAGATTCTTTAATTAAAATCTACACCTCGGCAATCTCAAAAGTCTGAACTCGTCACGATCTTGAATGGATTATTAATTTCTTGAAATGAAGCCAATTCCCAAAGTCTCGATCGTCATTCCCGTATTCAATGGTGCCAACTTCTTGCGTGATGCCATCGAATCCGCACTCGCGCAAGACTATGAGAATATAGAAATAATTGTAGTTAACGATGGTTCGAACGACGCCGGTCAAACAGAGGCGATTGCTAGGGAATTTGCTGACAAGATAATCTATTATTCAAAGCCCAATGGCGGCGTGTCCACGGCGCTGAATCTAGGCATCGAAAAAATGACTGGCGACTACTTTTCTTGGCTCAGTCACGACGACCTGTACGTTGTGGATAAAGTAAAATGCCAGATTGAGTTGCTGTTAGGCCTGCCCAGCTCGGAGCGCGTGATTGCTTATAGCAACTATCAAACCTTTTTTATTGATCAACAAGAGTTGAAAGAAACGCGACTCGATATGACGGCTCCGCGTTGCTTCCGATATCAGATCGCCACAGACAACAGGATTCACGGTTGTTCTCTTCTTATTCCTCGTAGCGCATTTTTGGAGCACGGATTATTTAGCGAAAAATTGCGCGCTACCCAAGACTATGACCTTTGGTTCAGGTTTTCCGAGAGCTACACATTTGTTCATTCGCCGAAAGCGTTGGTCATCGGCAGGGTTCACGGTAGCCAAGTTGGCGTCCGCATGAGAGAACTGGTTTTTAAGGAAAACGTAGCGTTCAGAAAAAAGTGCTTGGACGAATTGACGAATGAGGAAGTGGTCGCGGCGACTGGAAAAACAAAAAGCTTGTCCTATGCAATTTTAGTTGAAAAGTTTCTGCGAAAAGCTTTACTTCCCGTCGCCTTTCACGCGTTCAAGATTTCCTTGAAATGTTTGCCGAATGACGGCATCCAAAGTGTGCTTCGCTGGCCGTTTTACTTTTGTAGATCAGCATCGATTGGCTCGGCTTTTTTTATCTATTCCTTGCTCGCAAAAATGCGTGCACGCTGAATGAGGGTAATGTCGCTACTTATTTGTGCAGACATGGCTGAGTTTACGCTGCGGAAGGTAAATTACTGCTGCAGCATGGCCAAGTATTAACTGCTATGAAAATAAAGAACGCCATTGGGTTTGCAGTCGGGCCTTTTGCTGTTGCATTTTTCAGTCTACTGACTGTTCCAATCGTCGCTTGGGTCTTTTCGCCTGAGGATGTCGGTCGCCTGAACATCTTTCAGGTCACTATTTCATTTCTTTTGCTTTTTTGCTCATTGGGGCTCGATCAAGCATTTGTTCGCGAATACCACGAGAATGAAGAAAAGAACCTCTTATTTAAAAACTGCGCAATTCCCGGCTTCTTTTTGTTGCTTGCCGCGTTTCCGTTGGGCTTGGTTTTCGAGCGGCAGATAACTTTCAATCTGTATAACTCGGAGCATATTGGGTTTTATTTATTGACATTCGCAGCTGCGATTGTCAGTTATTGCTCGAGATTTTTGTCACTGATTCTCCGGATGCAAGAGCGCGGTCTGGCGTACTCTATGAGTCAGGCGATGCCTAAGGCATTTCTTTTAGTATTGCTCGGTCTCTTGGCTTCCCTTCCGATCTCGAAGAATTTTCTGGAACTGCTTTGGGCTTACTTTCTTTCGATGGCCTTTGTGCTGCTTATTTACATATGGAATACGCGATCGCAGCTGCGCGTGACGTTCGAGACGAAGCTGAGCGGCGTTGAAGTCAGGAAGCTCCTTAAATTCGGGTTGCCCCTCGTCGTCTCCGGTGTCGCCTATTGGGCTGTAAATGCGGCAAGCACTTTCATGCTGCACGGATTTTCGGATCTCGAACAATTGGCAATCTATTCCGTGGCCGTAAGCTTCGCTGGCGTTGCGGTTCTTGTGCAATCGATCTTCTCCGTGATCTGGACCCCTCTGGCATTCAAGTGGCAAGCAGAAGGGGTCGACATGAAGAGAGTCGACGTGGTCAGCCAACAGGTGCTAGCGCTCATTTGTATTGCACTCGTATTTTGCGGTGCGTTTGTCTGGATCGCGGACTACTTATTGCCTCCGATTTATGCAAGCGTGAAGTACCTGATCGTCTGCAGCGTTATTCAGCCGCTACTCTACACGCTGTCCATAGTTACTAGCGTTGGAATCGGCATCGCACGAAAAAACATGCTCTCGGTGCTCGCGACGGTCACAGCACTCATTGCAAACCTTGGAACGGGATTTTTGCTTATTCCGAAATGGGGCGCGCCAGGAGCTGCCATAGCTAATGCCTTTGCTTTTTACATTATGTTCATCATGAATACTGAGGCATCTGCTCGTGTATGGAGAAATTTCCCACGATTTCGAATCTATGTTGTTACAGGGGTGGCCGTTTTGCTCTCTATCCTGACGTGCGCTTTTGCCTCAAGCCTGCCGTTTAGTTTCAGCATTTTGTGGGCGCTGACGATACCCTTTGCAATTTGGCTGTTTAAGTCGGAATTGATCAGCATTTGGGCCTTGTTTCGAAACAAGCAGCACGGATTGGTTCGATCTTGAGCTATTCGATCACTGATAAAACGTGACAGGATTGATTGAATTTCATCATGCTTAGCGTCAAAAATCGAAGCTTGTTTTTTGCGGGCTTTGCGATAGTTATTTTTAAGCAGCCGCTGCAATATTTGTTGGGTGATTTGCAGCTCCCTATTCTGGCTGCAGGCATCGGCTTGTGCGTGCTGGCTTCTTTTTTTATCCTTAATAAATTTCGCTTTAAAAAAGAGGATGTATTGCTGCAGTTTTTGTTTGCGGCTATATTTATTTTGCATTGCTTGCTTGCATTTTTTGGGGTAACAGCGAACAGGTCGCTGTGGTTTTCAGGCTTGGCTCAATTTTTGGTAGTGATTTTGTTTCTTCATTATCGAAAAGATGAAGGGGCCTGGAGATTTTTGAAGAAAATTGCTTTCGCAATAATTTTCGTTGAGTGCGCACTGGCGTTTCTTCAGCTTTCTTATTATTCCACCGGGGTTGGATTGCCTCCGGTGTTTGACGAATATGAATCCTATTCTTTGGTTTCTGGTAGTTATTTCAATTCGAACGATTTTGCTGTTTTTGCTGCTGCATTTTCCATGCTTCTTTACTGCATATGTGTGCTTGAAGAAAAAGAGGGCTATGGAATTGCATTGCTTGGAGTTGCAATGATGGCGGTCTTTGTCTCGCTCTCTCGTACCGCCTTTGTATTTATGTCATTGTTTGCTATAGCTGTGCTCTTCGGAAGTTTTAAAAATATTGCTTCTTCTCCGAAAAAAAATAGAAGCCTTACTGGTTTGATTGCAATTGCTTTGACCTTTCTTGCAGTCTTGTACCTTCTGGGCTCGGAGTTTCTAACCAGTACATCGGTATTTGAGCGTTCGCTTTCAAGACTCGACCAAGTGAGCGTAGAAGGTCTTTCCACCGACGAATCTGCTTCGGATCGAATGTTGGTTTATCGGCGGCTCTGGGAGAATTTGCCGAACCTAGGTATTGGAAGCTTCCAAGACCAATATTACTCGGCGTATTTTAAACCGGGTGATTATTCATTGATGCAGATAAATCCGCATTCCTTTGTGGCGGAATTTTTCTTTTTGTATGGATGGATCGGCGGTTTGATCGCTGTCTGCTTGATATTTATTTTGTCGCTGAAGATTCTTAGGAACCGAGATTTGCCTTTGACAATTCGAGTTGTCATTGTTGTGAGTTTAGTTTTTTTTCAATCTATTTCCTCCAGCACCCTTGCTAACGCTAGTTTTTTTATTCCTTTTATTTTGATTGCTTACGTTCGAAAAGATCTGGTGCGTTCCCGTATTTATGGTTTACCGGTGTTGGATCGCGCTGGCGGCTGAGGTTTTGATTGTTTAGTTGAGCATCGAAGTACGAAGCCTTTTCGTGACGGCAAGCTTTTCCTCATTGCCTAGTTGCAGTGGATTTTCGTTCATTGCTGTAGCGAAAGTTCATTGTGGACCGTCCTGATTGAGCGCTGGATGGTCTGCAATTGCAAGAAATTGAATGCTTGTCGCTGGGAGCGTGTGGTTTCTGACGGTGCTGATGAAAAGTTGACGAAATCTTGTAATCGCCGATGCTTGCATCATTCAATTATTGATGAGCATCTGATGCGGATTGAGAAAATTCGCAAAACAAGCTTGCCGGCTTGGGTAATATTTATTTTCTTGATTAGGACTGGTGTTTATGAAAGTATTCACTGTGATTGGTGCGCGCCCTCAATTCATCAAGGCTGCGGTAGTTTCTCGTGCGATCAGAGAAACTAGGGGCGATATGGAGGAAGTGGTCGTCCATACAGGCCAGCATTACGACGCCAATATGTCGGATGTATTTTTTGACGAGCTCGAAATTCCACCTCCCGCACATAATTTGGGAATAGGCGGAGGCACTCATGGACAGAACACCGGTCGCATGCTTGAAAAGCTCGAAGAACTGATGCTGATCGAGCAGCCCGATTGGGTATTGGTGTATGGCGATACCGACAGCACTCTGGCCGGGGCGCTGGCCGCGAGCAAATTACATATTCCCGTGGCGCATGTCGAAGCGGGGTTACGATCATTCAACCGTCGCATGCCTGAAGAAATCAACCGAATTTTGGCGGACCATGTTTCCGCCAAGCTTTTTGCGCCTACCGATTTAGCATTTGACAACCTTCGCAACGAAGGCATTCCCCGCGAGAAGATTGAAATGGTGGGCGATGTCATGTGCGATGCCGCTGTCTTTTACAAGCGTCGCGCGCGCAAGCCGATCTGGTTCGACAATCTAGGATTGAAAGTTAATGATTTTGTGCTGTGCACGGTGCATCGCGCTGAAAACACCGACGATCCAATCCGCATGCGAGGTATCTTTGAAGGATTGCGTAAATCCGAAGCGCAGGTTGTATTGCCGCTTCATCCGCGCACGCGGGGAAAGTTGAAGCAAATTGGCTTGATGTTGCCAAGCAACGTACAAGCGGTTGACCCTGTGGGATATTTGGAAATGATCTGGCTTGAGGCTAATTGCAGGATCGTAGCCACGGATTCGGGTGGCGTGCAGAAGGAAGCCTATTTCAATCAAAAATGCTGTGTGACGCTTCGGGAGGAAACGGAGTGGGTCGAGCTGGTGCAAGCCGGTTTGAATGAAGTGGTCGGCGCGGACTCCGAAAAAATTGCCGCAGCGTTGCGGTGTCCCCGCGAATTCGCGTCTCGAAGCCAGTTTTATGGAGACGGCAAGGCGGGGGAAAAAATTGTGAGTAGCTTCTTTAATGCCGAGGTTGGCGCAGAAGCCGTTGCAGGCGGCAGCGTCCAGGATTGAAATGGACGACTACATTTTTTTTAGTAAAAGCAATTGGCATGAAGAGCCACGACTCCGTCATCAGGTGGCTGGCCTGATTCGGAAATTTGGAGGGAAAATATACTTCATCCAAAAGCCGGTATTTGTTTGGCAGAGCGGAGTCAAGAGCGGCGTCGAGCAAGTCGAAAATAATCTGGTTCTCGGAAGAACCCGTCAATTGGTCCATCATCAGCTGCGGGTTTTTCGGATGCTGGCATGGCTGAATGCTTTGGTTGAGAAAAAAAGTATACGCACCTTGGTGCGGAAGATTTCCACGAAAAATTCGATTATTTTAAATTTCAACTACGACTACTTTTTTTTGCGGGAAATCTTTCCGAAAAATAAAATTATCACGATCATCAACGATGATTTTGTAGCGCAGTCCAAGCTGTTTTCGGGTCGCCACGCCAAGAAGAGCCTTGGGGAAACGTGCTTGGCGAGCGATGTGGTGTTGACCGTGTCTTATCCGCTAATGAAGCAGGCGTCCGAATGGTGCTCGCCGGAATTGTTTTTTCCTTGGGCGGATGTGGAGTACACGGAGCCTGTGCGCAATGCCGAAAGAAATTCTGTGTTGTTGTGGGCCCATATCGACAATCGAGTCGATTTCGACCTGCTGAGGCAGTCGGTCTCTCTGCGGCCAGATGTGGTGTTTTACCTTGTGGGACCGCAGGCGGCCAATGTCAAGGATCAGGTCTCGCAATTCGAGTTACATCCGAACGTGGTAATTATCCCATCGGCAAAACTGGAAGAGTTGCCGATGGAAAAAATTTTCGCGGCTGTAATTCCTTACAGGAATAATGTCGCTGATATAGAGGCAGTCACGATGTCGAACAAAACGCTTCAATTGATGTCGCGCGGGTTGCCGATCGTTGCTCATGGGATGCCCTCTTTTTACGAACACCCGGCCATCGTCAAGGCAAATAGTGTTGAGGGCTTTGTGGTCGGGATGGATTATTTCCGTCAAAATTTTTCAGTTTTGCAAGAATCGATAAAAAGTTTTGTGGCGAATAATCAGCCTGAAAGCAGATTTGAATTTTTGAAAAATATTGTGGCCAAAATCGAGGCAAGGATATAGTATGTTCAGCAACCGAAATTTATTGATCACCGGCGGCACAGGTTCTTTTGGAAACGCCGTCCTCAAGTATTTTCTAGACACCGACATCGGCGAAATTCGCATATTCAGCCGCGACGAGAAAAAGCAGGATGACATGCGCAAGCGCTACAATCATCCCAAGCTCAAGTTCTATATCGGCGACGTTCGCGATTCACGCAGCATAAGTTCCGCCATGCGCGGTGTGGACTACCTCTTCCACGCAGCCGCCCTCAAGCAGGTGCCCTCCTGCGAGTTCCATCCGATGCAGGCGGTGCGCACCAACGTGCTCGGCACCGAGAACGTGCTCGAGGCGGCGATTGCTGCGGGCGTCAAGCGGGTGGTGTGCCTGAGCACCGACAAGGCCGTCTATCCGATCAACGCTATGGGCATCAGCAAGGCGATGATGGAAAAGGTGATGGTCGCGGCCAGCCGCAATCTGGAGAGGACCAACACCGTGATTTGCGGCACGCGCTATGGCAACGTCATGGCCTCGCGCGGGTCGGTGATTCCGCTGTTCGTGGAGCAGGTGCTGGCGGGCAAACCGATCACGGTGACCGACCCTTCCATGACGCGTTTCATGATGACGCTGGAAGATGCGGTTGAGCTGGTGCTGCATGCCTTCGAGCACGGCAACAACGGCGACATCTTTGTGCAGAAGGCGCCGGCTGCGACGGTGCAGGTGCTCACGCAGGCGATCCTGGCGGTGATGGGCAAGCCCGACCACGAAGTGCGTAAGATCGGCACGCGCCATGGCGAGAAGCTGTACGAGGCGCTGCTGAGCCGCGAAGAAATGGCCTGCGCCGAAGACCAGGGCGACTATTACCGAGTGCCGCCGGATGGGCGCGACCTGAACTACGCCAAGTACGTGGAGCAGGGCGAGAAGCGCATCACGCACAGCACGCACGGCGAGGACTACAACTCGCACAACACCACGCGCCTCGATGTGGAAGGCATGAAGAAGCTGCTGCTCAAGCTCGACTTCATGCAGCGCATGGCACGCGGCGAACCAGCCGAAGCAGAAGGCTGAAGCAATGAAGAAGAAGGTGTTGATCACCGGCGTGAACGGTTTCGTCGGCAAGAACCTGCAGCTGCACCTTTCCGAGCGTAAGGACGTGCAGGTGGTGTGCTTCACGCGCGAGCACAGCCCGGCGCAGTTGTCCGCGCTGCTGCAAGACGTGGACTTCGTGTTCCATCTCGCAGGGGTCAATCGTCCGCAAGACCCGGCGGAGTTCGTTTCCGGCAATGCAGAGCTCACGCAGAGTCTCTGCGATGCAATGGCCGCGCTCGCGGAAAGCACGGGCAAGAAGGTACCTATCGTCTACACCTCGTCCACGCAGGCGGGGCGCAACAACAACCCCTATGGCCACAGCAAGCGCGGCGCGGAAGAAGCGCTGCGCGCTCTGGCGATCGCCTCGAGTATTCCGGTGCATGTGTTTCGTCTGCCGAATGTGTTCGGCAAGTGGTGCCGGCCCAACTACAACTCGGCGGTGGCCACGTTCTGCCACAACATCGCGCGCGGCTTGCCGATCCAGGTCAACGACCCTGCGTCGCCGGTCACGCTGGTGTACGTGGACGATGTCATCGCGCGCTTCGTGCAGCTTTTGGACGGCGCCGATGCCGCTGTAGACGCCGAGGGTTTCGCCACAATCGCGCCGCAATACACCACCACGGTGGGCGAGCTCGCCGAGCGCATCCAGTCGTTCAAGGACAGCCGCCAGACGCTCATGACCGACCGTGTGGGCACGGGGCTGGTCCGCGCGCTGTACTCGACCTACGTGAGCTACCTGCCGCCCGCGTCTTTTGCCTATGCGGTGCCGCAGCATGGCGATGCGCGCGGCGTGTTCGTCGAGATGCTCAAGACGCCCGATGCGGGGCAGTTCTCGTTCTTCACGGCGCACGCAGGCATCACGCGGGGCGGCCACTACCACCATAGCAAGACTGAGAAATTCCTGGTCATCAAGGGGCAGGCGCGCTTCAAGTTCCGGCACATGCACACCGGCGAAACCCACGAACTGGTGACTGCGGGCGACAAGTCTGAAATCGTCGAGACAGTGCCCGGCTGGACGCACGACATCACCAACATCGGCACCGAGGAAATGGTCGTGATGCTCTGGGCCAACGAGGTGTTCGATCGCGCGCGGCCGGACACCTTCGCCTGTCCGCTGTAGTCCCAGAACTCTGGATACTCAATGAAAAAACTCAAAGTCATGACCGTGGTCGGCACCCGACCGGAAATCATCCGCCTGTCGCGCGTGCTGGCCCGGCTGGACGAGCACTGCGAACACGTGCTGGTGCATACCGGTCAGAACTACGACTACGAACTCAACCAGGTCTTCTTCGACGACCTGGGCGTGCGCAAGCCCGACCACTTCCTGAACAGCGCGGCCAATGCCACCAGTGCGGCGCACACCATCGGCAACCTCATCATCGCGGTGGACCAAGTGCTGGGCGAGGTGCAGCCCGAGGCGATGCTGGTGCTGGGCGACACCAACAGTTGCCTCTCGGTGATTCCAGCCAAACGCCGCAAGATTCCGATCTTTCACATGGAAGCGGGCAACCGTTGCTTCGACCAACGCGTGCCAGAGGAAACCAACCGCCGCATCGTGGACCACACGGCGGACGTCAACCTTACCTACAGCACGATCGCGCGCGACTACCTTTTGCGTGAAGGGTTGCCGCCCGATCTGGTCATCAAGACCGGCAGCCCGATGTTCGAGGTGCTGACGCACTACCGTCCGCGCATCGAGGCGTCCGACGTTTTGCAGCGCCTGGGCTTGGAGGCCGCGCAGTACTTCGTGGTCAGTGCGCATCGCGAAGAGAACATTGAGTCGCCGCAGTCGTTCGGTAAGCTAGTAGCGGTACTGAATGCCGTAGCCGAAGACCACGGCCTGACGGTGATCGTCTCGACGCACCCGCGCACGCAAAAGCGCATCGATGCGACGGGCGCTCGCTTTCATCCGCAGGTGCGATTGCTCAAGCCACTGGGCTTTCACGACTATGTGAAGCTGCAGCTCTCCGCACGTGCTGCTTTGTCAGACAGCGGCACGATCAACGAGGAGTCGTCGATCCTGAATTTTCCGGCGCTCAACTTGCGCGAGGCACACGAGCGGCCCGAAGGGATGGAAGAGGCCGCCGTGATGATGGTGGGGCTCGAGGTGGAGCGCGTGCGCCAGGGGTTGGCGATTCTGGAAAGCCAGCCGCGAGGCGATGCGCGCGGCCTGCGCCAAGTGGCTGACTACAGCATGCCCAACGTTTCGGACAAGGTGCTGCGCATCGTTCACAGCTATACCGACTATGTGAATCGTGTGGTCTGGAAAAAGTACTGACGTCCTATGCGCCTGCTTGTCGTCTCTCAGTACTTCTGGCCGGAAAACTTCAGGATCAATGATCTTGTCGCCGAATTCGTGCGGCGTGGCCACCAAGTTACGGTGCTGACTGGCGTGCCCAACTACCCCGATGGCAAAGTGTTCCCCGCTTACCGTAACGCCGCCGAGATGTTCGCGCGCTATGAAGGAGCGGAGATTGTTCGGGTGCCCATGTTTGCACGTGGAAAGGGGGGCATCCGGTTGATGCTGAACTTTGCGACTTTCGCGATCAGTGCCACCGTGCTTGGGCTATGGAAGTTGCGCGGGCGCGACTTCGACGCGGTTCTTGCCTACGAGCCATCGCCTATTACGGTTGGGGTGCCTGCGGTTGCATTGCGAGCGGTCAAGCGGGCGCCGCTGGTTTTCTGGGTGCTCGACCTTTGGCCCGAAACGCTGGAAGCCATTGGCGTGGTTCGCTCTCCTTTCATCCTGCGTTCAGTGAGCCGGCTCGTGTCGTTTATCTACAAGCGCTGCGACCTGATCTTGGCGCAGTCGAAAAGCTTCGTGCCTCAAATCAAGAAGTACGCGGGTGACAGCGCCCCGGTCGAATACTTCCCCAGTTGGGCCGAGATGCTGTTCGACGTAGATCAAGCTGTTGCTGCGCCTGAGGTACAGGTCCAACCAGGGAGCTTTGATGTGATGTTCGCGGGAAACATTGGCGATGCCCAAGATTTCCCGGCAATCCTTGCCGCTGCGGAAATTCTCAAGGTGCACCGGAGCATCCGTTGGCTGATCGTCGGCGACGGCCGAATGGCGCAGTGGGTGGCAGATGAAATTCAGCGGCGCGGATTGGAAGAGTGCGTCCACATGCTGGGACGGCACCCAGTGGAGCGGATGTCGTCGTTTTTTAAACATGCCGACGCATTGCTGGTCAGCTTGAAGAACGAGCCTATCTTCTCGATGACCATTCCTGGCAAGCTCCAATCGTATTTGGCCGCGGGCGTTCCCATATTGGCGATGCTGAATGGCGAGGGTGCCGATGTGGTGAGAAATGCAGAGGCTGGATTGACTTGCAACGCAGGGGATTCCCAGGAGCTTGCCAAGGCAGTTGTGGATCTTTCGAAGAAATCAGTTGAAGAACGCAAGGCAATGGGCGCAAATGGCCTTGCGTTGAGTGCCAGAGAATTCGAGCGCGTCTCGCTGATCAGTCGATTGGAAGGATGGCTTCAGTCGCTGTCCTTTTCCGCCTCGGCCACAAAAAAACAAAGCGAGATCAGATGATTTTAGTAACCGGGGCAACCGGCTTTGTAGGCCGCGCGCTCATTGAGCGGCTGCTGGCTGATGGCCAGCCTGTCCGCGCGGCAATTCGCCGGGAATCCGGGCTCAAAAAATCCGGAGTCGAAATCGTAAGGGTTGGCGACCTCGGCGCAACCACTGACTGGCGAGAAGCCGTCGCCGATGTCGACGCCGTGATCCACACGGCCGCGCGCGTCCATGTGATGTCGGATGACGCGAGTGATCCGTTGATGGAATACCGGCACAGCAATCTTCACGGTACCTTGCAACTGGCACGGCAAGCCGCAGAGGCGGGAGTGCGACGCTTTGTCTTCGTAAGCTCCATCAAGGCCAATGGTGAAGCAACGCGGATCGGCACCGCTTTTTCCGCAGATGGGCCTGCCGTTCCGGTAGATCCATACGGCATTTCCAAACTGGAAGCGGAGCAGGCCTTGCTAGAGCTGGCAGCGCAAACCGGAATGGAGGTGGCAATAGTTCGCCCGCCTCTCGTGTACGGCCCAGGCGTCAAGGCGAACTTTCGCACGATGATGAGCATCGTCGCGCGCCGCATCCCGTTGCCGCTTGGGGGGGTTACCGGCAATCGTAGAAGCATGGTGTCGCTCGACAACTTGGTGGACCTGCTGACCATTTGCGTGCACCACCCCGCAGCGGGCAACCAGACCTTTCTTGTCTCGGATGATGAAGACCTTTCCACCGCACAGTTGCTAAAACGCCTCGGGCAAGCCATGGGAAAGCCCGCTCGGCTGCTCCCTGTTCCAGCGAACTGGCTGGAGCAAGGTGCTTCGATGCTAGGGCGAGCCGATGTTGCACACCGACTCTGTGGCTCGTTGCAGGTGGACATCTCCAAAACCAAACGCGTGCTTGGATGGGCGCCACCAATTACAGTTGACCAAGGCTTGAGGAAGGCCGCAGAAGGGTATTTGCGTGAAGCGTCTGTTTGATTTGGTTCTGGCAGCATTTATCACCATTGTGTTGTTGTTGCCCATCGCGATCATTGCGTTGGCCGTACGCCTCACATCACGTGGTCCCGCCCTTTATTGGTCTGACCGTGTTGGCAGCAACAATCGGATCTTCAAGATGCCAAAATTCCGCAGCATGCGAGTCGGTACGCCGGCAGTGGCCACGCACCTGCTGTCCGATCCCAAGGTGTACCTGACACCTATTGGCTCCTTTCTGCGAAAGAGCAGCCTCGACGAACTGCCGCAATTGTGGAGCATATTGATCGGAGACATGAGCTTTGTTGGTCCGCGCCCGGCGCTGTTCAATCAAACCGATCTGATTGAGTTGCGAACCCAACGCGGCGTGCATCTGTTGGCACCAGGGCTTACAGGATGGGCTCAGGTCAATGGGCGCGACGAGCTGCCGATCCCAGTAAAGGTTCAATTCGATATTGATTATCTTCAGCGTAGATCGTTTACGTTCGACATTCGAATTCTATGGCTCACCTTTGTAAAAGTGCTTAAGAGCGACGGTGTGACGCATTGATACCAGATGACTATTGCAATGCAGCGCTTGCTGATTATTGGTACGGGAGGGCACGGCCGCAGTGTTGCGGAAGCGTTTTTGCAGCGTGGCGACTACGTATTGGTGGGCTTTCTCGATGATGCTGTCGAATCTGGACAACACGTTTGGGATTGGCCAGTGCTTGGAACAACGGCAGCCCTGACCGCTTGTCGCGACTGGACCGACGCAGTCTTCGTTGCTATCGGCAATAACAAGCTGCGTGAAACCTTATATACGCGCGTGAAGGCCCAGGGATTGAGGTTGGCGACCGTGATTCACCCCGCCGCCGTTGTATCGCCCCGGGCTGTGGTAGGCGAGGGTAGCGCCATCATGGCTGGTGCTGTGGTGGGTACGGGCGCCAGATTGGGAGAAGGGGTGATTGTGAATTGCGGCGCGGTGATTGATCATGATTGCACGGTCGAACCGTTCGCTCATCTGGGGGTAAATGCAGGAATGGCCGGTAACAGTGTGCTGGGGCGCCGTGCGTTGATGCCTGTTGGATCGATGCTTGCACCTGGAGTCAGGATTGATGCGGACAGGGTGCTCCATCCGGGTGAAACGGTAGGCGCTTTATGACTTCGCGAGCAAAGAATCGGGATGGCAGAATTATGACTGAGGGCCAATGGCCTAAGCACAGAATCTTTCGAAGTGCGGGAAGTTGTTCTTTAAAAAATTTCTGGGAAACGGCCTCATGTTCATTGCAAAGAAAGCCGCGGAGTTCGAAAGAAAATGTCATCTAGGAGAGGAGGTTTTTACAATGACTAGCTGTCCAATATACTGGTCGACTGCTGCAAATGTTGGAAAGGATTGCCAACCATGAAGTCTGTTCTAGTCGTGTGCATTGGCAACATTTGTCGTAGCCCGATGGGGGAGGCCATCATTGCCTCGGAGCTGCCGCACCTAGAGGTGTCGTCTGCAGGCATAGGCGCGCTCGTGGGAAAACCTGCGGATCCTGTCGCACGTGAGCTTATGGCCGAGCGCGGGCTGGACATTGAATCTCATCGTGCGCGGCAGTTGACCAGTTTGATGTGCCAGAGGGCTGATCTGATTTTGGCAATGGATGAGGAACAACGCTTGCATATCAACCATCGTCATCCGTTCACCCGCGGCAAATTATTTCGCTTGGGCGATATTGCACGAATAGACATCCCCGATCCCTATCGCTTGGGCCGTGCGGCCTTCGAACAAGCCCTACAACTTATAGATGCCGGCGCGACTGCGTGGGCCGAACGCATTAGAAAACTCTCATGAATGCTACTGTCAATCTATCTCCTTCGCCCACTACCATCCCCGGAGTGCTACGCGATGATGACAGCGATACCATCCGCCTGTCAGAGTACTTGGATATCCTGATTGATCGCAAGTGGCTGGTCGCAGGTGTCACCTGTATTGCCGTCGCGCTCGGTGCCGCGTACGCACTGCTCTCGACGCCAATTTATCAATCTAACCTGTTGATTCAAGTCGAAGATTCGACGCCCGATGCGAAAAATTTCCTTGGGGATACTGCCAATCTGTTCGATGTGAAGACGCCTGCCTCGGGCGAGATCCAAATCATCCGATCGCGGATGATCATGGGTGGGGCGGTAGAGGCTACGCGGCTTTATATCAGTGCAGCGCCACGCTATATCCCGGTCATCGGTAAATGGCTTGCGAGGCGCGCTAATGGACTTTCGGAGCCGGGTTTTTTAGGAATGAGTGGGTACGTCTCGGGTACGGAGGCTATCAATATTGCAAAATTCGACGTACCACCTGCACTTGAAGACCAAAAGCCTTTCATTATTACTGTCCAACCCGATGATCGATACATCCTCACACATCCTGATTTGGATGAACCACTGCATGGTACGATCGGAACAGTATTGAGTCAGCAGGTGCGTGGTGGCGCTATTGTGTTGATAGTGTCGCGACTCGATGGTAAACCTGGTGCGCAGTTTGTCGTTTCACGCGCCTCGGTGCTTTCGATGACAGAGACCCTGCAAAATCGGGTGCAGCTCAGCGAGCAGGGCAAACAATCGAATGTGATCAGTGCCACATTGGAGGACAGTGATCGCGCTCGGCTTCGGAGCATACTTGATGAGATTGGTGTGCAGTACGTTCGTCAAAACGTTGAGCGCAAGGCTGCAGAGGCAGAAAAGACCTTGGAGTTTCTTGACAAACAATTGCCCGACTTCAAGAAGCAGCTTGAGAGCTCAGAAGATGTTTATGCTAATTTTCGTAACAAAAATGGAACTATTGCCTTTGATGAGGAAGCTAAGGCCGTTCTCGGTCAAGCCGTTCAGTTGCAGACGAAGTTACTTGAATCGGAGCAGATGCGTCGCGAACTTCTCTCGCGCTTCACTGAAATCAATCCCAAGATTCGTGTTGTTGATGGGCAGATAGCAGCTTTTCGTCAAGAGCTCGATGGCATTGAGCGTCGGGTGAGCGCCATGCCAGTATTGCAGCGTGATGCATTAAGGCTTGAGCGAGATGTGCGGGTCAATGGTGAATTGTATAAATCGCTCCTGAACAGTTCTCTTCAACTTCGCCTCGTAAAGGAAGGGAAAGTGGGTAACGTTCGCCTATTGGACAAGGCGACTGAGCCGAAAAGACCTGTAAAACCTCAGAAGTCGTTGGTTGTTGCGTTGTCAGTGGTGCTTGGACTTTTGGTCGGTGTTGCCCTGGCAATTGCTCGAAGCAAAATGGCTAGTGGCATCCACAATCCGCAGGAGATCGAGGATCGCCTGGGGTTGAGTGTGTATTCGGTGGTTCCACAGGCGCTTGAGCAGGATGCCCTTTTACAGTTGATCGCGACTGGTGCTGGTGGCGCCCAGGTTCTTGCTGTTACCGCCCCGGAGAGTCTCGCAATCGAGAGTCTGAGGAATTTGCGGATATCGCTTCAATTGGCCATGATGGAGTCTGGAAGCAACAGGGTCTTGGTTACCGGCGCAACGCCGGGTGTGGGCAAGAGTTTCGTGTCGAGCAATTACGCAGTCATCATGGCGCAGGCCGGCAAACGCGTGCTGTTGATCGATGCGGACTTACGCAAGGGCCATATCAACAAGTCCTTTGGCCTTCCTCGCCAAGGAGGCCTTGCAGATGTATTGGCCGGCGATATGGCTTGCGAGCAGGCGATTCATTCGCAAGTGCTTCCGAATCTCGACGTTCTTACGACCGGAAATTATCCATTCAACCCGGCAAACATGATGTTGTCGTCGGCGCTAGGAGATATTTTGGATGGAGCGTCGCAGCGATATGACTTGGTCGTGATTGACAGTCCCCCCGTTCTTGTCGCTGCGGATGCTGCGGCAGTATCAGCCCATGTTGGCGCGATCTTGTTGGTGGCGCGTGATGGGCTGACCCAGATCGGAGAGCTTAGTGAAAGTGTGAAACGGCTGGCACATGCTAATCAGCGTGTCAGTGGAGTGGTGTTCAACGGAATGGATCTCTCGCGCAGGCATTACGGCAGTTATGGATACAAGTACGGTGGTTATCGCTACACCGAATACAAATACAAGCAAGCTGACTAGCGGAAGGGGTGAGCGCGCGTTTGGAGCTGAAGTGATTACTCTTTTGAAAGCTAGTGGTCAAGCTTCTTATGCCTTTTGGAGGATCGTCTACAAACGTAGCAGTTTGTACACTTTCTAACAATCGAAAGTCTTAAAAGCGAGGGATGGCCTGAAGCATGAGGGGCAAAATCTTTCGCAATGTCCGGGCGCGGCTCGGGTAGGAGTTCCTGCGTGATCAATCGTCTGGCAGAGCAGTTGCTCGGATTGCCTAGGCCTGCCAAACGGTTACTGGCATTGTGCGTGGACGCGCTCGTGTGCGTGCTGTGTGTCTGTTTTGCGTTGAGCTTGCGTTTCGAGCAGTGGATGCTTCCTCGTGGGTTGCAATGGTGGGCAGCAACAGTGGCGGTGTTGATTGCGCTTCCACTTTTCACCATCTTTGGCCTGTATCGTGCGATCTTTCGCTATGCGGGTGCACCGGCGGTCTTGGCTATCTTGCGGGCTTGTGCGCTGTTCGGGCTAGCCTATGCCGCGCTCTTTACGATCGTCGGCGTCAGTTCCGTGCCACGAACAGTTGGGCTGCTAGTCCCGCTGCTGCTATTCATGTGTATTGGTGGATTGCGCATGCTCGCGCGCTACTGGCTCGGTGGCATGTACATGAGCGCGGTCCAGCGCAAGTCATTGCCGCAGGTGGTCATCTATGGCGCTGGCGGTGCGGGGTTGCAGCTCGCGGCAGCGCTCGCGCAGAGTCGCGACATGCTGGTGCGAGCATTCATCGATGATGCAAAGCATCTTCATGGCAGCACTCTTAACGGCATCAGGATTCAGCCGCCAAGCTGGTTGCGAGAGAACGCCGCGATGCTCGGGATTTCTGACGTCTTGCTGGCGATGCCCTCTACCAGCAGGGCACGGCGAGCCGAGATCCTGCACGATTTGCTTCCGCTTCATCTGCATGTGCGTACGCTGCCCGCGCTCGCTGATTTGGCCAACGGCCGCGTCCAAGTTCATGACTTGGTCGAAGTTGATATCGAGGATCTGCTGGGCCGTGATCCTGTCGCGCCGGTCGACGATCTACTGCACAAGCACATACGACACCAGGTGGTATTGGTCACGGGCGCCGGCGGCTCGATCGGCAGCGAGCTCTGCCGACAGATCGTCAAACTTTCGCCGTCGAAGCTGCTGTTGGTGGAGCTGACGGAGTTTGCGCTTTACGCCATTCATCAAGAACTAGAGGCGATGAGTCCGGAGGTCCAGATCATCCCTCTCCTTGCCTCGGTGCGAGACCCGGCACGCCTGCGCGAAATCATGCGTACTTGGCGGCCCGATACCGTCTACCACGCGGCCGCCTACAAGCACGTACCGCTCGTCGAGCACAACCCTGTCGAAGGCGTTCGGAACAACTCGCTGGGTACGCTTCTGGCGGCGCAGGTCGCAATGGAATGCCAGGTTCGCCGATTCGTGCTGGTGAGTACCGACAAGGCGGTGCGGCCGACCAATATCATGGGAGCGAGCAAGCGCTTGGCCGAACTCGCCTTGCAAGGGTTGGCACAGCAGCCTTCAGGAACCTGCTTTTCGATGGTGCGCTTCGGCAATGTCCTGGGCTCTAGCGGCTCGGTGGTTCCGTTGTTTCGCCGGCAGATCGAGGCTGGTGGCCCGATTACTTTGACGCACGCCGATATCACCCGTTACTTCATGACGATCCCGGAGGCGGCGCAACTCGTCATCCAGGCTGGCGCCATGGCGCAAGGTGGAGACGTCTTCGTTCTCGACATGGGCGAACCGGTTCGAATCATCGATCTGGCCCGGAGGCTGGTAGAGCTGTCGGGGCGAACCGTTCGTGACGAGAATGCCCCTGACGGAGACATCGAACTTCGCATTACAGGTCTGCGACCGGGTGAAAAACTCTACGAAGAGCTTCTCATCGGGGACAACGCGATGCAGACCACGCACTCTCGGGTGATGAAGGCTCACGAGCCTTGCCCACCGGCCGATGAGCTCTGGCGGCAGTTCACAATACTGGGAGCCATTCTTGATCGTAACGATGTACCGGCGCTCAAGCACGCGTTGGCGCAGATGCTACCCGGATACCAGCCGCACGCGGAGGTGGTCGATTGGGTGCATTTGGAAAGAAACTCGGCAAATGCAGTGCTGTTGCGTGACGTCGATCCGGATTCGAACGTCATTGGTGGTGAGGTCCTGCTGGACACCTCTCCTCGGGTTGCCGGGGCTGCTCTGGTCGCCTGATCGGATTGCTTGACCCGCGCCTTAGGACGACTGAAAACAAACGACAAGGCGGCCCGTCGCTTCAGCAACGGGCCGCCTTGTTTTTGATATGAGTGCCTTCGAACGCAGCGCTGTGGGGACTGGAGTTCTCGACACGTTCCTCAGCCCACAGTCGTCGATCCTCCGCCTCAGCGAGCCCCTTCGAAGTTCAAAATGTTGTCCCCCGCCCGCGGCGGATTGCTCTCCGGAGCCTCGATCGAGAAGGCCTTTGGATCCCTGATCGAAGTCATGTCGTACAGCGGATTGATCCGACCCAGCTTCGCCCCACCATCCCGAATGAGCGGCGACCAATTGAAGGCAGCGGTGAACTTGCTCGATTTCGGGAGGAATGCGTCGAAGGGCACCGCTACATAAATGCCCTTGTCGAAGCTACCCTCACCGAACTCCCGCGAAGAAACGTTCGTCTTGGTTGCATAAGCGCCGAGCACGACGCCGTTGTCGAAGCTCTTGCTGACGTTGAGCGTGACGCCCTTGTCACCCGCAAGGTACTGACCCACGCTGATGGTTGCGCGAACGCCGTTCCAGCCCGTGTCCCAGTACAGCGTGGCATGGCCCGTGTTGACCTTGTAGTCGCGCAGACCGAAGTCCTGCGCGAAATCGCGTTGCCGCACGTGGTTGATGTCGATGCCGAAAGCGACACGGCTGCGTGACGGGCGGTAGAGCCATTCGGCACCGACGCCAGCAAACATGGGTTCGAGAGCGCCGCCGTAGACGCTGTAGTACTGATCCTCGGCGAGCCGGCCCACATGCGTGAGTTGGAACACCGGCATCGTCAGCCGTTTCGTCGTTGCGTACTCTCGCTGAAAGGTCCGCACGCGTGGCAGGTTGCTGGGGGCGGTGTAGCTGAACTTGTCGAAGTTGTCGAACATGCGCCAGTTGAGGGCGCCGTTGAACCAGGTGCTGTCGGTGAATCGGTACTCGAGAACCGCTTGGATGCCGATCTGATAGAGCAGGAAGGCGTCCGGGCCACCGACGATCTGCGTGGTGCTGGGCGTGATGCCGAAGGTGTAGCGCTCGCGCTTGCGTTCCCACGGGGCCATCGGTGCGGGCGCCGCAGCCATGGCTGTGTCCGTCGAAGAGGCATCGGCCGCATTCTGCGGCGAATTGACGGAAGCACTCGCCGCCGTTGCAACCACTGCCGGCAGGGGCTGCATGTCTTCGCTGCTATCGACGTTCGGCGCGTACTCGCGCTGGCCGACCGCGCGCTTCTCGCTGGGGGTCATCGCCTTGTAGTGCTCGTTGACCCACTCGTCGCGGTTGATCACCTGCGCGTGCAGCGAAAGTCCGCGCTCGCGGTAGTGGAGCACGAAGTATTTGATGGAAGCCGGCGCATCGCGATGCAGCAGCGCGGTGATGGTTTCGACGCGCGCTTCGCGATAGACCGTCATGCTCTCGCTGATCCAGACATGGAGCTTGTCGCCCTGCGGGGCGATGCGCTGCACGGTCCATTCGGTGCGGGCTTCGATGTCGGCGGCGGTCGTCGGCCAGCCAGGCGGTGCCTTGGGGGCTTCGGGCGTGAAGCGCGGTAACGGCGCATCGGCCACCTTGGGGGACTGGAGCTTGGCAAGGTTGGTCGAGAGCGACACACCGAGCATGACCTTGTCGCCACGCTCGAAGCCCAGCGAGAAGGAAACAGCCGGCGAGTAACGATACTCGAGGCCCACGTTGAAAGGGGTGCGCTGGCGCTGATTGATGCCCGATGGCTCGTGCTGGTAGTCGTTGCCGTCGTACTCGAGCTTCAGGGTCAGCGGATCCCAGGGCGTGCGCCATTCGACGCCGCCGAAAAGCGCTGCGGGCCCGCGGAAGAAGCTGTTGAAGTTGGCTTGGCCTCCGGTCGAGGCGGTGTTACCGGAACGCGTTCTGAAGCGGTTGCTGATCGCGATCAGCGGATTCTTGATGTTGCCGCTGCTGCCCATGTAGCCCCAGCCGATGCCGAGGCTGAAATCGAAGTCGCCGTAGCGCTTGCTGGCGACGAGATATTCGGACGAGAACAGGCCGGTACCGCCGAAGTCGCGGAATCCAAGGGCGAGTTCCGGCACGTAGGCCGATTCCTTGGCGAGCCGGACCTTGAAATCGATACTCTTGTCCTTGTTCGATTGGCCTGTGGTACTGGCCGCGTAGGCTTGGTTGCTGATCGAGGTATAGCGAAAGCCGGCTTCGAACCACTCCAGCGGCTGGAACATGAAGTTCAGCCGCGAGTAGGGATAGACGTTGGTGAACGAAAACCGGAAGTCGCCGAGCTCGCCCATACGGGCCGTGGGCGTCTGCAGGAGGCCGGTTTCGCCCCAGTCGTTGGTGCTGGTCCTGAAGGCCTTGGGGGTGGACACGGGCTCGGGCAGCACGGAGCGGACCGGCGCGTAGTGGGCGGGCGCGGTGTCTTTTCCGGCGCCGAGACTCGTGGTCAGTGGTGGGTGCTTGTCTGAAGCGGTGGTCAGCGCGACCGTATCGAGCGCCGCGGCATCCAGCGCCTGGGGCGACGGTCCCTGGGTCGCCAGGAACTTGATCATCCCCTCCGAGGCCGCGACCAGGTCCGGCATCTGTCGAGGCGCGGCCCAGATCCAGGAGCCGGGCGCGGGTTCATCGGAGGGCTGGGCGTTCCAGGGGGCCACACCGACGCGCGCCGTGCGGCCGTCGGGCTGTGCCACCCAGGCCCAATCCGCGGTGGGCAGGTCGCAGGCCTTTGCATAGTCCCAGGCGCTGCGCCCGGCCTCGTGCCGGACATGGCAAAGCTCGCCGTTGGGGCGCACCACGGCAATGGTCTTCAATTCTCGCGGTCCAGGCACGAGCTGCTGGCCGGCCGACAGCACGGGATCTTCTGCGGGATGTGTTTCCAGCCATCGAGGATCGACGATGCCGAGGGCTACGCGTCCGGTCACCGGCAAGCCTTGTAGCCAGGTGATCAGGGCAAGCCGGTCGACCTGGCTCTCGCGTGAGGCGCGGCGGGCTTCGGCTTCGAGGCGAACCAGCAGTGTGTTCTTCAGGAACTGCTGGGCCAGCCGCTCCTCGGGGACGCGCCACGAGAGCCCGGGGGAGGCCGTTTCCGGTGGCTGCCGCAGCAACCATGTGCTGAATCGTTCGCCGGCGCGGACATCGGTGTCGGAGCGGGGCGTCTGGTCGTTCGAAGTCGCCGGCATCGCTTGCTGTGCCCATGCGCCGCATGTGACGACCAGTGCGCACGCCGCCGCGATGTGACGAGGCCAGTAGGAATGCCGGGGATGCGAACCTCGGGAGGTCATGTCCCAGCGCTCGCCGGGGCGCCGGCTGCCGGCGTGGGGGGTGTCCACCGCTCGAAGCTCATACACAGATTGTTGGAGATGCACTGCTCGGAATAGATGACAACAGGTGTGCCTGTCTTGTACGAGATTCCGAACCGGGCGGTAGGGAGCGAGCCAGTCGCTGGGCGCGAGACGCTGCGCTCCTCGTACCACTGCAGCGACTTCGGGTCCGCGCCCGCGATGGCTGTGTCGCCGGGCGCGGGGATGGAAATACGGGTAATTTCGTCACTGATGCCGAATCGATAGCCTGGCATGACGTCGCGCTCGCGCACATAGTGCTGCGCGATGGGCGCATTGCTGGGTGTCGAGGCAACTGCAGGCCAGGCGGGCCAATCGGCGATGCGAACGGCGCGCCAATCCGTGGTGAGCCCGGTAGTGCCGACCAGGCGACCGTTCTGCAGTCGCACGACTTCACCGCCACCGCTGTACCAGACCTCGACGGTGCCTTCCGGCCGCGGGTCCAGATAGCCGAGCACCATATAGATGGTGCGACCCGAGATATTGGCTCTCAGGTAAGCAAAATTGGGATTGAAATTCGGTGTGGCTGCAGACGGCTGCCCCCGATAGAGCGCGCGCGCCGTCTCCACAATGGCCGAAGAACCGGAAGAACAACCGCCAACGCCCAAAAAAAACGTTGCCCAAAGGCAACATTTAATAAGTCGCGTGGCGATACCGACGCGGGGACCTTTCAGCGAGTGCCCTCCGTCTAGGAGGGCTCGCAACATCAGCGGTGAGTGCCGGTGGTGCCAGTCGTGCCGGTGCCAGGGATCAGGCCGAAGCCGCCGCCCGAATTGCCGCCATTGCCGCTCACGGCGGCGACGAAGACGGCTGCACCTGCGCCAGCGGCAACCCACTGTTCGGTCGTCAGTCCGCCTTGGGCGTTGTTTGTGGCGGCATTGCCGCCGGCAGGAGCGCCTTGAGCGAACGCGGAAGAAGCCGCCAGAGCGGAAAGGGCGACAGCTGCAACCAGTTTGGTGGTCTTCATAAGGGATCCTCTCAAAGATTTTTATGCAATCGCGTCAAGGGTAGCAGTATTGAAAGTGGGTAGCAACCCGCTTGCACTTGGTTTCTTCTTTCAGAAGAAGCCATAGCGGCGATCGTGAAAAGGTTACGGATGTGATGTTACGTAGCAACGACCGCGATGTCGGCCGTAACGAGGCCTCCAAAAGGCCTCCAGTCCACCGGGTTCCGGGGGCATTCAAGTCGAGTGCCTTCGAAAAAATCCAATGAAATCAACAGTGTGGGCGATCTCATGGCCGCGCTGGCTCTGGGGCGGCACGCGCAGGCATCGATCCTGCGTTTGCGTAAACCAACGTTAACTTTTTTCAGACCCGCAACCCAGTTGCCGCATCGGGAGATTCAAGGTGGAAATTCTGTTGGAAAAGACCGACGCCAGCGCGATGGCGAGGAATTCGAAGTTCCAGAGCGTGCTGATCGTCCACGACGATCTTCAAGTGACCGAGCGCCTGCGCAGCGTGGTGTCCGTGCTCGAGCCGCGGGCCCGGGTGCTGGTCGCCCGTTCGTGCGCGCAGGCTCGCGAGATCCTGGCCCGCAGTCCCTGCGCGCTGGCGCTGATCGGCATGGACCTGCCGGAGGACGGCGGTGTCTCGACGATCCTGCATCTGCGCGAAGCGCACCCGCACATGGAGCGCATCGCCGTCTCGGCGCTGCCCGACACGCAGCGCGTGCGCGCCGCGGTGTCGGCCGGCGTGGCGGGCTACCTGCTCACCGATGCGCTCGACACCGAACTGGTCTTCCTGCTGCGCTCGCTCGAACGCGGCGGCGCGGCCATGGATCCGCGTGTTGCCCGTTGCGTGCTCGAGCGCATGTTCGGCACGCCGCGCCGCGCGCCAGCCAGCAGCAGCACGCAGGTGCCGTCGGCCGCCGCTGAGGCCGAGGCGCCGAAGTCCGTGCTGTCGGTCAGCGAGCTCAAGGTGCTGAACCTGATCGCGCAGGGCTGGAGCAATCGGCAGATCGCCGAGGCCTTCTATCTCTCGATCAACACGATCGAGTTCCATGCCAAGAGCATCTACCGCAAGCTCGCGGTCAAGTCGCGCACGCAAGCCGTTCGCGAAGCGATGCAGCACGGCCTGCTGAACTGAATCTCCCCTCGTGAAACGCCCGCGGCGACGAGCCGCGGGCGTTTTCGCGTGCGCGCCTTCCGCGCCCCGCCGATGTCGGATCGGAGCGTCATTCGTGCGACCGCGCGGTCTTGCAACCGTTGAATTCGCACGTTGCGCCCCGCTACAATCGTCGGTTGACCCTGCTCCAGCGAAGAAGATAGAGGATCCCCATGAGTGACATGACCGCCGGCTCCCCCCGGATCGACACAAGCAAGCGGACCTGGTTGATCGCGTCCGGCTGTGCCGGTGCAGTGGGAGGCGTGGCCACCGCGATTCCCTTTGTCAGCACGTTCCAGCCCTCCGAAAAGGCCAAGGCCGCCGGCGCTGCCGTCGAGGTCGACATCTCCGGCCTGAAGGTCGGCGAGAAAGTCACCGTCGAGTGGCGCGGCAAGCCGGTCTGGATCCTCAAGCGCTCGCCCGAGCAGGTCGCCGAGCTCCCGAAGCTCGATGCGCAGCTCGCGGACCCGCAGTCCAAGCGTCATCCCGACGAATTCACGCCCAAGTACGCCCAGAACGAGCACCGCTCGATCAAGCCCGACGTGCTGGTCGTGGTCGGCATCTGCACCCACCTCGGCTGCTCGCCGGTGGACCGCCTGCAGGCCGGCCCGCAGCCCTCGCTGCCCAACGACTGGGAAGGCGGCTTCCTCTGCCCTTGCCACGGTTCCACGTTCGACCTGGCCGGCCGCGTCTTCAAGAACAAGCCCGCGCCCGACAACCTGCCTGTGCCGCCGCACATGTACCTGTCGGACACCAAGCTCCTGATCGGTGAAGACTCCAAGAAGGCCTGAGGCAGAAGAAGAACATGGCTGAATTCCACGAAATCTCCCCCAACGCCCCGGCCAGCGCCAAGCTGCTGAACTGGGTCGACAACCGCTTCCCGCTGAGCAAGCTGTGGAACGACCAATGGGGCAAGTACTACGCGCCGAAGAACTTCAACTTCTGGTACATCTTCGGCTCGCTGGCGATGCTGGTCCTCGTGATCCAGATCGTCACCGGCATCTTCCTCGTGATGCACTACAAGCCCGACGCGAACCAGGCCTTCGCATCGGTCGAGTACATCATGCGCGATGTGCCATGGGGCTGGCTGATCCGCTACATCCACTCGACGGGCGCGTCCGCGTTCTTCGTGGTGGTCTACCTGCACATGTTCCGCGGCCTCATGTACGGCAGCTACCGCAAGCCGCGCGAGCTGATCTGGGTGTTCGGCTGCGCGATCTTCCTGTGCCTGATGGCCGAAGCATTCATGGGCTACCTGCTGCCCTGGGGCCAGATGTCCTACTGGGGCGCCCAGGTGATCGTGAACCTGTTCGCCGCCATCCCGTTCATCGGTCCTGACCTGGCCCTGCTGATCCGCGGCGACTACGTGGTGAGCGACGCCACGCTCAACCGCTTCTTCAGCTTCCACGTGATCGCCGTGCCGCTGGTGTTGCTCGGCCTGGTGGTGGCCCACCTGATCGCGCTGCACGAAGTGGGTTCGAACAACCCCGACGGCATCGAGATCAAGGCCAAGCGCGGTGCCGACGGCCATCCGCTCGACGGCATCCCGTCGCACCCGTACTACACGGTGCACGACATCTTCGGCGTGGTGGTGTTCCTCACGATCTTCTCGGCGGTGATCTTCTTCGCCCCCGAAGCCGGCGGCTACTTCCTGGAGTACAACAACTTCATCCCGGCCGACTCGCTGAAGACGCCGAACCACATCGCGCCGGTCTGGTACTTCACGCCCTTCTATTCGATGCTGCGTGCAACCACCGACGACATGGTCAACGTGTTCTCGCTGATCATCGCCGCGGCCGCGATCTGGAACTTCGTCAAGGGCAAGTCGGGCGTGGCGCTCAAGGTCGCGATCATCGTCGTGGCTGCCGTGGCGATCTTCCTGCTCAAGACCTTCGACGCGAAGTTCTGGGGCGTGGTGGTGATGGGCGGTTCGGTCATCATCCTGTTCTTCCTGCCGTGGCTCGACCACAGCGAAGTCAAGTCGATCCGCTACCGTCCGGGCTGGCACAAGTACGTGTACGGCGTGTTCGTGTTCTTCTTCCTGATCCTGGGCTACCTCGGCATCCAGCCGCCCGGCGTCTGGGGCAACCTCGTGATCGGCTCGTTCGCGCTCGACATCGCGCAGACCATCTCGCAGATCGGCACGCTGTTCTATTTCGGTTTCTTCCTGCTGATGCCGTGGTGGAGCCGCAAGGGCGAGTTCAAGACGGTGCCCGACCGCGTGACCTTCGCCGCCCACTGACCAGCGCAAGACAGCTCGAGAGACACACGATGAAGAAAAGCATTTCCGGCTGGCTCGCGGCCCTGGGTTTGGCACTGGGCCTGACCTTCTCCGCGGCCGCTTCGGCCGAGTCCGGCGGCCTCGCCTGGGACAAGGCACCGAACAAGACGAACGATGTGGCCGCGCTGCAGAACGGCGCCAAGCTGTTCGTCAACTACTGCCTCAACTGCCACTCGGCCGCCTTCATGCGCTTCAACCGCCTGCAGGACATCGGCATCAGCGAGCAGCAGATCAAGGACAACCTTCTGTTCACGACCGAGAAGGTCGGCGAGACCATGAAGGCCAACATCGATGCGCGCCAGGCCAAGGAATGGTTCGGCACCACGCCGCCCGACCTGACGCTGGTCGCGCGTTCGCGCGCCGGCCACGGCGGCACCGGTGCCGACTATCTCTACACCTACCTGCGCACCTACTACCGCGACGACACCAAGGCCACCGGCTGGAACAACCTGGCCTTCCCGAGCGTGGCCATGCCGAACCCGCTGTGGGAGCTGCAAGGCGAGCGCCGTCCGGTCTACACCAAGGTCGAGCAGCATGGCCATGAGGTCGACGTGTTCGCCAATAAGTGGGAACAGGTCACGCCCGGCACCATGACCCCGCTGCAGTTCGACACCGCCGTGGGCGACCTGGTGAGCTACATGCAGTGGATGGCCGAGCCCGCGCAGAACACGCGCATCCGCATCGGTGTCTGGGTGCTGCTGTTCCTCGCGATGTCGGTGGTTTTCGTGTGGCGACTGAACGCCTCGTATTGGAAAGACGTCAAGTAGTTCCATCCTTGCCGACCGGAGCGTCAAGTGCGCCGGTCCCGTGGAGTGGGTTGCCAACGCGACCCACTCTTTTTGATTTTTAGGAGTCTTTCGCCATGATGGTGCTGTATTCAGGTACGACCTGCCCCTTTTCCCACCGCTGCCGCTTCGTGCTGTTCGAGAAGGGCATGGACTTCGAGATCCGCGATGTCGATCTCTACAACAAGCCTGAAGACATCAGCGTGATGAACCCCTACGGCCAGGTTCCGATCCTGGTCGAGCGCGACCTGATCCTGTACGAGTCGAACATCATCAACGAGTACATCGACGAGCGCTTCCCGCATCCGCAGCTGATGCCCGGCGACCCGGTCGACCGCGCGCGCGTGCGCCTGTTCCTGCTCAACTTCGAGAAGGAGCTGTTCGTTCACGTGTCCACGCTCGAGAACCGCACCGCCAAGGGCAACGAGAAGGCGCTCGAGAAGGCACGCTCGCACATCCGCGACCGCCTCACGCAACTCGCCCCGGTGTTCCTCAAGAACAAGTACATGCTGGGCGACAACTTCTCCATGCTCGACGTGGCCATTGCGCCGCTGCTGTGGCGCCTGGACTACTATGGCATCGACCTCAGCAAGAACGCCGCGCCGCTCCTGAAGTACGCCGAACGCATCTTCTCGCGCCCGGCCTACATCGAAGCACTCACGCCCTCCGAAAAGGTCATGCGCAAGTAATCCTCGCGCAGGTCCGTTTTCCGCTTCGCTTCATCGCCGTCCTTCATGATCAACGCGCTCGAGTCGTCTTCCACCCGCCCGTACCTCATCCGGGCGCTGTACGAATGGTGCACCGACAACGGGTTCACGCCCTATGTCGCGGTGCAGGTCGACGACACCGTCCAGGTGCCGCGCGAGTACGTGAAGAACGGCGAGATCGTGCTGAACATCAGTTTCGACGCGACCAGCTCGCTGAAGCTCGGCAACGACTTCATCGAGTTCAAGGCCCGTTTCGCGGGCACGGCGCGCGAGATCAGCGTGCCCGTGGGCCGCGTGATTGCGATCTATGCGCGCGAGAACGGCCAGGGCATGGCCTTTCCCGCGCCGCCTCCCGCGGCCGATACCGGCATGGGACTCGACTCTCCGGCCGCCACGGGCGTGCCGGCGCCGGCGAGTCCCGTGCGTTCGGCACTGCGCGATGCCTCGCGCGGCGCTGGCGAGAGCGAGGCCAACCGGGTCGTGCACCTGGTGACGGCCGACGATGCGGGCAGCGACGTGACGGAGATCGGCGACGGCCCGGATGCCGACCCGACCGACGAGCCGCCGCGCCCTCCGGCCGGTGGCGGCGCGCGGCCTTCGCTCAAGCGCATCAAGTAGTCGGCCTGGGCCTGGTGGGGACCCCCACTAGAATCCGCTGCAGGTTTTTCTTTTCGGCCGCTTTAGCTCAGTTGGTAGAGCACCCGCCTTGTAAGCGGAAGGTCGTCCGTTCGATTCGGACAAGCGGCACCAAACACTCCCTCCCAAACCGGAATCGGCCCCGCTCAGCGCTTGGGTTGTTCGCGCAGCCTCAGCACGAAGGTCTTCGCGCTCGGCACCAGGAAGAAGCGCCGTGCCTGCCAGCGTGCCTGACGATGCGCCTCGAGCCAGGCGGCCGCATGCTCCAGTTCGGGTCCCTGCAGGTTCGCGGCGCCTTCGCGCTGCAGCCGGGTCCAGGCCTTGAAGCACTGGACCACGCGCGCCGAGCTGCCGAGTTGCGATTCGAGCTGAATGCGATAGGTGAAGCCGGCCACCATCGTGTCCTGTACGGTGACTTCCTCTCCCTGCACCTCGATGACATAGGGGCGCTCGTCGCCCAATGTTTCGACCGTCATGGGGGCCGAGTATGCCAACACGCCATGGCGTCATGGCCGGATCTCGAGAATGGCCACTTCGCGGTGGCTCTGGTCGTCGCCATGCAGGTGCAGCGGGTAGCGGCCCGCATGCAGCGCCGCGAGGCGCAGCGTGGCGGTCTGGCCCGCGGCCACCGGCACCATCTCCTGCATGTAGCCGTGGATCATCAGCTGGCCGGCCTGCGCCGAGCTCACGGCGATCGAGACGATGTCGCCGCGCGCGACGGGCAGCACCGGCAGCGGCGTGCCTTCGGCCTCGGCGGCCGCGCCGATCCGCACCTCGAACTGCGTGCCGGTGCGCGCGGGTGCCGCGGCGGACGTGGCCGGGTCGGTCGGCGGTCGCGCCGCGAGATAGCCGAGCGCCATCAGCGCGACGATGGCGAAGCCGCCGAAGGCGTAGACCAGTGAGGATTTCATGGCGGTTCCAGGGGAATGAACAAGGACGCGGCGCCTATCCCGCCAGCGGCAGCGAAAGGATCCACAGCCCCACGGCCGTCAGCGCGACCATCAGCAGCAGCATCGGCACCTGGCTCGCGAGCGCGCGGCCCGTGTGGCGGAAGATCCGCAGCGCCTCCGCATGGGCCAGCACCACGCTCGCGATATGCCCGGCCAGGATCAGCCCGACCTGGGTGTGCCAGACGATGTTGAGATCGATGATGCGCGGCGGCATCGCGGCGCGTGCCGTGCCGAACAGGTTCCAGCCCCGGCCCAGCGGATCGGACAAGAGCGGCAGCAACTGCGCGCCCTGGGACCACAGCAGCGTGTAGTAGTGGGTCGCGTGGTAGACGAAGGCGATCGGCACCAGCGTCAGTGCGAAGCGGCAGGCCAGCGCGCGCGTGGAGAGCTCGGAGGCCGCCACGCGCCGCGTGAGCGCGAGGAAGAACAGGTAGACGCCGTGATAGACCCAGGGCGAGAGGCACAGCGCCAGCCACTGCCAGCCATGGAACAGGCTGGCCGCCGTCGCATAGGGCTGGGCGCTGTGGGCCTTCACGGCCGGCTCGACCAGCGGATAGAGGGTCTTCCAGAACAGCCGGCTCCAGGGCCAGGTTTCGTGCGCGCCGTCGTAGGCGGTCGACGAGAGCATGAACAGGATGAACAGCACCAGGCTCACATGCCCCGGATGGCGCTCGAGCAGCCCCGACAGCGGCAGGCGCCAGCGCAGCGCCACGCCGCGGCAGCCGGCGCGCCGCCACGCGATCGGCGCCATGCGGCCCACGAGCGAGAGGAACAACCCGAAGAACTCGCCATGCCGGAACCAGGCCGCGCTGCCGAAGAGCCAGGCCATCGCCACGGTCAGCAGCGTGTAGGCGGTGAGCATCAGCGCCAGTTGCCGCGGCGTGCCATGGCCGAACAGCTCGATCCAGATGAAGGCGATGTAGAGCGCCAGTGCCGGGTAGTAGGCGAGCCACGCGGGATAGGCGATGCGTCCGCCGAAGCGCATGCCGCAACGCGCGCGCAGCAGCTCGCAGAGCGCGCGCCACGGGTTGCAGAACACGAACAGGTCGCCGACGACCGCGGTGGCATAGGTCAGGCCCAGCACGAACACGATCCAGAACAGGGTCATGTTGAGGTTGCGGAACGGGTTGTCGGTGCCGAGGAAGCCGCAGGCGATGGTGAGCGCGAGCAGGCCCACCGACAGGGCGCGCAGGCCCTGCACGACGAAGGCCGGGACGAACACATGCGTGCCCACGCGGCGCGCGTTCGACAAGGTCTCGCTCCGCGCGGGCGGCACGGCCGCGAAGATCCCCACGATCACGAACGACAGCACCAGCGCCGCGGTCGCGCCATAGGCATACATCCAGAACGGCACCGGCAGCGTGTATTGCACGCCGAAGGAATGCGCGAACGCGAGGCCCGGCACGGCCGCGGCGGCGAGAAGAAGGGCGGGGCGGCAGCGGACGGGCGAACGCATCAGCGCGATGCCTTTCGCGGGTCGGCAACAGTGGCCGCGGACGACAAGGCCAGGGGTTGGACCGCCCCGGGCACATGGCAGACCTGCGTCTCCACCAGGTAGAGAAAGCGCGCATCGCGGTCCGCGCGCTCCAGCCCGAGCGCGAGCAGGCCCGCCAGTGTGGCCCAGGTGGCGGCCAGCAGCAGCGCGACCGCATGCCGGCCGATCCATCGGCGCGCATCCATCGCCATCAGTGATCCCTCACGCCCTGCAGCGACACCACCGACCAGCGCCCCGCGCGGCGCTGCGCGACCAGCAGCAGCTCGTCGTAGGGCGCATGCCGCAGCTTCGCGATCGCGAGCATCCGGGGCTCGCCGTCCGCGAGCGCGGGCAGCGGCCGCACGATGTAGGGCAGCAACGGCGGCGCATAGGACTCGATCGCCATGAGCGGAAAGAAGGCATCGGCCAGCCGCGGATAGCGCGCGTAGGCGGAGCGGTCGCGCGCGAGCGCATCGACGCGCTGCAGCTGCGCGCGCGTGAGCGCGGACGGCGCATGGGCCAGCGCGGCCGCGGCGCCGTGATCGTGCAGGCGCCACAGGCGCAGCCGCGCCGCGAGGTCGCGCTGCGCGGGCGTGCCTTCGCCCCTGGCCAGGCCCAGCGCGGCGGCCGGATCGCCATCGCCGAGCCAGGCCGCGAAGAAGTCGTCGAAGAAGCGGCGCACCTCCTCGGGCACGCCATGCTGCGTGGAGGCCGCCTCCTGCAGCCGCGGCAGCCGGCGCCCCGACCAGGTCGCGGTCCAGGGCTGTGCGCCATCGGGCAGGCTGATGCCTTCGAGAAAGCCCGTGTCCTCCATGCCGTGCTCGCGAAACCACGCGGCCTTCGCCGCCTTGGTGGAAGCCGTCAGGAAGCCCCCGAGTTGCGCTTCGACGCGCGGCCAGTCGGCGACCACGCGCGGCGCGTCCGCGATCGGCGGATAGCGCTGCAGCCATTCGAAGCTCGCGCGCGCCATCGCGAGCGCGGCGGCCGGGCGCGCCGCGGTGAGGTCGGCGCGATGGGCCTGCTCGCCGCCCGAGGCCGCGGCCGGCGGCGGCGGATCGCAGGGCAGTCCCGCGATGGCGGGCGCGCCGATCCCGGCCGCGTCCGCCCCTTCATGGGCCGATGCATCCTGCAGCGGATGCAGCGCCTCGCCGAACTTGAGCAGCAGCAATCCGGCCTTCGGCCCCGCATCGCGCAGCAGCGTGCGCAGCGCCTCGGTCGAAGCCTCGCCGGCGACGGGGGCGTGCAGGCGCCGCGCCGCGCGTGCCGCCTCCGCGCGGCTCTCGGCATCGGCGCCGGTGCAGGCGTACTCGGTCACGAGCAGCATCGTCTCCATCGCGCCGAAGTCCACGCGCTGGTTGCCGGTCGCGATCGCATCGGCCTGCGGCGCGCTGAAGCCCGCCTGCACCGCGAGCCAGCGCGTGAGGCCGAAATGCACGTCGGCCTCCCAGGCGGCGGCGTTGAAGGGCAGGGCGCTCGCCAGCACGGCGGCGGCGGCCGTCCATGCGCGCAGATGTCGATCGAGGGTTCGTGTCATCGTCAGTTCTGCAGCATGGAAGGCGTGCTCTGCGCGAAGGGCCAGGTGTTCTCGGCGAACTTCAGCATCAGCAGGCCGTTGTCCTGGCACATGGTGGTCAACAGCTTGCGGTCGAAGTCGAAGTCCACGCGCGAGGCGCACCAGTCGGGGCCGCCACGACCAGCCCAGGACATCTGCCGGTGGATGGAGCCGGCGCGCGGCGCGGTCACGCCCGCGGGGTTGTAGTACGCGATCTCCTTGGGTCGTGCGGGATTGCGGATGTCGAACACGCGCACGCCCGAGTTGAAGTACGAGCAGGCCAGCGCCGTGCCGTTGTTGCGGTTGTCGACCGAGCAGTAGTGGCTGCCGTAGGTGAAGGTCGACAGGCCCGCGATGTCGGGCAGCACCTTGTCGCAGTTCGTGGGGTCGTGGGTCTCGAGCATCAGTTTCGACACCAGCACGGGCTTCTTCTCGTCGCTGATGTCGTAGATGCGTGCCATCGGATAGGGCGACAGCTTCGCCTCGCAGGCCAGCTTGGCGTTCGCGGTGTCGCTCAAGCCCGCCGAGCCGCCTTCGTCGACCATCACCAGGTGGGGCTTGCCCGCGATCGTCACGGGAATGGTGTGCTGCGCCACGCTGCCGTCCTTGAAGGTGGTGGCCGAGATCACCTTCATCTGCGCATTGGGCACGCGCGCCTGCACCTCGGAAGTGTCGAGGATCAGGAAGCCGTTGCGTGTCTTCGCGTTGGGATCGAGCACCTCTTGCGCCGTGGGCGTGCCGACCGATACCACATAGGCGCGCCTGCCGTCCTCGCTGACCGAGAGCCCGTGTGCGGTCACCGGGCCTATGGGGGCCATGTCGAACGCAGCCACCATCCGCGGCCGGGTCGAGTTCGTGATGTCGACCGCGTGGTAGCGCTGGCTCATGATGTCGCCGATGTAGTAGGTCAGGCCATCGGGCGACACGTTCCCTTCGTGCCCCCTCGGACTCTTCGGCGACTGGATGCCACCGTCCTTGCCGGTGCCCACCTCCATGCTCGCGAGCAGTTGCGGCGTGCGGCAATCGGCCGAAAGGTCGTAGATGTCGACCTCGGCGCCACCGAACAGGCCACTGTTGCCTCCGTTGTCGGCCAGCAGCAGCTGGCGCCGTGCATTCACGCGCAGCGATTCCCACGGATCGATCATCGCGGCCGTGGTGAGCGACATCGAGCGCCAGGGCCTGGCCGGGTCGGTGATGTCGATGACCGGCACGCCGGGGTTCACGCGATCGAGCGGCTTGCCGCTGACGAAGCCGATCGGGTGCGCGGTCGCATGGTAGGCACAGGTGCGCCCACCAGGATCGCGGAAGAACGCCGACGACCAACTGCCGCCTTCGCCCTCGAACTGCCCGGCCAGCTTCAGGTTGCACGAGAAGCCCTTGAAGCCGGCCTGCCGCAGCGCCGCGGGCACCTGGCCCTGCAGCGCCGATTCGGGGCTGCCGCCCTCGGCGCAGACGGCCTTGGGCACCGTGAGCGGTGGCGGCCCTTCGGCGACCGATGGCGGTGCGGGCGGCTCGACGATGCCCGTGGGCGGTGGCGGGAGTGCCAGCACCGACGTGCCGCCATCGCCGCCACCGCAGGCAGCGAGAAATGCCGTGGCCATCATGGTGGCCACGGCGCGAGGATGTCCCTGGAATCTCATGGTTTGTCTCCTTGATGAACCGGGCACGGCTTTCGCGCATGTGCGCGAAGGACCGGTGGCGCCAGGTCCGGCGGGAGTCTTTGCATGAGCACTTACTGCACTCTTACTGCAATAGCGGAAGGAATAAATGGGGCTGTCTGCTGGCAAGATTCGTTGTCCATTGCGACGAGATGCGATCGAGCGCGAGCGGGGAATGCCATTCCGGGAATTGCATTCCCCGCGTCCCATGGTCTTCAGTTCTGCAAGGTCGAAGGCGTGCTCTGCGCGAAGGGCCAGGTGTTCTTCGCGAACTTCAGCACCAGCAGCCCGTTGTCCTGGCACATGGTCGTGAGCAGGCCGCGATCGAAATCGAAGTCCGCGCGCGAGGCGCACCAGTCGGGCCCGCCGCTGCCGGCCACGGTCAGCTGGCTGTGGAAGGAACCGGCGCGCGGCGTGGTCGCGCCCGCGGGGTTGTAGTAGGCGATCTCCTTGGGCCGCGCGGGATTGCGGATGTCGAACACGCGCACGCCCGAGTTGAAGTAGGAGCACGCCAGCGCCGTGCCGTTGTTGCGGTTGTCGACCGAGCAGTAATGGCTGCCGTAGGTGAAGGTCGACAGGCCCGCGATGTCGGGCAGGACCTTGTCGCAGTTCGCGGGGTCGTGCGTCTCGAGCATCAGCTTCGATACCAGCACGGGCTTGGTCTCGTCGCTGATGTCGTAGATGCGCGCCATCGGGTAGGGCGCCATCTTTGCCTCGCAGGCCAGCTTCACGTTGGCCGTGTCGCTCAGGCCCGCGGCACCGCCTTCGTCGACCATCACCAGGTGCGGCTTGCCCGCGATGGTCACGGGGATGGTGTGCTGCGCCACGCTGCCGTCCTTGAAGGTGGTGGCCGAGATCACCTTCATCTGCGCGTTGGGCACGCGCGCCTGCACCTCGGAGGTGTCGAGGATCAGGAAGCCGTTGCGTGTCTTCGCGCCGGGGTCGAGGAACTCGCCCGGCGCCGGGATGCCCGTCGACACCACGTAGGCGCGCTTGCCGTCCTCGCTGACCGAGAGCCCGTGCGTGCCGCCGAGGTCCACGGTCTTCATGTCGAACGAAGCCACCATGCGCGGCCTGGTCGAGTTCGTGATGTCGACCGCGTGGTAGCGGCCGGTGGCGATGTCGCCGATGTAGTAGGTCAGCCCGTCGGGCGACACATTGCCTTCGTGCCCCTTGGGACTGTCGGGCGGCACGATGCCGCCGTCCTTGCCGGTGCCCACCTCCATGCTCGCGAGCAGCTGCGGCGTGCGGCAGTCGGCGGAGAGATCGTAGATGTCGATCTCCGCGCCGCCGAAGCCCGCGAAGACGCTGCCGTTGTTGCCGTTGTCGGCCAGCAGCAACTGGCGCCGCGCGTTCACGCGCAGCGATTCCCACGGGTCGAGCATCGCGGGCGTGGTCAGCGACATGCTGCGCCAGGGCTTGGCCGGGTCGCTGATGTCGATCACCGGCACGCCCGGGTTCACGCGTCCGCGCGGCTTGCCGTCGAAGCCCACCGGGTACGCGGTCGCGTGATAGGCGCAGGTGCGCCCGCCGGGATCGCGGAACGACGCCGCCGACCAGTTGCCGCCTTCGCCCTCGAACTGGCCCACCAGCTGCAGGTTGCACGAGAAGCCCTTGAAACCCTGGCGCATCGCCGCGGGCACCTGGCCCTGCAGGGCCGATTCGGGCGTACCGCCTTCGGCGCAGACGGCCTTCGCGACCGTGAGCGGCGGCGGGCCTTCGGGCGGCGGCGGTGGCGCGGGCGGCTCGGCCACGCTGCTGGGCGGCGGCAGGATGGGCAGCACCGCGCCCCCGCCGCTGCCGCCACCGCATGCCATGAGAAGTGCCGTCGCCGAGGCGGCGGCGCCGATGAGTCTTGCGCGTTTCATTCCTGCGTGTCTCCGTTGTTGTGATCCACGCACCGTTCGCGCGGCGCGGGCCGCCGCGCTTCGTTGCGTGTGGGAGAAGTATTCGCGGCAGGGCGTTTCGGCGCTTCCGGGGAATTGCAGGCGCATGCGCGCCGCGCCGGCCCCGCGCGGCGGCGGTGCGGCTTCCGGAAAATTGCAGCGGCGCGGCATCGGCGACCCGTCAGCGCGCTGTAAGTCCGCTCGCAAACCATCGCCGCCCGGAGACATACATACAACCACAAGGACCAGGCCATGGGCGTTCGGCAGCGCGTGCAAGGCCGCGGCCAGCCGGTCGGCATCGACCGCGGCTGCGGCAGGCTTCTCTTCGAGGCCCGCTGGGAAGGCATCGTTCTCGAGCACGAGGCGGCCGATCCGATGGACAACGTCGAGGGCGGCCTGATCCGCCACTGCATCTCGGTCAACCTCGGCGGTCCCACGCGCTTCGAGATGCGCCTGCACGACGAACGCTTCTGGTCCGCGACCGCGCAGCCGCTGGGCATCAGCATCCTGCCGGCCGGCGCGCAGATCAAGGGACGCACCTGGGACCCGTGCGAGGCGCTCACGCTGAGCATCGATCCGCGCCATTTCCAGAGCACCGGCGAGGGCGATGGCGGCGATCGCGCGCTGGTGCCCTGCTGCAATGTGTCGAGTCCGTTGATCGCGCAGCTGCTGCTCGCGCTGCATGCCGATGCGAAGACCGGCCAACCCGAGGGGCCCGGCTATGGCGAGACACTGCTGATCGCGCTGCTCGCGCACCTGCGGCAGACGCACACGGCCGCGGCCAGCGAGGCGCAGGCCGAGGGCCTGCTGTCGAAGGCCGCGCTCGAGCGCGTCAAGGAGCACATCCGCGGCCGGCTCGAGATCGGCGTGTCGCTCGGCGCGCTGGCCGCGCTGCTCGACATGGATCCCTATGCCTTCCTGCGCGCCTTCAAGCGCAGCACCGGCGTGACGCCGCACCAGTACCTGATCCGCGCGCGCATCGAGCATGCGAAGCAGATGCTGCACCTCACGCGGCTGCCGGTGACCGACATCGCGCTGCGTTGCGGCTTCGCGAGTCCCAGCCACTTCGCCGACACCTTCAAGAAGGTGGAGCGGCGCACGGCGCTCGAGTACCGCAACTGCTGCGCTGTCTAGTCCCTACTGCCCCACGCCCTGCATCCACAGGCTCAGCAGCGCGAGCTGGCTCACCAGCGCGCCGCGCTGCGCCGCGCGCAACTGGCCGAGCACGCCGCGCAGCAGCCTGGCGCTGCGCGCGAGCCCGGCCCGCTCGAGCTGCGCGGCCTGCGTCTCGGCGCGCGAAGCGGCGCCGCCGCCCTGGTGGCGCAGGCCCTGGCGCAGCCACAGCGCGAGCAGGTCGAGCGTGTCGGTGGCGAGCGCGTTGAGCGCGGGCGGCGCCTCGTGCTCGCCCTGCAGCGGCAGCGGTTGCGGCGCGGGTGCCTCGGCCTGCAGCACCACGGCGCGCTGCACGGTCAGCAGGGCCGTCGGCTGCATCACGGGCTCGCCGTCCTGCAGCCGCACGCTGCCGGCCACGGCGCGCAGCGCGCCCCATTCGCCGGCGAGCGCGCGCGCGAGCGCATCGACGGCGCCGGGCGCGGCCGCGCGATGGGGCAGGGCGAGATGCAGCGGCGGGACATCATCGGCAGGCGCGGCCGCGTCCGTGTCGTCCGCCGCGCGCCCGAGGCGCGCATGCAGCACCTGCGCCGCCGCATCCCAGTGGCTGGCCAGCACCGCCATGTGCTCGAAGGCCGCCACATGCAGCTGGCCCGAGGCGCCCGCCGCGGCACCGCTCGCCGCCTGGCGCGGCCGCACGAAGTCGGGCGGCGTCTCGCGCAGGTGCGCGACCAGTGCCTGCACGCTCGGCTGCTTGAGCGGCGCGACGAGGTCGTCCCAGGACTTCGGCGACAGCGGCATCACGCCGGTCTGGCGCGCGCCCGGCGCGATGTCGATCTGGCCGTTGGCGCGCCGGGTCGCGGTCTTGGTGATGACCTGCCCGCCCGCGAGCTGGCGCAGCGGAAAGCCCGCGACGCGGCGGCCCAGCAGGTTCGCGGGCGTGCCGCCGGCCGTGGCATCGTCGGCGCGCGACCACTGGCGCTCGAGCACGGTCACGGCCTGCGTGTCGGGGTCGGCGAACATCACGCTCGCGCCTTCGCCGCTCTCGTCGGACCAGAGTTCGGCGCCCAGCGACACCAGCCGCAGGTGATCGAGCGCGACCTCGCCCTTCACGCCCACGCCGAGGATCTGGCTCGCGGGCAGCGGCGGCGGTCCGGCCGCGCTGTCGGCATGGGCCGCCGCGCGCAGCCGCGCCCAGAGCTCGGCCATCACGTGCAGCAGGCGCCGCGGATCGAAGCGGCTGCTGCGCGCCTGCTGCGCCTGCAGCAGCATCCAGAGTTCGTCGATGCCATCTTCCACCCAGCGCCAGCCCAGCGCGCGCGCCTGCTCGCGCGCGGCCTCGAAGCGCGCCGCGAGCGCCATCAGCGGCTGGCTCGAGCCATCGAGCCAGAGCGAGAGACTCAGCGCCTCGAGCTGCGCCTGCAGCGCGCGCGCGGCCTCGCCCTGCATCAGCGCGGCGGGGCGGTGGCCGTCGCCGGTCGCGTCGCCGTCGGCCGGCGCGCGCACCTCCACCATGCGCTCGGGCGAGCCCGCGGCCAGCGGCCCGGCCTGGCGGAAGGCCCACAGCGCCACCACCACGTGGGCACAACCGCTGCCCTGCTTGCAGTCGCAGCGCGCGTGCACCAGCGAGCTGCGCGAGAAGAAGCGCACGCTGCACATCGGCAGCCGCGCGATCGGCGGCGCGCTCGCGCTGCGCCAGGCCTGCACCGCGACCACGGGCCGCGCGGCGGCCAGGCGCTGGGCCTGTTCGATGACGGAGGGCGCGAAGCTCGCGGCGAGCGCGGCATCGTCGAAATGGGCCGGGCTCCATTCGCCGCCCGCGGCCGAGGCGTCGACCTCGTCCTCCGCCGGCGTGGCCGAGGGCGCGGGCGCGGCGCTCGCCGCCTGCGCCTGGTAGGCCAGCACCAGCATCACGCGGTGCCGGCACATGCCGCTGGCCGGACAGCTGCACTGCGCATCGCGCAGGGTGCGGCCCGGCGGCAGGCTGGTGCGCACGCCGTCGTCGAAGCGCGCGCTCACCGTACCGTCGTCGGCGGTCTCGAGCAGCGGCAGCAGGCCGGCCGCCACGTCCTTCTGCGCGCGCTTCACGAAGCCCGCGTTGGCGAGCGCGGTCAGCGCCTCGGGCGTGAGTTCGAGCAGGTCGCCGCGCACCGCCGTCATGCCTGCACCTTCTCGGCCAGCCAGCCCGCGAGCTGGCCCGGCGTCATGGCGCCGATCTGCGCGCCCTCTCGCACCAGCCGCGCGGCCATCTCGCGGTCGTAGCTGGGCTCGGCCTTCGCATCGAGCGCGGCCAGGCCCAGCACCTTGGCGCCGGCTTCCACCAGCGCCTTCACGCGGCGCACCAGCTCGTAGGGGCTGCCGCCTTCGTAGAAGTCGCTGACCAGCACCACGATGGTCTTCGCGGGATTGGCCACCAGCGACTGCGCATAGGCCACGGCCTTCGCGATGTCGGTGCCGCCGCCGAGCTGCACCTTCATCAGCAGCTCGACCGGGTCCGAGACGTCGGCCGTGAGGTCGACCACCGCGGTGTCGAAGGCCACCAGCCGCGTGCGCATGCCGGGCAGTTGCCAGAGGCAGGCGGCCATCACCGCGCTGTGGATCACCGAGTCGACCATCGAGCCGCTCTGGTCGATCAGCAGGATGATGTCCCAGGGTTCGGCATGACGCTTCGTGCGGCTGATGAACACCGGCCGCTCGACGTAGAGCTTGCGCCGCTGCGGGTCGTAGCGGTGCAGGTTGGCCGCCAGGGTCTGCTTGAAGTCGAAGTTGCGCGCCACCTTCATGCGCGAGCGCCGGCGCCGGTCGCGGCTGCCGCTGAAGGCCTGCCGCACCTCGGTCGCGAGCTTCTCCATGATGCGCCGCACCACCTCGGCCACCAGCTTGCGCGCGGCCGCGAGCACCTCGGGGTTCATCAGGTGCTTGGTGTGCAGCACCGCGCGCAGCAGCGACTCCGAAGGCTCGATGCGCTCGAGCACCTCAAGGTTGGTCACCACCTCGTCGATGCCGTAGCGTTCCACCGCGTCCTGCTCGAGCCGCTCGATCACTTCCTTGGGAAACAGCGTGTGGATGGCGTTGATCCAGTCGGGCGTGCTGAGCGCCGAGGGCCCGAGGCCGGCGCTGCGTTCGCCGCGCTCGGCGCGGTCGCCGTCGCGGCCGTAGAGCCAGTCGAGCGCGGCGTCGGCGGCCTGCGCCTCGGCGCTCAGGCCGCCGCAGGCCCGTTCGGCCGGATCGCCGAGCAGCAGGCGCCAGCGCTGCAGCGGATCGGGGATGTCGAGGCTCATGGCTGTTCTTCCGTATCGAGGCTCAGGCCCCAGCCCGCGAGGCGTGCGATCGCCGCGTCCTCGGCGGCGCGCGCCGCGGCCAGCGCCTCGGGCGCGGCCTCGCCTTCGTGCCGCGCCGTGAGCGCGCGGCGCGACAGGTGGGTGGCATCGTGCAGCGCCAGCACCTGGTCGGCGAGCCGGCCGCGTTCCTGCGGCGGCAGCCAGGCGAAGGCGGCGCGCAGGCTCGGCATGGCGCGCACGAAGTCGGCGTTGTCCAGCGCCTGCACGGTGCGGTCCATGCCGGCGGCGAAGGCGGGTTCGGACGACAGCGTCTCGCGCGCGAGCGCGAGCAGGCCCGTGAGCGCATCGCCGAGCACTGGCGCGGGCATCGCGTGCAGCAGCTGCATCGCATCGGCCACACCGGCCTGCGTGGCCTGCGGCACGCGGTGCGCGAGGCTCAGCGTCGCGCCCAGTGCCGCGCCGCGGCTCAGCGGTGCCGCGCCGGCATCGGCCGCCTTGCGCTGCCACACGGCGAGCGCGCGCGCGGGCTCCACGTCGAGCGGTTCGGCCTGCGCGGCGTCCTCGCGGTCGGCCAGCACGTCGGCCACGATGCGGCGCAGCGCGAGGTGGCCCTGCAGGTGCGCGTCGATGTCGGCAGGCGCGATCGCCGCGGGCGGCTCGAGCAGCCACAGCGCACGGTCGAAGCCGGCCTCGATCGCCACCCGCAGCACCGGCGCGTCGGCCATGCCGAGCAGCTGGCCGTGGCGCAGCAGCGTGTGCATCACCGCCAGGGCAGGGCCCATGGCCTCGAAGCGCGGCTCCCGCGCCATCGCCTGCTGCAGCTCGCGCAGCAGCGCGCCGCTGAGCGCCGGCAAGCCGGCCCAGGCGGCCTGGTTGAGGCCCTCGGCCAGCGGACCGATGCGGCCCTGCGCGTGGCGCAGCTCGTCCTCGAGCCGCGCGCGCGCCGCGTCGTGCAGGTTGGCGCCCCAGGCGCCGGCCTCGATCAGCGCGGCCTGCTGCTCGAAGGGCTGGCCCAGGGTCCAGACCTCGGTGCGTTCGCCCGACATCGCGAGCTTCGGTCCCTGGCTGCGCACCACGCCGGGCAGGCGCAGCAGCGCGAGCCGGTGCAGCACGCGGCTGCGCGCGCGGTCGGCGGCATCGAGCAGGTCGAGCTTGCGCTGGCCGCGCAGCTCGATGCCGTGTGCCGCGAGCTCGTCGCGCACCGACTTCACCAGCGGCGGCTGCGGCGTGCCGTCGGCGAGCTGGCCCGCGATGTCGCCGGCCAGCACGTCCATCGCCTGCACCAGCACTGGCGCGGTGCCGGGGCGCATCGGGCCGCGGTAGGTCCAGGGCAGCGGCGCGTCCAGCGCCTCCTTGACCAGCGCGCCGGCCAGCGCGTCGAGCCAGTCGGAGCGCAGCGGCTTCTCGTGGCCGCGCAGCCGCGCCAGGCCCTGCGCGCGCAGGTGCACCGCCATCAGGTCGGCGGTGGAGGCAGGTAGCCTCTTGTCGCGCAGCCGCTGCATCACCTGCTGCAGCGCGCGGTGGGCGGCGCCCTCGGGGCCGAGCTCCCACATCCACTGGTAGTAGGCCGGCGAGGGCATGCCCGAGGCATAGCCCGCGAAGGCGTCGAGCCGCTTGAAGGTGTAGGGCACGAGGTAGGAGCCGTAGCGCACCACGGTGTCTTCGTCGTCGGTATCGGGCGTGTCCTCGACCTCGGGTTCGGGCGTCTCGGGAAGCTGCGCCGGCAGCCCGGGCCACAAGCGCGCGAGCGCGGGCGCGTGGTAGCCGCCGCAGACCACCAGCACCGGCGCGCCGGCCTGCACCGCGGGCTGCGCCATGGCCCAGGCGATCCAGCGCGCCATCATGGCTTCGCGCGCCTGGTTGCCGAGCGAGCCCGGGTCCTCGCCGCGCAGGTGCTCGAAGTAGGTGGACAGCCGCTGCGCGAGTTCGGCGCTGTCGCAGCCGTCCTCGAACAGGTGGTCCCACAGCGCGTCGCGGCCCTGCACCGAGAGCTGCTCGGTCAGCGCGCGCTCGTAGGCCGCGGCGCGTTCCTCGTGCTGGGTGTCGGCCACGTCGGCATAGCGGTTCTCCATGCGCGAGAAGGCGTCGTGCCAGGCCGGCAGGTCGATGAAGCGCACTTCGGCGCCGACCTCGCGGCCGGCCTGCAGTGCCTGCCATTCGGGCGAGTGCTCGGCGAACGGCGACCACGAGCCGTGGTGCGTCTCGCCGGCCGAGAGGTAGCTGTAGATCGCCACCGGCAGCCGGTGCGGCAGGTAGAGCTCCTCGAGCCGCGCGTTGAAGTCGGCCGGCCCTTCGATCAGCACATGGGCCGGGCGCAGCGCGCGGATGCGCTCGGCCACCAGCCGCGCGCAGGCGGGGCTGTGGTGGCGCACGCCGACGATGTGGGGCGCGTTCATCTCAGGGCAGGCGGTGGCGGGCCTCGTAGTAGGCGCGCCAGTGCTCGCCGCTGCGCTTGGCGGCCTTCTGCTCGAAGTAGCGGCGCAGCTTGGCGCGGTCGTCGGCGTTGTCCTTGACCACCGTGCCCGCGATGCAGTCGACCAGGTCGGCCGGCGAGCCCTCGCGCTGCTCGAGGAACCAGGCGCGCACGCCCACCGCGTGCGCCACGTTGACCGCCTCGGCGGTCGACATCACGGCCGTGAGCCGGTCCATCGCGGCGTCGCTGCCGCCGCCGTTCTTCTCGGAGGAAGCGGGCGCGCCGCGCAGGTCGCGGAAGGTGGCCACCAGCAGCTCGAGCACCGGCTGCGGCACGGTCTTCGGAATGCCGCTCTGCGCAAGCAGGCGCGCCGACGATTCGCGCACCAGCGCGAGCTCGCGCTCGAAGTCGAGGATCGGGAACACGGTCTCGAAGTCGAAGCGGCGCTTGAGCGCGGCGCTCATCTCGTTGACGCCGCGGTCGCGCGTGTTGGCGGTGGCGATGATGTTGAAGCCCTCGCGCGCATAGAGCATGCCGTGCTCGCCCGAGAGCTCGGGCACGGCCATCACGCGGTCGGACAGCATGCCCAGCAGGCAGTCCTGCACCTCGAGCGGCGCGCGCGTGATCTCCTCGAAGCGCACCACCTGGCCCTGCTGCATGCCGATGTACAGCGGCGCCGGCACCATCGCGCGCGGGCTCGGGCCCTCGTTGATCAGCAGCGCGTAGTTCCAGCCGTACTTGATCTGGTCCTCGGTGATCGAGGCGCCGCCCTGGATGGTCAGCGTGGACACGCCCGAGATCGCGGTCGCCAGCAGCTCCGAGAGCATCGACTTCGCGGTGCCGGGCTCGCCCACCAGCATCAGGCCGCGGCCCGTGGCCAGGGTGACCAGCATGCGCTCGATGCTCGCGACCGGCGCGACGATCTTCGGCGCGATGCCCAGCTGCGCATCGCCGAGGATGAAGGCGCGCGCGGCCTTCAGGCTCATGGCCCAGCCCGGCGGACGCGGGTCCTTGTCCTGCGCCTGCAGCTGCGCGATCTGCGCGGCGTACTGGATCTCGGCGGGCGGGCGCTGCAGGGCCGGGGAACCGGTGGGTGGGGTGTCGGTCGGCTTGCGGGAGGTGGCCATGGTCTGGATCGGTGTCGGATCTGAAAAGGGCGCGGGATGGTGCCCGCGGAAACATAGCAGAGCGATGGCAGGACGGCGTCGCGCTCCTCAGCGCGCGCCCAGCGCGTCGATGTCGCGCACTGCCTCGCTGAAGACGATGGGATCGAGTTCGCCGAACGGGTGGCCGAGGTGCAGCACCTCGAGCGTCTGGTCCTCGCCGGCGCCCGCGTTGTCGAGGCCGGGCCCGAAGCGCAGCGCGAGCGCGCGGCCGCCGCCCAGCCCCTGCCAGGCATGGTCGTAGGCCCCGCCGCCGCCGCGCCCGCGCAGCCAGCCACGCGACTCCAGCGCCCACAGCGGTCCGGGCCGCGCGATGCGGCCCGACCAGCGCGTGAGCGCGGTCAGCGCGCGTTCGTCCTCGCGCGGCGCATGCACGGCGCGGTGCAGCTGCTCGAAGGGCTGGATCAGCTCGTAGTCGGCGAACTGCTGCGCGAAGGCCGTGATCTGCGCGGCGCTCAGTTGCAGCGGATGGGCGACGACGATGCGCGCGGCATCGCTGCCGTCGAAGTCCAGCGGCGTCTCGTCGGCATCGACCCATTCGCCTTCGGCGCTCACGCGGAAGGCGGCGCGCAGCAGCGTCAGGCCGCGCGCGTCGCGCCCGCCCTCGGTCACGCCCCAGGCCAGCCGCTCGGCCAGGTGGCGCATCAGCGGATGCCCGGCGATGAAGCGGCGGAAGTCTTCCACCGGCCAGCCGCGGCCCGTGCGCATCGCGCGTTCCAGCCGCAGCGGCTGCTGGGCCGCGACGGTGGCGGCATCCTGCTTGAGCGCCTTGAAGCGTTCCGCGGCCGCGGCCGCGCGTTCGGCATCGTCGCTCGCGCGCGGGCGCGGTGCCGTGGCCAGGCGCGCACCGGGCCGGCCCTCGACCGATTCGCGCACGAAGGGCACCAGCGCCTCGTCGAAGCCGACATGGAACTGGCGCGGCCCGAAGTCCAGCAGCAGGCCGCCGCGTTCGTCCAGGCCGAGGTCGGGCGCGATCCGGTCCTCGAGTTCGTCGCCGCTCAGGCCGCGTTCGGCCGCGGCCTGCGCCAGCTTCTCGGCGGCCGACTGGCGCACCGTGGCGATGCGGTTCTTGCGCGCGATCGCGTCGAGCTGCATCAGCGCGACGTCGCTGCCCAGCCGCGCCAGCGCCTCGAGCACCCAGCCGATGCGCGTGGCGGTGCCGCCGGCGCCGGGCGCGCTCCAGCGCCGCACGAGGGCGCCGAGCCGGCGCGCCGTGTCGTCGGTGCCGATGAGGCCGAGCGCGCGTAGCGCCCAGTTGCCGGGCGCGCCGGCGCCCGCGGCCTCCCACGATTCGCAGACGTCCCAGCCGAAGTCGGCCAGGCTCTGGGGCTCGCAGGCGGCGCGCACGGCGTCCAGGCCCGCATAGCCCTGCGGCAGGTCGGCCGCGAAGCTCAGCATCAGGCCCAGCGGCTGCAGCGCCTCGTCGGGCAGCGCGAGGCCGTCGTCGCGCAGCCGCGGCTTGCGCCAGCCGGCCGGTTGCCAGAAGGCCGGGAGCTTGCTGCGCGCGTTGATGCGCGACGGGAAGTCGCGCAACGGGTCTTCGGCCAGCAGCGCATCGACGGCGGCCGCCACGGCCGGATCGTCGTGGCGGCGCGCGACGGCGCGCAGCGCTTCGGCCTGTCCCAGCGCGGCCATGGCGCGCAGCGCGGCGCGGGCCTGCTGGCGCGCCTCGCCCTCGGCACCCAGCGCGGCGGGCAGCAGGCCGGCGGCCGCATGCGGCGCGAAGCGCACCAGCCACTGGCGCGCCTGCGCGCGGCGTGTCGGCCGGCGCGCGAGCGCCTGCGCCATGAAGGGCGCGAGCTGCGTGGCGCCGATGAAGCGCGCGACGAAATACTCGTCGCCGTCGTTGGCCAGCGCCTGCAGCAGCCCCGGCAGCGCGGCGCTGCCGAAGCGCGCCACGAAGCCACCGGCGCGCGGCGCTTCCTTGCCGCTGCCCACGGCATTCCAGAACGCCAGCCCGGTGGCCGGCGGCAGGAACCAGGCGGACTGCACCGCGATGAAGGCGCCGTACTGGCGGCGGTCGGGCGCGGCATCGTCGTGCACGCGTTGCCAGTCGGCGATGAAGCGCTCGAGCTCCTGCGGCGGCTGCGCGTGCAGCGCGGCGACGCGCTCCGGCGTCCATTCGCGCAGCCGCTCGCCGATGGCGCGCTCGGCCTCCATCGGCTGGCGGTAGACATAGGGCGTGTCGCGGTCGATCCAGTCCTGTCGGACCTCGTCGCCCCAATCCTCCTCGGGCGGCACCTCGAGCACGGGCAGGCCGGCCAGCACCAGCGGCGGCGCCGCATCGGCCGCGCGCCGCGCCCAGGGCGGGTCGGCCAGCACCGCGGGCCAGCGCGCGCGTTCGGCGAAGGCCTCGGGCGCCGCGCCGGCCTGGTCGGCGACCGCGCCGAGCTGGCGCCGCACGGCGGCCGGCAGCGCCGGCAACAGCGCGGGCAGGCGCTCGCCGAGCGTGCCGGCCAGGGTCTTGAGCTGCGGCACCAGGCGCGCGGCGCCGGCCTTGGGCAGGCCGCCGTCCTCGAGCACCTTCGCGAGCGCGAGGAAGCAGAGCTCGGGCCGTTCGCCCGCGACCCAGCCCAGCGCCTTGGCGCAGGCGGCATCGGCGGCGGTCATGCGCGCCAGCGCCTCGGTGGCCTCGGGCGTGTCGAAGGCGGCCAGCGTCCAGGCCACGGCCACGCTGCGCTGGCGTGCGCCGAGGTCCAGCAGCAGCGGCAGCAGCGCCTCGTCGTGTTCGCGCAGCAGCAGCGCGAGCAGCGACGGCTGGTCGAGCAGCCGCATGCCGTCGCCCGCCACCTCGGCCAGCGGCAGGCCGGCGGCCCAGCGCAGCCAGGGACCGCAGCGCTCGAGCTGCTCGGGCGTGGCCTGGTCGAACAGCTGCCGCGCGAGCGGGCGCCATTCGGGCAGCGCGATCGCGAAGCGGGCGCGCGCGGCCAGCGGCAGTTGCGGGTCCAGCGCGCGCAGCCGCTCGGTGCAGGCGGCGCGCGTCGCGGCGTCGGCCGCCATCCAGTGGCCGCGGAACTGCCACAGCGAGCTCGCGGGCTGGCCCCAGAAGGAATGGGCGCCGTCGTCGGGCGGCGCATCCTGGCGCAGCGGCTTGTGGCCGATGCGTTCGCGGCGCCAGCGCGCCGCATGCAGCAGCGCGTCGAAGGCCGTGGCGAGGCCGTGCTGCAGCACCAGCCAGTGCACCAGCGCCTCGGCCGGCTCGTCGCGGCCCGTGTAGGCCTGCTCGCGGAAGCGCGCGATCATCAGGCCCAGCAGCCGCGTGTCGGCCGCGTCCATCGCGGCCTCGAGCCAGCCGCGCGTGGCGGGCGAGCGCACTTCGAAGGGCTCGGGCAGCAGCGCGTCGATCAGGTACTCGCCGCACTTGTCGAGCACGCGCTTGCGCAGCGTCGGCAAGGTCGAGGCCTTGGGCGGCGGCTTCGCGCCGGGCTCGCCGGGCGGCAGTGCGTTCTGGAGTTCGGGTGGCAGCACGAGCGGCGCGGCGCTCATTCGAAGACCTTCGTGCTTCGCACTGCGGTGCGAGCTTGCTTGGGGCGGCCCGGCGTGGCGCTCATGCTCGCAACCCTTCCATGTCGCGGATCAGCTCGCTGGCCGAGATCGGATCGAGCCGGTCCAGCGTCTCGGCGTTCTGCATGTTGCCCCAGCCCGAGGGCTTGCCGACCTGCACCTCGCCGAGCTTCTGCTCGGGGTACTCGTCGACCATGCCGACGATGATGCCGGGGTCGAGGTAGAGCTCGATCACGCGGCTCGGGCCCAGCGGCTTGGTGAAGTACCAGATGCCGCCGCCGTCCTGCGCCTCGCCGCGGCGCCAGCCCTTGTTGACCAGGCCCAGCACGCGGCCGGTGGGCACGGTGGCGTCCTTCCAGCGCTCGAGCTTCTGGCTCTTCTTCTCGTCCTCGGTCAGCACGTAGGTGTCGCGGCCGATCTGCGCGAAGGGCTGCAGCAGCTCGTAGTCGGCGAACACCTGGCCGAAGGCGCCAGCGTCGGCCGGCGAGAGCTCGAGCGCGTGCGGCACGCCGATGCGGATGTCCTCGCCGGTGGGCAGCTCGAAGGGATCGTCCTCGGCGGTGGTCAGGCTGCCGTCCTCGGCCACGCGGAAGCACGCCAGCAGTTCGCCGCCGTAGCTGGCCTCGCCCTGCACGCGGTAGGCGCCCCAGATCAGCCGCTGCACCAGGTGGCGCACCAGCGGATGCTCGACCAGGAAGGTGCGGAACACCTCGGGCGTCCAGCGCCGGCGCGCGCACATCGCGACCTCGAGCCGCAGCAGCTGCTGGCTCGCGATGGTGCGCACGTCCTTCTTGAGCAGCTTGAAGCGCTCGACGGCTTCCTTGCTCTTCTCGGCGTCGTCGGTCTTCTTGGGCTTGGGCAGGTCGGACAGGCGCGCGCCGTCGACGCCGTCGGCGCGCTCGCGCACATAGGGCTTGAGCGCCTCGTCGAAGCCGACCTTGAAGCTGCGCGGCCCGAAGTCCAGCAGCAGGGTGCCCTGCTCGTCGAGGCCGAGGTCGGGCGCGAGCCGGTCTTCGAGCTCCTCGGTCGAAAGGCCGCGCGCCTCGGCGATCGCGTCGATCTTCTCGCGCGCGCGGTCCTGCAGGCCCTTGAACTTCACCTTCTGCGCGATGCCGTTGAGCAGCATCAGCGCCACGTCGGAGCCGATGCCGGCCAGCACGTCGAGGCCGGTGACGGCGCGCGCATGCGCGGCCTCGCCGGGCCAGGCGCGGATGAAGGGCGTGAGCCGGCGCGCCGTGTCGTCGTTGCCGAGCAGGCCCAGCACGGTGAGCGCCCAGCCTTCCTTGCTCGGGCCGCCGGCCTCGAGCCAGGCGCTGAACGCATCCCAGGCGAAGTCGGCCAGCGACTCGGGCGCGCAGGCCTCCTTGACCACCGCGATGCCGCCGTAGACCTCCTCGTTGGTCGGGAAGGTGAACATCTGGCCCAGGTGGTCGAGCGCCTCGTCGGGCAGTGCCTTGCCGTTGCGCAACACCGGCCGGCGCCAGCCGCGCGGCTGCCAGAACTCGGGCAGCTTCGCGCGCTTGGTGGGGAAGCGGTCGAGCGGGCTCTCCTCGAGCACGGCGCGCAGCGCCTGCACCACCTCGTCCTTGCCGTAGCGGCCGGCCACTTCGAGCAGCAGCTCGGCATGGCCCTCGGACTGCAGCAGGCGCAGCGCCGCGCCCGCCACGTCGCGCGCCTCGCCGGCCTTGCCGAGCGCGGGCGCGATCAGGCCGCAGGCCGCGTGCTCGGGGTACTTGAGCAGCCAGTCGCGGCCGGCCTGGCGCACGGTCTTGAGCTTCGCGAAGGCGCGCGCGGCCGGTGCCGCGAGTTCCACCGCGCCGTAGTTCAGCGCCAGCTGCAGGTTCTCGCCGGGCTTGGCGCGCACCACCGACAGCAGCCCCGGCAGCGCGGGCAGGCCGAAGTTCGCCATCACGAAGTCGGCGCCCTGGGTCTCGGCCTGGCCCGCCACCGCGTTCCAGAACGGCACGCCGAGCTCGGGCGGCAGCAGCGCCGCATAGCGCGCATCGAACCAGAAGAAGTAGTAGCGCTCCTGCTTGCGCGCGGCCAGCATGCCGCGCCAGGCGGCGATCAGCTTGCCTGCATCGCCCGTGCGGATGCCTTCGCGCGCGGTGTCGAGGATCGGGTCGCGCAGGCTCGCGAGCAGTTCCTTCTCGCGCGCCTCGCCGCGCTGGTGGATGTCCTGCAGCACCGCGGCATCGGGCATGTCCTCGGCCTCGTAGGCGGCCTGCATCAGCTTCACCTGCTCCTCGTGCGCGAGCTTGCTGGCCTTGCTCTCGAAGCCCAGCTCCTTGAGCATCACCTGCACGTCGTTGCGCGCGCTCGCGAAGCGGTTCACCTGCCACGAGGTGCCGGGCCGCTGCGCCTCCTCGCGCGCGCCCGGCGCCCACTGCTCGAGCGGTGCCAGCGCGAGCGGCTCGAGCGCCAGCACGGCGGCCGCCTTCTTCTGCACCTTGGCGAGCCAGGGCGGCGAGGCCAGCACGCCCGGCAGCTCGCTCGTTTCGGCGACCTCGCTCGGGCCCGACAGCAGCGCGAGCTGGCGATCGATCGCGCCCTGCGCGCCGGCATCGAGCCAGGGCCGCAGGCCGTCGACCAGGCCGCCATGCGCGCGCAGCAGCCGCGTGAGGCTGGGCGTGAGCAGGCCCGCGTCCTTGCCGCCGGCGGCCACCAGCCGCGCCAGCGCGACGATGGCGGCCTGCGGCCAGCGGTCCACCGCGAGCGACAGCCGCGCCAGTGCCGCCTTCGAGCCGCTCGCGACCTTGGCGAGCGCCGCCACCGCCTCGGGCGTGCCGATGGCCGCGAGCGTCTCGCCCGCGTGTTCCTCGGCCGCGCCGCGCTCGAGCAGCGCCACGGCCTCGGTGCCGCGTTCCAGCAGCGCCGTGGCCGTCATCTTGTAGTGGCCCCAGAAGCCGCTCGAATAGCTGAGCCGCACCTTGGCGGCCTGCGCGGCGGCGGTGGCATCGGTGATGGTCAGCAGCAGCCAGTGCAAGGTCTCGCCGCTGTCCTTCTCGCCGGCCAGCCGCAGCGCGAGCGCGTTCGAGAGTTCGGGCCGCTCGGGCAGCAGCAGCGCCGCCAGCGGCTGGCGGCTCGGATGCAGCGAGGGCAGCGCGGCCTCGATCAGGTCGGCGCATTGCTGCCACTCGGCCTCGGGTGCGGTCGAGAGCTGCTCGCGCAGCACCTCCTCGGCATCGCCCACGGCGCCGTACCAGCCGTGGTTGACCGCGTGGCCGGGGTTGCTCGAGAAATGGCTGCGCCACTTCTTGGCTTTCTGGTCGTAGTTGCCTTCCACCTGCAGGCGCAGCGCCGACAGGTAGACCTCGATCGCGCCGGCCAGGCCGTACTGCGCGACCAGGTACTGGATCAGGAACACCACCGAGCCGGCCTTGTCGCGGCGCGTGTTGTGGTCCATGAAGGCCAGCAGCAGCGCATCGGCCTCGGCATCGGGCGCGGGCGTGGCGGGCTTGTCGCGCGCGAGCATGCGCTCGGCCGCGGGCCGCAGCGCGGCATCGGTCGCGGCCAGGTCCAGCGGCAGCTCGAGGTCGTTGCAGGCGCGGATCCAGGCCTGCGCCAGGTCGAGCACCGGACGGGTCGAGGGAAAGCGCCGCGAGGCATAGGCGAACTCGCGCGTCTGCGCCGTGATGCGCAGCGGCGCGCCCTGCGCGAGCCAGGGCGGTGCGCCTTCGGCCACGGGCTGGGCGGGCGTCTCGCCGTGCGCGGCCACCGTGCGTTGCGCGAGCTCGCGCGCCGCATCCTGCGCCTTCTCGCGCACCTCGGCAGTGGTGCCCCAGCCCGACAGCAGGCCATGGGACTTGAGCTCCTCGAAGGCCATCGTGGCGCCTTGCTCGCTCACGCCGTACTGGCGCTTGAGCGCGGCGGCCGAGAACTTGTCGCCGGTCTTGACGCTGCCGTCCTCGATCGCTGCGCGCACGGCCTCGACGACGCGCTCGCACTGGCTGTCGAGGCTTTCGCTCGCGACGGGCGGCGGTGCCGGCGTGGCGGGTGCGGGCGCGGATGCGGATGCGGTGACCTTCGCCGCTGCCTCCACGGGTGCGCTTGCAGGTGCCTCGGCAGGCGGTTCCGCCTTCGGCCTGGCCTCGGTCTTGCCGATGCTCGCATCTGCGCTCACGCCGACTTCCTTGTAGCCCTTGCCGGTCTTCTCGCTCACCAGCTTGGTCAGCGCGGTGGCGGTCTTCGCGGCATCGGCGAAGGACTTGGTCTGGCTCTGGCCCGCGGTGCCGATGCGGCCCCAGCGGATGTTGAGATCGTTCTCCGCCTGTTCCACTTCCCAGAACTTGCTGGCGGTTCCCTCGATCAGTTCAAAACGGCGCATGGAAAGAAAATCCTCCTGGGGTTCGTCGGTGAGCGGACATCGAGAAGCGTTGCCGTACGCAAGCCTGAGGGCAGGATAGGCGCGCCATGTGAACGCCGCGTGCCAGCGGCGCATCGAAGGGCGCGGGGGTTCAAGACGCAGGCGCCCGATGGGCGTCCGGTGGTCGCATGCTGCGCGCCGGAGCGATCGGGAAAGGACAACGCATGGGCGCGATCATGCCCGCGGTGCACGTTCGCGTGCACCTCCAAAAGTCGCAAGGCGACGTAGGGCGTCGGGAATGTACGAAGAAGGTCTGAAGTTCCTGCGCCGACGCTTCAGCAAGGCTCAGGACGGCGCGTGCGCGCTGCCCGGTTCCGCGATCCTGCGGTGCTGCTCGGCCAGCGCGGGCGAGGGCATCACGCGCGACAGCGCCACCTGCATCTTGTTGCGCCAGCCCGCGATCACGCCGCTCTCGCCCTTCATCAGTGCCTCGAAGCCTTCCCTCGCCACCTCGGCCGGATCGGCCTTGTCGGACTGCTGGCCCACGCGCGTGTCGAGCATGTCGGCGCGCGCGAAGAAGTGGGTGTCGGTCACGCCGGGCATCAGGCAGGTCACGGTCACGCCCGTGTCCTTGAGCTCGTTGCGCAGCGCCATCGCGAAGGAATCGATGAAGGCCTTGGTGCCGTTGTAGACCGCCTGGAACGCGCCGGGCTGGAAGCCCGCGATCGAGCCCGTGATGAGGATGCGGCCCTGGCCGCGCTCGCGCATCGCGCGGCCCACGCGCTGCACCAGGTAGAGCGTGCCGGTCACGTTGGTGTTGATCACGTGCTGCACGTCGTGGAACTCCTGGTCGAGGAAGCCATGGCCCAGGCCGTGGCCCGCGTTGGCGAACAGCACGTCGATCGGCCGGTCCTCGCAGGCCGCGAGCAGCGCATCGACGCCGTCGCGCGTGGCGAAGTCCTCGCGCACCGCGAACACGCGCGCGCCCAGCGCGCGCAGGTCGGCCTCGGCCTGGGCCAGCGATTCGTCGGCGCCGATCAGCAGGTCGTAGCCATGTTCGGCCGCGCGCCGCGCGAGCTGGTAGCCGATGCCTGAGGAGGCGCCGGTCACCAGCGCGAGCGGGCGGCGTTCGGCGCCGGGGAACACGTCGGGGGAGGGTGTCTGCATGCCGGTCTCCTGCGTTGCACCGCGTGGACGCTGCCGGAAATCGGCCGTGGCGCGCCGTGCATGGAGACCAGCGTAGAAGCGCCGCGCGCCTTCCATGTAGGAATGTGTACCGAGCGCGCGCCCGCCGCGGCGCGACGGCGCATGCAATTGCTTGCAGCGGAAACCCCGGCGTAACCTGTGGCCGGGGTCCGAAGGCTTCAGATCTCCGCGCCCTCGACCAGGAAGCGCACGCGCCGCACGCCCTGCCATTCGTCGGCATCGAGCCGGAATGCCAGCTTCACGCGCGGCGGCAGCGGGTCGGTGTGGCCGAACCAGATGCCGTCGATGGGCTGGCCCTGGTGGCGCAGCTTGAGCGCGAGGTGCCGCTCGCCGACAAGCCGCTGCGACACCACCTCGACCTCCTCGCTGAAGGTGGGCGGCGCGAAGCCCTGGCCCCAGACCTCGCGGTGCAGGGTGTCGATCAGGTCCACGCGCAGGTACTCGCGCGAGATCGGGCCGTCGGTGTCGATGCGGCGCGTGAGCGTGGCGGCATCGAGCCATTCGTCGGCCACCTGCGCGAGCGCGCGCTCGAAGGTCTGGAACTGCTCGCGCGCGACCGTGCAGCCGGCCGCCATCGCATGGCCGCCGAAGCGCAGCAGCACGCCCGGATGCCGCTTGGCGACCAGGTCCAGCGCATCGCGCAGGTGGAAGCCCGGGATCGAGCGGCCCGAGCCCTTGAGCTCGTGCTCCTTGCCGGGCGCGCCGCTGGCCGCGAACACGAAGGTGGGCCGGTGGAAGCGTTCCTTGATGCGCGAGGCCACGATGCCGACCACGCCCTCGTGGAAGTCGGCGTCGAACACGCTGATGGCCGCGGGCACGGTCTCGGTGCCTTCGCCGTCGACCGTGAACAGCGACTCGGCCAGGAGCAGCGCCTGGTCGCGCATGCCGCCCTCGATGTCGCGCCGCTCGCGGTTGATGCCGTCGAGCAGGCGCGCGAGCTCGTCGGCGCGCGCGGCATCCTCGGTCAGCAGGCACTCGATGCCCAGCGTCATGTCGGCCAGCCGGCCGGCGGCATTGATGCGCGGGCCGAGCGCGAAGCCGAAGTCGAAGGTGGTGGCCGCGGCGGCCACGCGGCCCGCGGCCTTGAACAGCGCCGACACGCCCGCGGGCATGGCACCGGCGCGGATGCGGCGCAGGCCCTGCGCCACCAGCCGTCGGTTGTTGGCGTCGAGCTTCACCACGTCGGCCACGGTGCCCAGCGCCACCAGCGGCAGCAGCGCGTCGAGCTTGGGCTGCGTGGCCACGTCGAACACGCCGCGCCGGCGCAGCTCGGAGCGCAGCGCGAGCAGCACGTAGAACATCACGCCGACGCCGGCGATGCACTTGCTCTCGAAGCCGCAGTCGGGATGGTTGGGATTCACCAGCACGTCGGCCACCGGCAGCTCGGGGCCGGGCAGGTGGTGGTCGGTCACCAGCACCTGCAGGCCGCGCGCCTTGGCCGCGGCCACGCCGTCGACGCTGGCGATGCCGTTGTCGACCGTGATCAGCATGTCGGCGCCACTCGCGGCCACGCGTTCGGCGATCGGCGGCGTGAGGCCGTAGCCGTCGACCACGCGGTCGGGCACGAGGTAGCTCACGTTCTTCGCGCCCAGCAGGCGCAGGCCGCGCACGCCGACCGCGCAGGCGGTGGCACCGTCGCAGTCGTAGTCGGCCACGATGCACAGGCGCTTGTCGGCGGCCATCGCGTCGGCCAGCAGCACCGCGGCGTCCTGCGTGCCGCGCAGGGTGTCGGGCGGCAGCAGGCGCGCCAGGCCGTCGTCGAGCTCGTCCTTGGCGCTGACGCCGCGCGCGGCGAACAGCCGGGCCAGCAGCGGATGCACGCCGGCCTGCTCGAGCACCCAGGCGCTGCGCGGGGGAATGTCGCGGGGATGGATCTTCATCAGAGCGCCTCCAGCACGGCGGCGGCGCGCGGCCGGTCGAACAGGCTGCGGGCCCAGCCCACGAAGCCGCGCGGCTGGATCTCGTGGCGTTGCGCCGTGCGGTCGCCGCACAGCGTGATCGCGACCGGCGCGCCCGCGTTGTAGTGGTCGAGCAGCGCGGCGATCGGGCCCGCGTCGAGCGCCTGCCAGGCCTCGGCCCAGCCGATGCCGTCGTCGTGCAGCGCGGCGGTGCGCAGCGAATCGTCGACCTGCGGCGCGGGGCCTTCGGGACCGATGGCGCCGGCCGCGAGCGCGCCGGTGCCGCTGAGCCAGAAGGAGTTGATCGGCGGCGCGCCGCGCGCGGCGCGGTCGTCGTTCACGCGCTGGGTGTAGAGCAGCATCTGCATTTCGTTCTGGAGCCGGCGCAGCGGCCGCGCGGCATCGGCCAGCGGCGACCACTGCGAGATCGGGTGGCCCACGGCGCGGTCGATGGCGGCGGTGGCGAGGTCCTGGAAGATCGGCGCGCGCGCGAGCCAGCGGCCGGGGCGCGCGGACGGATGCAGCGCGATGCCGTCCTCCTCGAAGAAGGGGCGCGCCGCGGCCAGCAGCGCGGCCGACTCCTCGGCGTCGATCTCGATCGCCGAGGGATCGCCGAGCACCACGTCGTCGATGCCGACCTGCCAGTGGCACAGCGTGACCAGGCCCCAGGCGGCGGTGTCGTCCGCCGCGGCGGTGCCGTTGCGGCGCGCCTCGAGCGCGGCCCAGGGGATGCAGCCGTCGGCCGCGGCGATGCCGAGCGCGTGCGCCAGGGCGCGTTCGTGCGGCGGCGAGCGGGTGCTTTCGTCCTGCGTGTCGGTGGCCGTGACGGCGAGCCGGCCGAGCAGGGCCTCGAGCTTCGGCAACCTTAAGGTTGGGAGGGCTGCGCGGCAGGACGGGGAACCGCGGCCGGCAAAGGGAATCAGGAGATGACGGGCGGGAGCGGGTTCGGCCATGGGCCTATTGTCCGGGATGCCACAATTCCGCCCGCCTTCCTCTTCGTCTTCACCCTTTTTCCCATGAACCGACCCACGCCGTCGCCCCGAGCGCCGCAGGAGACCTGATGCGACTCCCCTACGAACTGCAGCTCGGCTGGCGCTACACGCGCGCGGGCCGCGCGACCCGGCGCAACGGCTTCATCTCGTTCATCTCGGGCGTCTCGATGCTCGGCATCGCGCTCGGCGTGGCCGCGCTGATCATCGTGCTGAGCGTGATGAACGGCTTCCAGAAGGAAGTGCGCGACCGCATGCTGGGCGTGGTCTCGCACATCGAGATCATCTCGCGCGACGGCCAGGCCCTGCCCGAGCTCGACACCATCATGGCGGCCGCGCGCAAGTACCCCGAGGTGGTCGGCGCGGCGCCCTTCATCGCGACCCAGGCGCTGATCGCGCGCGGCGAGGACATGAAGGGCACGCTGGTGCGCGGCATCGAGCCCAGGCTCGAGCCCGAGGTCACCGACATCGCGGCCGCCGCGCCCAAGGGCACGCTCGACAAGCTGGTGCCCGGCGAGTTCGGCATCGTGCTGGGCGGCGAGCTGGCGCGCTCGCTGTTCGTGCAGCCCGGCGACCAGGTCACGCTGGTGGCGCCGGGCGGCCAGGTCACGCCGGCCGGCGTGGTGCCGCGCCTCAAGCAGTTCACCGTGGTCGGCACCTTCGACTCGGGCCACTACGAATACGACTCGGCGCTGGCCCTGATCAACGAGCAGGACGCGGCGCGCGTGTTCCGGCTCGAGGGCCCGACCGGCATCCGCATCCGCCTGAAGGACCTCAACCAGGCGCGCGACGTGGCCGACGAGATGGCCGTCTCGCTGCCGGGCCAGTTCCTGATCCGCGACTGGACGCGCCAGAACAAGACCTGGTTCGCGGCCGTGCAGGTCGAGAAACGCATGATGTTCATCATCCTCACGCTGATCGTGGCGGTGGCCGCGTTCAACCTGGTCTCGACGCTGGTGATGACGGTGACCGACAAGCGCGCCGACATCGCGATCCTGCGCACCCTGGGCAGCTCGCCGCGCAGCATCATGGGCATCTTCGTGGTGCAGGGCGCGATGGTGGGCGTGATCGGCACCGTGGCCGGGCTGCTGCTGGGCCTGGGCATCGCCTACAACATCGACGTGATCGTGCCCTTCCTCGAGCAGCTGTTCCACGCGAGCTTCCTGCCCAAGGACATCTACCTGATCAGCAAGATGCCCAGCGACCCGCAGCGCAGCGACATCATGCCGATCGCGATCATCTCCCTGGTGCTGGCCTTCCTGGCCACGCTGTATCCGAGCTGGCGCGCCAGCCGCGTCAACCCCGCCGAGGCGCTGCGCTATGAGTGAAGTCGTATTGAAGGCGCGCGGTCTGACGAAGCGCTTCCACGAAGGCCGGCTCGACCTGACCGTGCTGCACGGCATCGACCTCGACGTGAATGCCGGCGAGACGCTGGCCATCGTCGGCGCCTCGGGCTCGGGCAAGAGCACGCTGCTGCACCTGATGGGCGGGCTCGATTCGCCGACCTCGGGCAATGTCGAGCTGCTCGGCAAGGACATCGCGCATGCCGACCCCGCCGAGCAGGGCCGGCTGCGCAACCTGCACCTGGGCTTCGTCTACCAGTTCCATCACCTGCTGCCCGAGTTCAGCGCGCTCGACAACGTGGCGATGCCGCTGAAGATCCGCCGCGTCGACCCGGCCACGGCCGCGCAGTCGGCGACGAAGATCCTCCAGAGCGTGGGCCTGGGCGAGCGGCTGCACCACCGGCCTGCCGAGCTGTCGGGCGGCGAGCGCCAGCGCGTGGCGATCGCGCGCGCGCTGGTCACGCAGCCGGCCTGCGTGCTGGCCGACGAGCCCACCGGCAACCTCGACCGCGGCACCGCCGACACCGTGTTCGAGCTGATGCTCGACCTCGCGCGCCGCCATGGCACGGCCTTCGTGATGGTCACGCACGACCAGGACCTGGCGCGGCGCTGCGACCGGGTGCTGCAGCTGGTGGCGGGGCGGCTGGCGGGCTGAGCCCGTCCTAGAGCGGCAGCGCTTCCGCTTCTTCCCGCGCTGCCTGCCGCGCCTCCAGCGGCAGCACGCACAACAGCTTCCCGCCCAGCGTCAGCACCAGCCCGAGCCGGCCGCCGATCTGCACCACCTGGCAGGCCGCGCGCGGCGCGCCCGAGTCCGAGGCCGAGCCCGGGATCGGCGCGGCATGGGCCGACAGCCCGATCGCCCGTGCCGGCGGCTGGCGCAGCATCGCGAACAGCAGCCGCGCATCGGCATCGCGCAGCGCCTGCTGGTAGAGCGGGAAGACGGCGTTGCGCCCGGTGCTGTCGGGCGCCTTCTCGCGGGGCTCGCGCAGCCGCAGCAGCGCGCGGTGCATCTGCTGGCGCCAGGCCGCCTCGGTCCGGCCCGTGGCCTCGGCCAGTTCCTTGAAGCTGACTTCGAACACCTCGCGCAGCAGCACCGCGGCGCCATCGGTGGGGCTCAGCCGATCGGCCAGGAGGCGCAGGGCCTGCCCGGTCTCTTCGGCGCGCGCGGCCTCGGTTTCGGCCGATTCCGCCGTCTCCGGCGTCGCGCCGGCCTCGTCGAGCCAGCGTCGCATCCAGCCTTCGCGCCGCAGGCGGTCGATCGCGAGGTGCTGCATCACCGTCGTGAGCCAGGCCTGGGCGGTGTCGATGCCGGCGTGTTCGCCGGTCTCGAGCGCGCGCACGTAGCTGTCCTGCACCAGGTCCTCGGCCTGCGCCGTGCCGCCGGCCAGCCGCGCCGCCGCGCGCACCAGGCGACCGCGCAGGGCCGGGAATTGCGAGAGATAGCGTTCGTCGAGCATCGGCGCAGCTTGCCACGACCGGCGATGTCACGAAAGCGTGAGCTTGTTCGTCAAGACAGTTCCCACCCCCTGGAGCTTTTCATGACCGCCATGTTCACGCTGGAATCCGAAGACGACACCCGCCCGGCCGCCACCGCCGAGCCGCGCAATTCCTACCTCGAGGAGAAGGCCTTCCGCTCGCGCACGCTGCTGATCTTCGGCAGCATCACCGACGCCGTGGCCGCCGACGTCACGCGCCGGCTGATCGCGCTCGACGCCGACAGCGCCGACAAGCCCATCGACATCCTCGTGAGCTCGCCCGGCGGCCACCTCGAATCGGGCGATGCGATCCACGACGTGGTGCGCTTCATCGCCGCGCCGGTGCACATGATCGGCACCGGCTGGGTCGGCAGCGCCGCCACCCACCTGTTCCTGGCCGCGCCGCGCGAGCGCCGCGTGTGCCTGCCCAACACCCGCTTCCTGATCCACCAGCCCTCGGGCGGGGCCGGCGGCCAGGCCACCGACATCGCGATCCAGGCGCAGGAGATCGTCAAGGCCCGCCAGCGCATCGCGCACGAGATCGCGCGCGAGACCGGCAAGCCCATCGAGGTGGTGCTGGCCGACATCGAGCGCGACCGCTGGCTGTCGGCCGAGGAGGCGGTCGACTACGGGCTGGTCTCGCGCATCGTGCAGCGCAAGAGCGAGCTGCGCGGTTAGAGCGCCGAGGCGTCGGGCTTCTTGAGTTCCGGCGCCAGCGGGCTCGGCACGCGCGCCGTGGTGCTGGCCTGCCAGCCGTAGGCCAGGCGGAACAGCGTGGGCTCGGCGAAGGCGCGGCCGATCATCTCGAAGGTCACGGGCTCGACCGAGCTCGAGGCGTCGGTGGCCTTCACGAAACCGGCCGGGAAGGCCAGTGCCGGGAAGCCCGAGAAGGGGCTCAGGCGGTTGTTCGAGCCCGAGTTCACGCTGGTGCTGTTGAAGCCCTGCAGCACCGGGTAGACCAGCACGTCGTAGGGCGCGCCCAGGCTCGCGCCGGTGGCGAAGTCGAGGTTGTCGAGCGCGGCCGTCACGCGCGGGATCACGAAGGCGTCGCGCGGCTTCAGGTTGTTCTGGTAGGTCGGGTTGGATTCCTTGTTGGTGCCCGAGGTGATGTACGAGCGGAAGTTGGCCACGCGCGTGGGCTCCAGCGTGGCCATGGCGATCGCCACGTCTTCCGTGGTGCGCGGATGGCCGTCGGCGGTGGAGCTCCAGCTGCCGAGGTACTCGGTGAGGTTGTCGCGGAACTCGTAGGACGAGAGGCTGGCGTAGCCGGTCAGGATGGTCGCGCGGTCGGGGATCTGCACGTCCTCGATCGTCGCGCCGGCGGCCTTCATGCGGTCGAGCGCGGCATTGAGGGTGTCGAGGAAGCGCTGGTTGGCCGTGCTCGCCGCCGGGAACATCGCGCGCACGACGCCGATGCGCGCACCGCGCAGGCCATCCGCCTGGAGCGTCGCGGTGTAGCTCGCGGGCTGCGCGGTCATCGCCGCATAGGCGGCGGCATTCGCCACCAGCGGGGCGTCCCAGGCCTTGGCGGTGCGCTGGCCGCTGCCGGGCGCGGCGTCGTAGCCGGCCATGGCATCGAGCACCAGCGCGCAGTCCTGCACCTGGCGGCACAGCGGGCCGGCCGTGTCCTGGCCATGGGCCAGCGGCACGATGCCGTCCTGGCTCACGAGCCGCAGCGTGGGCCGCAGGCCGTAGAGGCCTTCGACCGCCGAGGGCACGCGCACCGAGCCGCCGGTGTCGGTGCCCAGGCCCAGCATCGCGAGGCTGGCGGCGATCGAGGTGCCGGTGCCCGACGACGAGCCGCCCGCGCTGTTGGCCGGGATGTAGGCGTTGCGCGTCTTGCCGCCGACCGACGAGCTGCCGGTGAAGCCGAACGCGAACTCGTCGAGGTTGGCCTTGCCGATGACGATGCCGCCGGCCTCGCGGATCTTGCGCAGGATGTAGGCGTCGTCGGGCGGCTGGTTGTTGGCCAGCGCCAGCGAGCCGGCCGTGGTCTTCATGTCGTGGGTGTCGATGTTGTCCTTCGCGAGCACCGTCACGCAGTGCATCGGGCCGGCCATCCGGCCGGTCTTGAAGAACTGGCGGTCGAGTTCGTCGGCGCGCGCGAGCGCGGCCGGATTGACCGCGATCACGCTGTGCAGGCCGGGGCTGTCGGGGTAGGCATCGGAGGCATCGGCATCGAAGGCCGCGATGCGGTCGAGGTAGCCCTGCACCACGTCGCGGCACGAGACCTGGCCCTTGCGCATCGCCGCATGGAAGCCTTCGACGGTGGCCTCGACCAGCGGGAAGGGCGCGCGATCGGGCTGCAGCACCACGGCATCGCCGGGCGTCTCGGGCGTGGTCGGCGGCGTGCCGGCCACGGGCGTGAACGAGAAGACGCTGTTGTCGCCGCCACCACCGCCGCAGGCGGCGAGCACGGCGCAGAACATCAGCGTGCAGGCGAAGCGCGTGGCGCGCGAGGACGAGGACGGGGAGGAGAAGCCAGGAAGCTTGCGGCGCGCGAGCGTGGAGGTCATCGTTGATGTCGGAGTGGAGTTGAACGCCCGACAACGCAGCATCCATGCCAGCATGCGCGCATGCCTTCGGCCATGGCACGTCGCTTGCTCGAAGCGACATGTGCCCGCACGATGCTCGTGCGCCGCGCATGCCCATCACCGACCGCCATCGCAGATCCCGAGGACACGCCATGAACCCGCTCAAGCACCTGCTGATCCACGCCTGCGTGGCCCTGATGGGCTGCACCGTGGTGCCCTGGGCCGCGGCGCAGGCGGCGGCCGTGCCGAACCTCGTGCAGGCCGCGCGCCTCGGCCAGACGCAGGCCGTGGCGGCGCTGATCGAGAAGGGCGCCGATCCCGATGCGCGCCTGCCCAACGGCCGCACCGCGCTGATGGAGGCCGCGGTGCGCGGCCACTACGAGACCGTGCGCGCGCTGATGATCCATGGCGCCGACAAGCTGCTCAAGGACGGTGCCGGCCACACCGCCTTCGACCTCGCGTTCGAGAAGCAGCATGGCGACATCGTCGCGCTGCTGCGCGACGCTTCCTGATCGCCTCGAGTGTCGACGAGGGGCGCCGCTCAGGCGCCGCTCAAGCCTTCGGCTTGTACGCCACCACGTCGATCTCCACCTTCGCATCGACCATCAGTCGCGCCTCGGTGGTCGAGCGCGCGGGCTTGTTCTCGCCGAAGTAGCTCATGTAGATGCGGTTGAAGGCGCCGAAGTCGCGCGCGTCGTCGAGCCAGCAGGTGGTCTTGCAGACGTCGTCGAGCGTGGCGCCGGCCAGCGCGAGCACGGTCTTCAGGTTCTCCATCACCTGGCGCGTCTGCGCCTCGATGCCGCCGGCCACGATCTCGCCCTGCGCATTGGCCGGCACCTGGCCCGACACGTAGATGAAGTCGCCCGCGCGCACGGCCGGCGAGAAGGGACGCACCTGGCGGTCGGAAGCGGTGGGCGGGGCGCCGAGGTATTCGAGAGGCATGAACGAACTCCTGTCTGAAGAAGAGAAATTGGAGGGATGAAAACGGCCGCCAGTATCGGCCGAAACTGAAAATCTATTTCAGTGATAACGCTGAATCAAGGGTTTTCACGGATGATTTGGCATAGATACTGCTTCAAAGTGCGGCCCGCAACGAAAGTTTTTTTCACAAACGCGTCTCGCCCCATGAAGGAGAACTCCATGCCCCACGCCGGCTCTTTCCCGCGCCTGCCCATGCTGTCGAAGCGCACCCTTCTGGGTGCCACCCTGCTCGCGGCGCTGTATGCCGTGGCACCGCTGAACGCCCAGGCGCAGGGTCCGCGCAACTTCGCCACGCTGGCGATGGTGGCCGAGCCGCAGACGCTCGATCCGATGGCCTCGACCGCCGACCTGGTCGGAACCATCATGCAGCACGTCTACGAGACGCTCTACACCTTCGACGCCAAATGGAACGTGGTGCCGATGCTGGCCGAGGGCATGCCGAAGATCTCGGCCGACGGCAAGACCTACGCGATCGCGCTGCGCAAGGGCGTGATGCTGCACAGCGGCCGCGAGCTCACGGCCGACGACGTGGTCGCGAGCCTGCAGCGCTGGATGGACCAGTCGCCGCGCGGCAAGGCCGTGGGCAAGGAGATCGACAGCCTCAAGGCCAAGGGCCCGCTGGCGGTCGAGATCGTGCTCAAGGAACCCTATGCGCCGCTGCTGTCGCAGCTCGCGCTGCCCAGCGGCATGGCCGCGATCATGGCCAAGGAATCGATCGCCTCGCCGCTCAAGGACTTCGTCGGCACCGGCCCCTACAAGTTCAAGGAACGCCGCCCCGACCAGTTCGTGCTGCTCACGCGCTTCGACAAGTACGCGGCGCGCAAGGAGCCCGCGAGCGGCTACGGCGGCAAGCGCGAGGCCGCGATCGAGGAGCTGCGCTTCGTGCCGGTGCCCAACGCCAGCACGCGCGTCGAAGGCGCGCTGGCCGGCCAGTACGACTTCGCCGACCTGCTGCCGGTGGAGGCGCTGCCGCGCCTCGAGAAGTCGGGCGGCAAGACGGTGCCGATCATGACGCCCTCGTTCGGCTTCCCCTACCTGGTGCTCAACACCAAGGAAGGCGTGGCCGCGAGCCAGCCGGTGCGCCAGGCGATCCAGACCGCGCTCGGCGAGGGCGAGATGCTCGCGGCCGGCTTCGGCGACACGCGCTTCTTCGTGGCCGAGGCCAACCACTTCCCGAAGGGCTCGCCCTTCTATTCGACGGCCGGCGCCGACCAGTACAACCAGCGCAACGCCGCCAAGGCCAAGGAGGCCGCGGCCAAGGCCGGCTACAAGGGCGAGCCGATCCGCGTGCTCACGAGCCGCCAGTACGACTTCCACTACAACATGTCGCTGCTGATGGCCGAGCAGCTCAAGCGCGCCGGCTTCAAGGTCGACCTCAACGTGGTCGACTGGGCCACGCTGGTGCAGCGCCGCAACGACGCCAAGCTGTGGGACATCTACGTCACCCACTCGGGCCAGTTCCCCGAGCCCATGCTCTCGCCGCCGCAACTCGGCGACGGCGCGCCCGGCTGGTGGGACACGCCGGCCAAGAAGGCGGCGCTGCAGGCCTTCAACGTCGAGAGCGACCCGGCCAAGCGCGGCGCGCTGTGGGGCAAGGTGCAGCAGGTGGTCTACGAGGAGGTGCCGTACATCAACGTCGGCAAGTTCAACGGGCTGTCGGCCAGGAGCCCGGCGCTCGACAACTACCAGCCGGCGACCTGGCCCTTCTTCTGGAACGCTCGTATCAAGTAACGCGGCTGCCGGATACGGGTACCGGACGCAGAGGACGCGAAGGTTTCGCAAAGGGCGCGAAAGAACAGCCAAGGAGATTCTTCAGATGAATTTCCTTTTGCGTCTTTCGCGGAACCTTCGCGTCCTCTGCGTCCGGCTGTCCGATCCCGCATTTCCCGAAAAGAACCACATCCCATGATCCGCTACATCGCATCCCGCGCCACCGGCATGCTCATCGTGCTCGCCCTGGTGGCGGTGCTGGTGTTCGTGCTCACGCGCGCCGCCTCGGGCGACCCGGTCTCGGTGCTGCTGGGCGACCAGGCCACCGCGGCCGACATCGCGCGCGTGCAGAAGGAATACGGCCTCGACAAGCCGCTGCCCGTGCAGTTCGGCTACTGGCTGCGCGAGGTGCTGCAGGGCAACCTCGGCACCTCGATCTTCCTGCAGCGTCCGGTCACGCAGGCGCTGTGGGAGCGCGCCGAGCCCACCGCGCTGCTCGCGCTGATGGCGGTGGCCATCGCCGCGCTGATCGGCGTGCCCTGCGGCATCGTCTCGGCCGTGTTCCGCGGCCGCGCGGTCGACCAGCTGTTCACCGGCATCGCGATGCTGGGCGCGAGCATCCCGAGCTTCTGGCTCGGCATCGTGCTGATCCAGATCTTCGCGGTCTCGTTCGGCTGGTTCCCGGTCTCGGGCTACGGCGCGCCCGACGCGGCGCTGGCCGAGCGGCTGCATTCGCTGGTGCTGCCGGCCACGGTGCTGGGCCTGCTGAACTCCGCGCTCATCATCCGCTTCACGCGCGCCTCGATGCTCGACGTGCTCGGCGAGGACTACGTGCGCACCGCGCGCTCGAAGGGCCTGAGCGAGACGGTGGTGGTGCTCAAGCATGCGCTGCGCAATGCGCTGGTGCCGATCGTCACGGTGATCGGCCTGACGGTGGCGCTGATGATCGGCGGCGCCGTCATCACCGAGACCGTGTTCGGCCTGCCGGGCGTGGGCAACCTCGTGGTGAGCGCGGTGCTGCGGCGCGACTACCCGGTGATCCAGGGCGCGCTGCTGGTGATCGCCGCGATCTACGTGCTCATCAATTTTTCGATCGACCTGCTGTATGCGGTGGTCGATCCGCGCGTGAAGGTCTGAGCCATGCGGATGCCAAGAATGCTTCGCCAGCTGATGCACCGCCGCATCGTGATGCTGTCCGCGCTGGTGCTGCTGGCGATCGCCATCCTCGCCATCGGCGCGCCGCTGTTCGCCTCCATCGATCCCAACGACACGGCCGTGCTGCAGCGCCTGAAGGCGCCGAGCGCCGAGCACCTGCTGGGCACCGACGAGCTGGGCCGCGACCTCTACTCGCGCATCGTGCACGGCGCGCGCTACTCGCTGGCGATCGCGGCGCTCACGGCGCTGGGCGCGGTCGTCGCGGGCACCGTGCTGGGCCTGATGGCCGGCTTCTTCCGCCGGCTCGACGCGCCGCTGATGCGCGTGGTCGACGCGATGATGTCCTTCCCCGACATCCTGCTGGCGATCGCGCTGGTGGCGATCCTCGGGCCCTCGCTGATGAACACGGTGCTGGCGCTGGTGCTGGTCTACACGCCGCGCGTGGCGCGCGTGGTGCGGGCCTCCACGCTGGTGGTGCGCGAGCTGCTGTTCGTCGAGGCCGTGCGCGCGCTTGGCGTGCGCACCTCGCGCATCCTGTGGCGCCACATCCTGCCGAACCTGATGTCGCCGATCCTGGTGCAGGTCTCGTTCATCTTCGCCTACGCGATCCTGGCCGAGGCGGGGCTGTCCTTCCTCGGCGTCGGCGTGCCGCCCGAGATCCCGACCTGGGGCACCATGGTCGCGGGCAGCCAGCAGTACGCGCACCAGGCCTTCTGGGTGGTGCTGTTCCCGGGGCTCGCGATCATCCTCACGGCGCTGTCGCTGCAGCTGCTCGGCGACGGCGTGCGCGACCTGCTCGATCCCAAACTCAAAAAGACCGCGTGATGACGACCGCCACATCCTCCCCGCGCCTCGTGGTCGACAGCCTGAGCACCAGCTTCCCCACCGAGGACGGCCTGATCCGCTCGGTGGCCGACGTGAGCTTCGCGATCCAGCCCGGCAAGACCACCGCGCTGGTCGGCGAGTCGGGCTCGGGCAAGTCGGTCACCAGCCTCACGCTGATGCGCCTGCTGCCCAGGACCGCCAACGCCCAGGTCAGCGGCGGCGCGCGCTTCGTCACGCGCGAAGGCAGGACCGTCGACCTGCTGACCCTGCCCGAGCGCGAGATGCGCGCATTGCGCGGCAACCAGCTCTCGATGATCTTCCAGGAGCCGATGACCAGCCTGAACCCGGTGTTCACCATCGGCGAGCAGATCGCCGAGAGCGTGCGGCTGCACAAGGGGCTCGATCGCCAGGCCGCGCTGGCCCATGCGAAGCGCATGCTCGACCTGGTCGAGATACCGGCCGCGGCGCAGCGCCTGCACGAGTACCCGCACCAGCTCTCGGGCGGCATGCGCCAGCGCGTGATGATCGCGCTGGCCATGGCCTGCGACCCGACGCTGCTGATCGCCGACGAGCCCACCACCGCGCTCGACGTGACCATCCAGGCGCAGATCCTGGTGCTGATGCGCCGGCTGCAGGCCGAGACCGGCATGAGCATCCTGTTCATCACGCACAACCTCGGCGTGGTCGCGCACCATGCCGACGACGTGGTCGTGATGTACGCGGGCCGCGTGGTCGAGAGCGCGCCGGTGCGCCCGCTGTTCGCGCAGCCCGAGCATCCCTACACCCAGGGCCTCTTGGCCTGCCTGCCGGGCAAGGCGCGCCAGCCGGGGCAGCCCAAGCCCAGGCGCCTGTTCGCGATCCGCGGCCAGGTGTCGAGCCCGCTGGCGCCGCCGCCGGGCTGTGCCTTCGAGCCGCGCTGCGACCATGCGCAGGCCGGTTGCGCCACGGCGATGCCGCCGCTGATCGACATCCGCCTGGACCGCCAGGCCCGCTGCACCCGCGTGCAGCCCGACGCCCACTTCGCGAGGCTCGCATGAACGCCGTCGTTTCCCCCCTGATCGAAGTCCGCGGACTCAAGAAGTATTTCGGCAGCGGCGAACGCCCGGTGCGCGCGGTCGACGACGTGTCGTTCGCGATCCAGCCCGGCGAGACGCTGGGTCTGGTCGGCGAATCGGGCTCGGGCAAGAGCACCATCGGCCGCACCGTGCTGCGCCTGCTCGAGCGCACCGAGGGCCAGGTGCTCTACCGCGGCGACGACATCGGCGCGCTGTCGGGCGAGCGCATGCGCAAGCTGCGCAGCAAGCTGCAGATCATCTTCCAGGACCCGTACGCGAGCCTGAACCCGAAGATGCGCATCGGCGCGATCCTCGGCGAGGCGCTGGCCACGCACGGCCTGCACAAGGGCGCGGCCGCGCGCGACAGGCGCATCGCCGAGCTGCTCGAGACCGTGGGCCTGCGCGCCGAGCATGCGAGCCGCTTCCCGCACGAGTTCTCGGGCGGCCAGCGCCAGCGCATCGGCGTGGCGCGCGCGCTCGCGGTGGAGCCCGAGTTCATCGTGGCCGACGAGCCGCTGTCGGCGCTCGACGTGTCGATCCAGTCGCAGGTCATCAACCTGCTGGCCGACCTGCGCGAGCGCCTGGGCCTGACCATGCTGTTCATCTCGCACGACCTCGACGTGGTCGAGTACCTGTGCGACCGCGTGGTGGTGCTGTACCTGGGCAAGGTGATGGAGGTTGCGGAAACCGACGAACTCTTCGCGCGCCCCTCGCACCCCTACACCCAGGCGCTGCTGGCCGCGAGCCCGAAGCCCGATCCCGAGCTCGCCACCGAGCGCATCGCCCTCAAGGGCGACATCCCCAGTCCGATCTCGCCGCCCTCGGGCTGCGTGTTCCGCACGCGCTGCCCGCATGCCATCGAGGCCTGCGCACGGACCGTGCCGCCGCTCGAGCAGGTTTCGAGCGGACACTACAGCGCCTGCATCCGCAAGGACCTGCTTTCTCCCATCGCCGCATGACCATGACCGACACCGCCGCTCCCTCCTTCGACGACCCGCTGCTGGGCAGCAGCTTCAAGGGCTATCCGCGCACCCAGGCGCCGCGCCGGCGCAGCGAGATCGGCGCCGCGGGCTGGAACGTGCTCGCGGGCGACCTGCCGCTGCCGCTGGCCGTGCTCAAGCGCGAGGCGCTCGAGCACAACCTGGCCTGGATGCAGGCGCGCGTGCGCGAATGGGGCATCGACCTCGCGCCGCACGGCAAGACCACCATGTCGCCGCAGCTGTTCCAGCGCCAGCTCGATGCCGGTGCCTGGGGCCTGACCTTCGCCACCGTGACCCAGCTCGCGGTGGGCGTGGCCGCCGGCGCGCGCCGCACGCTGATCGCCAACCAGGTGGTGAGCGACGAGGACCTGGCCGGCATCCAGCTGCTGCTGCGCGACCATGCGGGCCTGCGCATCGTGTTCCTGGTCGATTCGCTGGCGCAGCTCGCGCTGATCGAGGACTGGGCGCGCCGCCACCCCAACAGCGTTCCTTTCGAGGTCATGCTCGAGATCGGCGTTGCGGGCGCGCGTACCGGCTGTCGCACGCATGAAGAGGCGGTGGCGCTCGCCACGCGGCTGCGCGCGAGCGACGCGGTGCGGCTGGTGGGCATCGAGACCTACGAAGGGCAGGGCGCCACCGGCGCCAGCGAGCCCGACGCGGCCTATGCCGCGACCCTGATGGACCGCGTGGAAGCGGTGGCGCGCCATTGCGACACGCAGCAGCTGTTCGAGACCGACGAGGTGCTGGTCTCGGCCGGCGGCTCGGCCATCTTCGACCTCGTGGCCGGGCGACTCAAGCCCGCGCTGGCGTCGCCGGTGCGCGGCCTGCTGCGCTCGGGCTGCTATGTCACGCACGACCATGGCTTCTACAAGCGCATGGTCAGCGCGGTCGACGAGCGCCTCGGTTGCGATTGCGGCGAGAGCCTGGTGCCCGCGATGGAGGTCTGGGCCACGGTGCAGTCGCGGCCCGAGCCCGGCCTCGCGATCCTGGCCGTGGGCAAGCGCGACATCTCCTTCGACCTCTCGCTGCCGGTGCCGATCGCGCGCGCGGCGCGCGGCGTGCTGGTGCCCGAGGCCGTGCCCGCCGGCTGGAAGATCACCGCGCTCAACGACCAGCATGCCTACCTGCGCTGGGAGGCCGACGAGGAGGCGCGCGCGCCGGCCGTCGGCGACCGCGTGGGCCTGGGCATCTCGCACCCCTGCACCACCTTCGACAAGTGGCACTGGATGCCCGTGGTCGAGAACGACTACCGCGTGAGCGACGCGGTGGCGATGCACTTCTGACCGCGCGGCCGATGACTCCCTCGCTGCTCCAGAAGATCGCGCAGACCCGCGAGGGCGCGCCCGCCACGCGGCGCGCGATCCTCGACCTGATCCTCGAGGACCCCGACCGGGTGCTCGAGGAGAGCTTCGAATCGCTGGCCGAGCGCTCCGGCAGCTCGGTGCCGACCATCATGCGCACCTGCCGCGACCTCGGCTTCGCGGGCCTGCGCGAGTTCAAGCTCGCGCTGGCGCAGGAGCTCGCGCTCGGCGGCTCGCCGCTGCACCGCCGCGTCAACATCGAGGACGCCGCCGACGAGGTGGTGTCGAAGATCGCGCGCAGCGCGGCCGCCTCGGTCTCGGGCGTGCGCGGCCAGCTCGACATGCAGGTGCTCGACGGCGCCGTCTCGGCCATCGCGGCCGCGCCGCACGTCGACCTCTACGGCGCCGGCGCCACCTCGTGGTTCATGGCCAACGACCTGCAGGCGCGGCTGTTCCGGCTCGGCCTGTCGGCCAATGCCTGGGCCGACTACCACCTGCAGCAGGTGGCCGGCGCCGCGCAGCGCCCGGGCGGCGTGGTGATCGCGATCTCGCACGTGGGCGGCATGCCCTCGCTGCTCGACGCGGTCGACATCGCGCGCGGGCAGGGCGCCAAGGTGGTCGCGCTCACGCGGCCCGGCACCGCGCTCGCGGCCAGGGCCGATTTCCTGCTCGGGCTCTCGGTGCCCGACGACGCCGTGATGCACGTGGGCATCGATGCCTACCTGACGCACCTCACGGCGATCGAGATCCTCACGGTGCTGGTCGCGCAGCGTCGCGGCGAGCCGGCGGTGCAGCGCCTGCAGCGCGCGCGCGAAGCCTTCCAGCGCCACGGCATCGACGCCACCACGCACCCGCTGCAGAGCTGGGACGGCGGCGGCATCAACGAGAAAGGACACCGGTCGTGAGCGCTCCCCAAGCCGTGCTGCTCGAGGCCGGCCTCGTGGTCGACGGCTCGGGCGGCCCCTCGTGGCCCGGCGACGTGCTGCTGCACGGCGACCGCATCCTCGCGCTCGGCGAGGGCCTGCGCGCGCGCCTGCCCGAGGGCCTCGAGCTGGCCGATGTCGAGGTCGTCGACTGCCGCGCCAAGGTGATCGCGCCGGGCTTCATCGACGCCCACACCCACGACGACGCGATCGTGCTGCGCGACCCGCTGTGCCTGCCCAAGGTGTCGCAGGGCATCACCACCGTGGTCACGGGCAACTGCGGCATCTCGCTCGCGCCCTACCGCACGCCGCAGTCCAAGCCGCCGCTCACGCTGCTGGGCGCCGACTCGTTCCGCCACGCGAGCATGGCCGAGTACCGCGCCGCGGTCGACGCCACGCAGCCCGCGCTCAACGTGGCCGCGCTGGTGGGCCACACCACCCTGCGCTTCGCGGCCATGGAGGCGCTCGACCGGCCCGCCAGCGCCGACGAGCTCGCGCGCATGGCGGCGCTGCTCGAGGCCTGCATGGAAGAGGGCGCGCACGGCATGTCCTCGGGCCTGTTCTATGAAGAAGCCTTCGCCGCGCCCGCCGAGGAGGTGACCGCGCTCGCGCGCGTGGTGGCGCGCCATGGCGGCGTCTACGCCACCCACCTGCGCAGCGAGATGCAGCAGATCGTCGAGGCGCTGCACGAGGCCGGCGACTCGGCCTTCGCCGCGGGCGTGCCGCTGGTGATCTCGCACCACAAGTGCGCCGGGCCCGCGAACTGGGGCCGCACCAGGGAGACGCTGCCGCTGATCGAGTCGCTCGCGCAGCGCCAGAAGATCGCGATGGACGTCTACCCCTACGTCGCCGGTTCCACCGTGCTGCGCGAGGACCTGGTCGACGGCGTGATCGACGTGCTCTTGACCTGGTCCGACCCGCATCCCGAGATGACCGGCCGGCTGGTGTCGGACATCGCGCGCGAATGGGGCGTGAGCGAGCAGGCGGCCTGCCTGCGGCTGAAGCCCGGCGGCGCCTGCTATTTCCAGATGCAGGAAGAGGACGTGGAGCGCGTGATCGCGCATCCGCTGACCATGATCGGCAGCGACGGCCTGCCGCACGACCGCCATCCGCATCCGCGGCTGTGGGGTGCGTTCCCGCGCGTGTTCGCGCGCTACTGGCGCCAGCGCCGGCTGTTCACGCTCGAGCAGGCGGTGCACAAGATGACCGGCATGAGCGCGCGCAACCTGCGCATCGCCGAGCGCGGCCTGCTGCGCGCGGGCCACATGGCCGACGTGGTGGTGTTCGATCCCGAGACCATCGCCGACACCGCCACCTACGACCGGCCCAAGGGCCTGAGCCTGGGCATCGAGCGCGTGTTCGTGAACGGCGTGCTGGCCTACCGCGGCGGCGCGACGGTGGACGAGGCGCGCGTGCTGGCGCGCGCGGGGCGCATGCTGACGCGCGGGACCTGAGCGCGGCGGCGCGCCGCGCCGCTGTCATCGGACTGTCACGAACCGTCATATTGCGTGGCTAGGATGTTCCTCGAACCCCGATGAAGGGGCCGAGGAGCAGCACCGTTGGAAATCCGCAAACTGATCGCGCCGGCGCTGGCCGTGGTCCTGCTGGCCGCGGTCGCGGGCGGCGTCTGGTATTCGAACCAGCGCGTGCGCGACGACACGGCGGCCGGCAACGCCGCGCGGATCGAGCAGGCGCGCCATGTGGCGCTGCGCGGGCTGATCGGTTCCGAAAAGGAATCGTTCTTCGCCGACGAGCGCGTGCAGCAGGCGCTGGCCGCGCAGGGCATCACGGTCACGGTGGAGAAGGCCGGCTCGCGCACCATCGCCGAGCGCTACGACGCCGGCAGGTTCGACTTCGGCTTTCCCTCGGGCGCGCCGGCGGCGCAGCGGCTCAAGGAGCTGGCGAAGGCGCCCAATGTCTACAACCCCTTCTACACGCCGATCGTGCTCGCGAGCTGGCGGCCGATCGCCGAGATCCTGATCGCCAACGGCGTGGCCGAGAAGCAGGGCGACTTCTATTACGTGGTCGACCTGCCCAGGCTGATGGCGATGATCGAGAAGGGCACGCGCTGGAAGGAGCTCAAGGCCAGCGCCGCGTTCTCCACCAGCAAGTCGCTGCTGATCAATTCGACCGACGTGCGCACCTCCAATTCGGCGGCGATGTACCTGGCGCTGGCGAGCTATCTCGCGAACGGCCAGCAGATCGTGCAGAGCCAGCAGGACGTGGACCGCGTGCTGCCGACGGTGGCGCCGCTGTTCCTTCGGCAGGGCTTCCAGGAGCAGTCCTCGGCCGGCCCGTTCGAGGACTACCTCGCGCTCGGCATGGGCAAGGCGCCGCTGCTGGTGGCCTACGAATCGCAGCTGGTGGAGTTCTGGCTCAAGCATCCCGACCGGCTGCGCGGCGACATGGTGCTGCTCTATCCGCGGCCCACGGTCTATTCGAAGCACGTGCTGGTGCCCTACACGCCGGGCGGCGCGCGCCTGGGCGCGGCGCTGGAGAACGATCCCAAGCTGCGCGAGCTCGCGCACGAATACGGCTTTCGCACCGGTGGCGATGCCAAGGGGCCGGAGAACTGGGCCGGACGCGGCGTCAAGGTGCCCGACGTGCTGGTCGACGTGATCGACCCGCCCAGCTTCGAATGGCTCGAACGCATGACCACCGCCATCGAAGGCCGCTTCAAGTGAACCCGAGGAACCTATGAACACTTCCCGTCCCGAGTCCGCTCCCGCCACGGCGGTCGCCGTTGCCGCACTCGACGTGCTGCAGCCGCCGCAGTCCTTCGTGCTCGAGCCGCCGGCGCCCGTCGCGCCGGTGCCGGTCGAATCCGCCAGCGGGCGGGTGCGGCTCAAGCCCGAGGAGGTCGGCGAGCTCGATGCGCAGGTCGATCGCTTCATCGACGACATCACGGCGCACGACAGCCAGCATCCGCAGTTCAAGGAGGCGGTGGCGCGCATCCACTCGATGGGCAGCAAGGAGATCGAGGCCTCGGCCTCGGTCTCCAACCGCATGCTCGAACGCCCGGTGGGCTCGCTGCGCAACGGCCTGTTCGGCCAGGGCTCGCAGATCGGCCAGTCGCTGATCGACCTGCGCCACCAGGTCGAGGACCTCGATCCCTCGAAGCAGGGCGACCTGTTCTCGGCGCGCAAGCTGCTGGGCCTGATCCCGCTGGGCAACAAGCTGGTCGCCTACTTCGAGCGCTACCAGTCCTCGCAGTCGCACCTCGACGCCATCATCGAATCGCTCAAGCGCGGCAAGGACGAGCTGCTGCGCGACAACGCGGCCATCGAGCAGGAGAAGGTCAACCTCTGGACGCTGATGGAGCGGCTCGAGAAGTACGTGCACATCGGCAAGGCGCTCGACGCGCGCCTCGACGCCAAGGCGCGCGAGTTCGACGCCACCGATCCCGAGAAGGCGCGCGTTGTGCGCGAGGAGATGCTGTTCTACGCGCGCCAGAAGGTCACCGACCTGCTGACGCAGCTCGCGGTCAACATCCAGGGCTACCTGGCGCTCGACATGATCCGCAAGAACAACCTCGAGCTGACCAAGGGCGTGGACCGCGCCACCACCACCACGGTGTCGGCGCTGCGCACCGCGGTGATCGTGGCGCAGGCGCTGGCCAACCAGAAGCTGGTGCTCGACCAGATCGGCGCGCTCAATGCCACCACCGGCAACCTGATCGCGACCACCAGCGAGCTGCTGCGCGAGCAGACCGGCCAGATCCACCAGCAGGCGGCCTCGGGCACGATCGAGATCGCCAAGCTGCAGCAGGCCTTCGCCAACATCTACCAGACCATGGACGCGATCGCCGACTTCAAGCTCAAGGCGCTCGACGCGATGCAGACCACGGTCGACACGCTGAGCGACGAGGTGGCGCGCAGCCGCGGCTACCTCGACCGCGCGCGCCGCGAGACCTCGGCCGTCGCGCTGCGCGAGCCGTCGGCGGGCAGCGGGGTCGTGCTGTGAGCCTGGCGCCGGCACGGCGCTTCGCGCTCGGTGCGCTGCTGGCACTGGCGCTCGGGCTGGCCGGCTGCGGCCGCGACGAGGCGGCCACGCCCACCGCCGCCGCGCCGCAGGTCAGTCCGCCATCGACGGCCTTCACCGTTCTCGCGGGCTCCGAGCTCAAGGACCTCGAGGCGCCGCTGGTCGAGGCCGCGCGCGCCGCCGGGGTGGAACTGCAGCTGTCGTACGCGGGCACGCTGGACATCGTGGAGCGCGTGAATGCCGGCGAGCGCTTCGATGCGATCCTGCCGCCCAACGGCGCCTATCCCGCGCTGGCGCTCGCCAAGCCGGCGGTGGCGCGCGAGAAGCTCTTCTACTCGCGCATCGCGCTCGGGGTGAAGGCCGCCAAGGCCGCGCGGCTGGGCTGGGACAAGCGCGCGCCCGGCTGGGCCGACATCGCGCGGGCCGCCAGCACGGGCCAGCTGCGCTACGGCATGACCAACGCGACCAGCTCCAACACCGGCATGAGCGCGCTGTTCGCGGTCGCCTCGGCACTCGCGGGCAAGACCGAGGACCTGGCGGCGCAGGACGTGGACGAGAAGACGCTCAAGGCCTTCCTCTCGGGCCAGAAGCTCACGGCCGGCAGCTCGGGCTGGCTCGCCGATGCCTACCTGGCCGATCCCGCCGCGATCGATGCGATGGTCAACTACGAGGCCGTGATCCTGCGCCTCAACGAGCGGCTGCCCGCGGCCGACCGGCTGCTGCCGATCTATCCGCGCGACGGCATGATCTCGGCCGACTATCCGCTGATGCTGCTCGACGAGGCACGGCGCGAGCCGTACAACCGGCTGGTGGCGGCCTGGAAGGGGGCCGCGTTCCAGCGCGATGCGCTGTCGGCCGCCTTCCTGCGCCCGGCCAATCCCGAGGTGCAGGCCGCGAGCGCGCTGCCCACGGCGGCGGTGTCGGAGCTGTCCTTTCCGAACCGGCTCGAGGTGATCGACGCCGTGCTCGGCACCTACCAGGCGCGCTGGCGCAAGCCCTCCACCTCGATCTTCGTGCTCGACCTCAGCGGCTCGATGCAGGGGCAGCGCCTGGAAGCCATGCGCGAGGCGCTCAAGCGGCTGTCGGGGGCCGAGGCCGGCGCCGCGGCGAGCGTGCGCTACAGCGCCTTCCAGAGCCGCGAGCGGGTGGTGCTGGTTCCGTTCGCCACGCGCGTGTCGGAGCCGGTGTGGGTGCGCTTCGAGCCCGAGCGCATCGGCGCCGCGCGCGAGGAACTGCGCCGCCAGGCCGACGCGATGCAGGCCGATGGCGGCACCGCCATCTATTCCGCGCTGGCCGTGGCCGAGGACCTCGCGCGCGAGGAGCAGCGCAGCGATCCCGATCGCTTCGTGAGCATCGTGCTGCTGACCGACGGCCAGAACAACGCGGGCCTGAAGCCCGAGGAGTTCCAGGCGCGCTACGCGAACGGGCTGCCGGCGCGCATCTTCCCGATCCTGTTCGGCGAGGGCAACGTGGCCGAGATGCGGGCGCTCGCGAAAGCCTCGGGCGGGCGCGAGTTCGACGGCCGCCGGCTGGTGCTGGCGCAGGTGTTCAAGGAAATCCGGGGCTACCAGTGACCCTGTGCAAAGGCCTGGCGTGGCGCGGCATTCGCTGAAGCTGCGCGCGCTGCTGTTCCTCTACGGCAACGGCAACATCCTCGGCTGCGCGCTCGCGCTGGCCGGTCCGGCGCTGCTGTTCGCGGGCGTCATCGACCGCGGCTGGCTCGCCATCACCGCCGGCCTCTACATCGTCGGCTGGCTGCTGGGCCGGCGCGCGCCCGAGCTCGAGCGCCGCATCGAGGACAGCCTGAGCCTGGAGGAGACGCTGCGGCGGCTCGACGAGGTGGTCGCGCGCGCCTCGCCGCACCTCACCGAGGACATGCGGCACAGCCTCGAGAGCGTGCGCGGCCTGGTGGTCGAGGTGCTGCCGCAGTTGATGGACGCCGGCGCGGGCGGCGACGACCTGTTCACCGTGCGCGAGACCGTGTTGCGCTACCTGCCCGAGACCCTGGCCAACTATGTGGCGCTGCCGCCGGCCTTTCGCGTCACGCAGCCGCTGAAGGACGGCAAGACCGCGCGCCAGCTGCTCGGCGAGCAGCTCGGCCTGCTCGATGCCAAGCTGCGCGAGGTGGTCGCCAACCTGGCGGCGAGCGATGCCGCGGCGCTGGTGGCCAACGGCCGGTTCCTCGAGAAGAAGTTCAGGCAGCCCGACTTCCTCGAAGGCTGAGGCGCCCCCGGCAAAGCCCTTGCAAACGTGGGGCCGCGCGAGGGCTTCGATAGACTGCGCGGGTGACAACCTCTTCCGAGCCTCCCAGTCCGTCGCTGGCCTGCGCCAGCCGTCCCGCTCCCCGCCGCCGCTTTCCGAGCGCGCTGTCCCCGCCAATGACACGGCCTCCGCCGGGTCCTTCGGCCTTTTCTCTCCTCCCGATTTCTCCCTCATCGCTCGCCATGGTTCGCGCCATGCCGGGCCGCACGCGCTCGCGCGCCACCTTCCATGATTGAACTGCTGTCCGACCCCGCCGTCTGGATCGGTCTCCTCACGCTCGTCGTGCTCGAGATCGTGCTGGGCATCGACAACCTGATCTTCATCGCGATCCTCGCGGAGAAGCTGCCGCCGCACCAGCGCGACCGCGCGCGGCTCATCGGCCTGAGCCTGGCCCTCTTGATGCGCCTGGGGCTGCTGTCCATCGTCTCGTGGCTGGTGACGCTGACCACGCCGCTGTTCAGCCTGTTCGGCCAGGGCTTCTCGGGCCGCGACCTGATCCTGCTGCTGGGCGGCCTGTTCCTGCTGTTCAAGGCCACGGCCGAGCTGCACGAGCGCATCGAGGGCGTGACCCATGCCGTGACCGGCACCACCGCCTATGCGAGCTTCGGCGTGGTGGTGGCGCAGATCGTGGTGCTCGACGCCGTGTTCTCGCTCGACGCGGTGATCACGGCCGTCGGCATGGTCGACCACCTGCCGGTGATGATGGCTGCGGTGATCATCTCGATCGCGATCATGCTGTGGGCCTCGAAGCCGCTGACGCGCTTCGTCAACGCCCATCCCACGGTGGTGGTGCTGTGCCTGAGCTTCCTGTTGATGATCGGCCTGAGCCTGGTGGCCGAGGGCCTGGGCTTCCACATTCCCAAGGGCTACCTCTACGGCGCGATCGGCTTCTCGGTGCTGATCGAGGCGCTCAACCAGTGGGCGCGCCGCAACGAACTGCGCCACGAGGCGCGCCGGCCGCTGCGCGAGCGCACGGCCGAGTCGGTGATCCGCCTGCTCGGCGGCCGCACGCGCGGCGAACCGGTGCCGGTGGGCGCCGCCGCGGCCGATGCCGATGCGCCCGTGGACGAACCCGCCTTCGGCATCGAGGAACGCAACATGGTCAGCGGCGTGCTCTCGCTGGCCGAGCGCAACGTGCGCTCGGTGATGACGCCGCGCGCCGATGTCTCCTGGGTCGACCTCGACGACGATCCCGAGGCGCTGCGCGAGCAGTTGCTCGACACCCCGCACGGCCTGTTCCCGGTGTGCCGCGGCTCGCTCGACCAGGTGGTGGGCGTGGCGCGCGCCAAGGACCTGCTGGGCCAGCTGCTGCGCCACGGCCGCATCGACGAGGGCCATGGCCTGCGCGCGCCGATCTACGTGGCCGAGTCGACGCGCGTGATCCGCCTGATCGACACCCTGCGCGGCGCGCGCGGCCAGCTCGCGCTGGTGGCCGACGAGCACGGCACGCTGACCGGCGTGGTCACGCCGATCGACGTGCTGGAGGCGATCGCGGGCGAGTTCCCCGACGAGGACGAGTCGCTCGAGATCCAGCAGACCGGTCCCGAGGCCTGGACCGTGGCCGGCAGCGCCGACCCGCACCTGCTCGAGCAGGCGCTGCAGACCGACGGCCTGGCGAGCGAGGACGACAGCTACACCTCGGTGGCGGGACTGCTGCTCGACCGCTTCGGCGGCCTGCCCGCGGCCGAGGCCACCTGGGTGCACGACGGCTGGGAGTTCGTCGTCACCGGCGTGGACGCGCAGCGCATCCGCGAGGTGGCGGTGCGGCGCGTGCCCGTGGTGCCGCCCGAGGCCTGAAGCGGGCAGGGCGCCGCTTTGGTAGGCTGGCGCCCCCGCTTCCCGACCCGCTTCGCGCATGACCTCCAACGCCTCCCACCGCCAGCCCGTTCCCCTCGCCAAGGCCTACCGCCTGCTCAACCACGGCCCCACGGTGCTGGTGAGCGCGGCCCACGCGGGCCGGCGCAACATCATGGCGGCGGCCTGGGCCATGCCGCTGGACTTCGATCCGCCCAAGGTGGCGGTGGTGCTCGACAAGAGCACCTGGACCCGCGTGCTGCTCGAGGGTGCGGGCAGCTTCGCGCTGCAGGTGCCGGTGCGCGCGCAGCTCGACCTGACCGAGGCGCTGGGCAGCAGCTCGGGCCGCGAGCTGGTCGAACGCGACGGCCGCGACAAGTTCGAGGCCTACGGGCTGCGCAGCTTCGCGGGCAGCGCCACCGAGGCGCCCCTGCTCGAGGGCTGCGCGGCCTGGCTCGAATGCCGGCTGCTGCCCGAGCCGCCGATCCAGCAGCGCTACGACCTGTTCCTCGGCGAGGTGATCGCGGCCCAGGCCGACGCGCGCGTGTTCTCGAACGGCCGCTGGCACTTCGAGGGCCATGACGAACTGCGCACGCTGCACCACGTGGCGGGCGGGCACTTCATCGTCGATGGCGAGGCGGTGGACGCGAAGCCGCTGGCGCAGGCCGGGCGCTGAATCAGCCCTCGCTGGTCCGGCCCGAGGCCACCAGCAGCTGCCGCAGCACCACCCCGCCGCACAGCGCGGCCGCGCCCGCGAGCAGCACGAAGCTCAGCACGCCGGCGGGCGAGGCGTCCTCGAGCCAGCCGGCCACCAGCAGCGTGGTGCAGTTGTAGGCCGCGTGCAGCGCGATGCAGGGGATCAGCGAGCGCGTGCGCTCGTAGAGCCAGCCCAGCACCGTGCCCATGGCGACGCCGACCACGAACTGGTAGATGTTCATGTGGGCCGCGCCGAACAGCAGCGCCGACATCAGGATCGCCTGCCAGCGCCCGTAGCGCTGCAGGAAGCCGCGCAGCACGATGCCGCGGAACAGCATCTCCTCGAGCAGCGGCGCCATCACGCAGACCGCGAGCACCGCCGCCACGCTGCCGTCGGCCATGCGGCTGAACATCGCCTCCTCCCAGGCCGACAGCGGCAGCGCCAGCGTCAGCAGGTTGATCGCGCAGGTGATCGCCAGCATCAGCGCCGGCACCAGCAGCAGCGCGGGCGGCACCACCAGCATCAGCGTGGCGCGCATCGAGGCACGCGAGGGATGGAACAGCGCGCGCCAGCCCAGCTTCTGCTGCTGCATCACGACCGCGAACACCAGCCCGTTGCCCAGCACGGCCGACAGCACGCCGATCTGCATCGTGCTCAGGCCGAACACGCGGTTGGCATCGCGCAGCACGGCGCCCACGAGCAGCTCGCACAGGAACAGGGCGAGGTACAGCAGGACGGCCTGCGTCGCCGAGGGGAAGGCCGGGCGTTGGGGGGAGGGCATGGCGCGGGCGGGGCGGTGGCGCGCATGTTAGCCGCGCCCGGCCCGGCCCGCCTGACCGGCGCGTTCAGCCTTTGCGCGGCGGCGGCAGCTGCCGCAGGAACAGGTACAGCGCGCGCATGTCGGTGTCGCTGATCTCGCGCAGCGACTCGAAGGGCATCACGCGCACCGGCGTGCCGTCGGGGCGCAGGCCGCTGCGGAAGAGCCGGATCATCGACTCGGCGTCGGGATAGCGCGCCAGCGCCGAATCCTTGCCGGGCGCGAGCCGCGAGGCCGCGGGCCAGTCGGGCGGGCCGCCCGGGACCTTGCCGCCCGCGAGCTGCGGACCATGGCAGCCCAGGCACATGTTCGCCACATAGGCGCCATGCGCCACGCTCACGCCCTCGGCCACCGGCAGCGCGGGCGGCAGCCGGTGGTCGATCCTGGCGGCCGCGTCCTGGATCAGGCCGAAGCCGTAGAGCGCGCGCACCGGCAGCGGCATCTCGACCATGGCAGGCGTGCCTTGCACCGGCGGCAGGGCGCGGATGTGGGCCACCAGCGCGGCGAGGTCCTCGTCGGTGAAGCGGTTGTAGTCCTCGCTCGGCATGATCATCAGCGGCCGGCCGGCCGGATCGACGCCGTGCCGGATCGCGCGCACCCAGTCCTCGGGCCGGTAGGCGGCGGTCGCGTTCGCGGCGCCGGGCGCGATCTGCGGCCCGGCCACGCGCAGGCCGTTCGGCGCGTCGATGAAGAGACGCCCGCCGCCGTCGGCGCCGTGGCAGTCGACGCAGCCGCGCGAGGCATAGAGGTAGCGCCCGCGCTCGAGCGCCGCGGTGTCGCCGCGCGGGCGCAGGGCCACCGGCTTCACGTCGACGTCGACGCGGCGTTCCATCTTGTGGTGCGCCATCAGCACGGCGCCGGACAGCGCGGCCGCGGCGAGCAGGGCCAGCGCCAGCAGCGCGAGCACGCCGCGGCGCAGCCAGCGGGCGGTCTTGTTTTTCTCGGTCATGGGGAATCGTGGGATCGATGGCGGCGGCGGATCCGCGCGCGCCCTTCAAGCCCGAACGATAGGAGAAAGCACCGCGGCTGGGCATTGGCCGGATTGCCTATGCCCGGCGCCGCGCCGGCCGCGCCGTCAGAGCAGGAAGGGCACGAAGCGCCTGGTGCCGCGCATGTAGGCGCGGTAGGCGTCGCCGAAATGCGCGATGCATTCGCGCTCGTCGCTGAGCGCCGTCAGCACCAGCAGCACGGTGGCCGCGAGCGCCAGCGCGAGGCCGGGGCCGCCGATGTCCTTGAGACAGGCGCCCCAGGCCAGCAGCATCAGCGCGGTGTACATCGGATGGCGGATGTAGCGGAAGGCGCCGTCGGTGACCAGCGAGTCGGTCTTCTCGAAGCCGAGCAGCGCGGCATCGTCGTCGCGCGCCGCGCCGGGCCGCACCGCGGCCCGCAGCCGGCGCCAGGCATGCACCGGCAGCCAGGCCGACAGCGCCAGCAGCAGCCAAGACAGCAGCTGGTGCGGCGCCAGCGGATCCACGTGCCACACGGGCAGGTTCAGCAGGATCAGCGCCAGCATGCACTCCCAGGCGAAGAAGCGGTAGAAGCCGTGCGAGCCGCGCCGGCGCAGCGCGCCGCGCGAGACGTACAGCAGCGCGGCCGACACGGCGACGAAGAGGGCGATCTGGATCCAGGCGAAAGGCATGGGGCCCGAATCTACACGCCGGGCCGCCGGCGCCCTCACACCTTGTCAGCCCATCGTCGAGTAGCCGCCGTCCACCGGGATCGCCACGCCGGTCACGTAGTCGGCCGCGGAGCTCGCGAGGAACACGGCCGTGCCCGCGATGTCGGCCGGCCGGCCCCAGCGGCCCGCCGCCGTGCGCGCGACCACGCGCTCGTAGAGGCCCGCGACCTGGGCGCGCGCGCCGTCGGTCATCTCGGTCTGGAACCAGCCCGGCAGGATCGCGTTGACCTGGATGTTGTCGGCCGCCCACGAGAGCGCGGTCGACTTGGTGAGCTGCACCACGCCGGCCTTGCTCGCGGCATAGGCGGGCGAATAGGCGGCGCCGAAGATCGACATCATCGAGCCGACGTTGACGATCTTGCCGCCGCCCGCGCGCTGCATGTGCGGATGCGCCGCGCGGCTCACGAGGAAGGCGCTGGTGAGGTTGGTCTGGAGCACCAGGTTCCACTCGTCCAGCGTGAGCTGGTCGACCGGCTTGCGCACGGTGGTGCCGGCGTTGTTGACCAGGATGTCGAGCCGGCCGCAGCGCGCGGCCACGGCGTCGACCGCCTGCCGCACCGAGGCCTCGTCGGCCACGTCGATGGCGACCGCGAAGCTGTCGCTGCCGAGCGCCTTCAGCGTCTCGACCGCGGCGGCCGATTTCTCGGGGTTGCGCGCGGCGATCACCACGCGCGCGCCGGCCCGCGCCAGGCCCTGGGCCATGCCGAGGCCCAGGCCGCCGTTGCCGCCGGTGACCAGCGCGACCTTGCCGCCGAGGTCGAACATCAGGCCGCCGCCGCCGGCACCGGCTTCTTCGCGACCAGCGTCAGGATGTCGTAGCTCGCGACCAGCTCGCCGTCCTGGTTCGTCACCTCGACGTCCCAGGCCACCACGCCCTGGCCCTGGCCGTTGGCGTCCTTGCGGTTGCGGTCGATCTTGCGCTTGCAGGTCAGGCGCGCGCGGATGGTGTCGCCGATGCCCACGGGCTTGACGAAGCGCAGCGTGTCGAGGCCGTAGTTGGCCAGCACCGGGCCCGGCGCGGGCGAGACGAACAGGCCGGCGGCCGCCGACAGCACGAAGTAGCCGTGCGCGATGCGCTTGCCGAACGGCGACTCCTTGGCCGCGATCTCGTCGAAGTGCATGTAGAAGTAGTCGCCCGACAGGCCGCCGAAGGCCACGATGTCGGCCTCGCTCACGGTGCGGCGGTGCGTCAGCAGCGAGTCGCCGATGCGCAGGTCCTCGAAGTGGCTGCGGAACGGATGCACCTCGGTCTCGCGCACCTTGGCGCCGCGCACGTGCTCGCCGGTGACGGCCGCCAGCATGGTGGGCGAGCCCTGCAGCGCGGCGCGCTGCAGGTAGTGCTTGACGGCGCGCAGGCCGCCGAGCTCCTCGCCGCCGCCCGCGCGCCCCGGGCCGCCGTGCTTGAGCGGCGGCAGCGGCGAGCCGTGGCCGGTCGATTCGGCCGCGGCCTCGCGGTCGAGCACCAGCAGCCGGCCGTGCCAGGCGGCGGCCACGGGGATCGCCTTGGCGGCGGTCGCGGGATCGCGCGTGACCAGCGTGCCGACCAGGCTGCCGCGACCGCGCGCGGCCAGCGCCAGCGCCTCGTCGATGCCCTCGTAGGGCATCAGCGTGCTGACCGGGCCGAAGGCCTCGATGTCGTGCACCGCGTCGTGCTCGAGCGGCTTGCGGCTCAACAGCAGCGTGGGCGCGAAGAAGGCGCCCTCGGCCGTGCCCTCGCCCACGGGCGAGAAGCCGTCGCCGCCGCCGTACACCAGCTCGGCGCCCTTGCGCAGCTCGGCCACGCGCTCGGCCACGTCGGCCTGCTGCGCATGCGAGGCCAGCGCGCCCATGCGCACCTCCTCGCGCGAGGGATCGCCCACCACCGTCTTGGCCAGCCGCGCGCGCAGGCGCTCGGCCACGGCGTCGAGGTGCTGGCGCGGCACGATGGCGCGGCGGATGGCGGTGCACTTCTGGCCGGCCTTCACCGTCATCTCGCGCGCCACCTCCTTCACGAACAGGTCGAACTCCTCGTCGTCGGGCGTGACGTCGGGCGCGAGGATCGCGCAGTTGAGCGAATCGGCCTCGGCGTTGAACGGGATCGACTGGCGCACCAGGTTCGGATGCACGCGCAGCCTGGCGGCGGTGTCGGCCGAGCCGGTGAAGGTCACGACGTCGGGCCCTTCGAGGCGGTCGAGCAGGTCGCCCGTGCCGCCGATGACCAGCTGCAGGCTGCCCTCGGGCAGGATGCCCGACTGCACGATCAGCCGCACCACCGCCTCGGTGAGGTAGCTGGTGGCGGTGGCCGGCTTGCCGATGCAGGGCATGCCCGCGAGGAAGCTGGGCGCGAACTTCTCGAGCAGGCCCCAGACCGGGAAGTTGAAGGCGTTGATGTGCACCGCCACGCCGCCGCGCGGCACCAGGATGTGGGTGCCCGCGAAGCCGCCCTTCTTGCCGAGCGGGAAGGCCGGGCCCTCGTGCACCAGGTTGCCCGAGGGCAGCTCGTTGCTGCCGATGCCCGCGTAGGCCGCGAGCGTGCCGGCGCCGCCCTCGATGTCGACCCAGCCGTCGGCGCGCGTCGCGCCTGTGTGGGCCGAGACCGCGTAGAGCGTTTCCTTGTTGGCGGCGATGTACTTGGCCAGTGCCTTGAGGCGCTCGGCGCGCTGCTGGAAGTCGAGCGCCATCAGCGCCGGGATGCCGACGCGGCGCGCATGGGCCAGCGCCTCGGCGAAGTCGATCGCCTCGGCGTGCGTGCTGGCGATGGCCTGGCCGTTGACGGCGCTGCGCAGCGACTGCGCGGCCTCGCGGCCGATCCAGCGGCCGGCGATGTAGCTTTGGAGGGTGGTGCTCATGGTGCTGGGTCCTTTGCTCTCTCTGTGTTGGGCCTTCCCCTGCGGGGGAGGGAGACATTCGTCAGTGGGCGTCGTCCTTCTTGCCGATGCCCAGGTAGGTGTCGATGATCCGCTGGTCGTGCAGCAGCTCGCGCGCCGGGCCCTCGAGCGCCACGGCGCCCATCTCGAGCACGTAGGCGCGGTCGGCCACCTGCAGCGCGGCACGCGCGTTCTGCTCCACCAGCAGCACCGACACGCCGTGCTTGCGCAGCTGCGCCACCACGCGCAGCACCTCGCGCACCACCAGCGGGGCCAGGCCCAGCGAGGGCTCGTCGAGCATCAGCAGGCGCGGGCGCGCCATCAGCGCGCGGCCGATGGCCAGCATCTGGCGTTCGCCGCCCGAGAGCGTGGAGGCCATCTGCGGCCGGCGTTCCTTCAGGCGCGGGAAGATCTCGAAGATCTCGTCCATGCGCGCGCGCTGGTCGCGCTTGCCCTTGCGCCACTGGTAGAAGCCGCCGAGCAGCAGGTTGTCTTCCACCGACATCTCGCCGAACAGCTCGCGCCGCTCGGGCACCAGCGCCACGCCGCGCGCCACCATGGCCTCGACGCCGGGGCGCGCGATGCGCTCGCCGTGCAGCGACAGGCTGCCGGTGGAGGGCAAGAGGCCCATCGCCGCGCACAGCAGCGTGGTCTTGCCGGCGCCGTTCGGGCCGATCACGGTGACGATCTCGCCTTCGTTCACGTGCAGGCGCACGCTGTGCACCGCCTCCACCTCGCGGTAGGCGACGCAGAAGCCGTCGAGTTGAAGCAGGGGTTGGCTCATCGCGATGCGTCCTCGAGCAGTTCGTCGTCGGCGCCGCCGAGGTAGGCCTCGAGCACGCGCGGGTTGGCCTGCACTTCGGCGGGCGAGCCGGTGGCGATCACGGTGCCGAACTCGAGCACGGTGATGCGGTCGGCGAGGTTCATCACGAACTCCATGTCGTGTTCCACCACGAGGATGCCGAGGCCTTCGGCGCGCAGCTGGCCGAGCAGCTCGGACAGCGCGCGCTTCTCGAGGTGGCGCAGGCCGGCCGCGGGCTCGTCGAGCAGCAGCACCGAGGGCTGGCCCGCGAGCGCGCGCGCGATCTCGACCACGCGCTGCTGGCCCAGCGAGAGCGAGGCCGCGGGCGTGTCGGCATGCGCGCCGAGGCCGCAGCGCTCGATCTGGCGCCGTGCCTCGGCCATCAGCGCGGCTTCCTCCGCGCGGTCCAGCCGCAGCATCGCCGAGACCCAGCCGCGCCTGGCGCGCAGGTGGGCGCCGAGCGCCACGTTCTCGATCACGCTGCGCTGGCCGAGCAGGCGCACGTGCTGGAAGGTGCGGCCCAGGCCCAGCGCGGCGAAGGCGCGCGAGGGCTTGCCCGACATCGGCTGGCCCACCAGCCGCACCTCGCCGGTGGTGGGATCGTCCACGCCCGAGATCATGTTGAAGAAGGTGCTCTTGCCGGCGCCGTTGGGGCCGATCAGCGCGTGCACCTCGCCGGCCTTCAGGGTCATCGAGATGTCGTTGTTGGCGACCAGCCCGCCGAAGCGCTTGCTCACGCCGTCGGCCTGCAGCAGCAGGCTGCCCGCGGCCGGCAGCGCGCGCTGCGCGAGCTGCTCGGTGCTCGAGACGGCCGGGCCGGCGCCGGCGGCGCGCGGCAGCTCTCGCACCCAGCGGCGCGTGAGCCGCGCCAGCGTGGGCCACAGGCCGTCGGCGAAGCGCTGCAGCACGAACAGCATCAGGAGGCCGAACACCACCACCTCGAAGTTGCCGCTGGTGCCCAGCAGCGCGGGCAGGATGTCCTGCAGCTTTTCCTTCAGCAGCGTGATCAGCGTGGCGCCGAGCACCGCGCCCCAGAGATGGCCCGCGCCACCGACCACCGCCATGAACAGCATCTCGATGCCGATGTTGAGGTTGAAGGGCGTGGGGTTCACGAAGCGCTGCATGTGGGCATAGAGCCAGCCCGAGATCGCGGCCAGCAGCGCGGCCAGCACGAACAGCTTGATGCGGTGGCGCGCGGTGTCCACGCCCATCGACTCGGCCATCAGCCGGCCGCCCTTGAGCGCGCGGATGGCGCGGCCCTCGCGCGAGTCGAGCAGGTTGTGCATGGCCCACAGCGCGAGCAGCAGCACGGCCCAGATCACCACGCCGAGCATGCGCGGCGTGGCGAACGAGACGCCCGCCACCACCAGCGGCGGAATGCCGGTGATGCCGGTCTGGCCGCCGAGGAACTCCATGTTGCCGAGCAGGAAGTACAGGCTCAGGCCCCAGGCGATGGTGCACAGCGGCAGGTAGTGGCCCGAGAGCTTGAGCGTGACCGCGCCGAGCGCCCAGGCCAGCGCGAAGGTCAGCACCAGCCCGAGCAGCAGGCCGAGCCAGGGCACCAGCGCGGAACCCGCGAGGCCGCCGAGCCAGCCGGCCGCGGTCGGCGAGGTGCAGATCCAGGCCGTGGCATAGGCACCCATGCCGACGAAGGCGGCCTGGCCGAAGGAGGTCATGCCGCCGACGCCGGTCAGCAGCACCAGGCCCACCGCCACCAGCGCGTAGAGGCCGATGTTGCTGAGCACGGTGACGGTGAAGGGCGGCAGCCAGCCCCAGGCCAGCGCGAGCGCGACGATGAAGACGAGCGTGAGCACGCGCGGCGTGACCAGCGGTCGGCCCTCGGGCACGGCGTTGGCGGAAGAAGAAGTCACAGGGGTCGATGAAGACGGGTTCATTCCTCGTCCTCCACGTGATGGCTGCGCAGCGAACGCCACCACAGCACCGGGATGATCAAAGTGAAGACCAGCACTTCCTTGTATGCACTGGCCCAGAAGGAGGAGAAGGCCTCGAGCAGGCCCACCAGCAGCGCGCCCGCGAGCGCCAGCGGATAGCTCGCGAGGCCGCCGACGATGGCGGCCACGAAGCCCTTGAGGCCGATCAGGAAGCCGGTGTCGTAGTAGACCGTGGTGATCGGCGCGATCAGCAGGCCCGAGATGGCGCCGATCACGGCCGCGAGTGCGAAGCTCAGGTCGCCCGAGAGCTCGGTGGGAATGCCCGACAGCCGTGCGCCCACGCGGTTGATGGCGGTGGCGCGCAGCGCCTTGCCGATCATCGAGCGGCCGAAGAACCAGAACATCGCGATCACCAGCACCAGCGTGACGCCGACCACCACCAGCGACTGGCCGCTGACGGGGATGCCGCCGAGGTCGAGGCGCAGTTCGGAGAACGCGCTGGTGCGCGAGCCCTCGGCGCCGAAGAAGAAGAGCCCCAGGCCGACCAGCACGCCGTGCAGCGCGACCGAGACGATCAGGAGCATCAGCACGCTGGCATCGGCCAGCGGGCGGTAGGCGAGGCGGTAGAGCAGCGGGCCCAGCGGCGCGATCAGCACCAGCACGGTGAGCGCCTGCGCGGCCAGCGAGGTGGGCTTGAGCACCAGCACCAGCGCGGCGGCGACCGCGGGGAAGGCCACGCACCAGGTGAGCGCCGAGCGCCAGTCGACCGTGGCGCCGCGTTTCCAGCGCCAGGCCTCGACCGCCAGCACGACCACCGCCAGCGCCAGCAGCAGCCACAGCGTGGACGGCGCGCGGCCGCCCTGCAGCGCGGCCATCGAGAGCGCGCCGAAGGCGACGAACTCGCCCTGCGGGATGAAGATCACGCGCGTGACCGAAAACACCAGCACCAGCGCGAGCGCCATCAGTCCGTAGACCGCGCCGTTCACGATGCCGTCCTGCCCGAGCAGCAGGGCGATCTGCAAATCCATACGACCAACTTTCCTTCAGAAAACCTGGGGGCGAAAGAAAACCGTGCCCCTCTTGCAGGAACACCGCGGGCCGGTGGCGCCGGCCCGCGGTGTCCGTCGTTCAAGCCCGTGCGATCAGGGCTGGTATTTCCAGGCGCCGTTCTCGATCTTGACCATCACGCGCGCGCGCTGGTCCAGGCCCAGGTGGTCGGTGGCGCTCATGGTGAACACGCCGTGCGCGCCCGCCACGTCCTTGGTCTGCTCGAGCGCGTCGCGCAGCGCGGCGCGGAACTCGGGCGTGCCCGGCTGGGCCTTCTTGAGCGCGACCGGCACGGCCGAGCTCATGAGCAGGCCGGCGTCCCAGGCGTGCGCGCCGAAGGTCGAGACCGAGCCCTTGCCGTAGGCGGCTTCGTAGGCGGCCACGTAGGCGAGCGCGGACTTCTTCACCGGGTTGGCGGCCGGCAGCTGCTCGGCCACCAGCACCGGGCCGGCGGGCAGGAAGGTGCCTTCCACGTCCTTGCCGCCCACGCGCAGGAAGTCGGCGTTGGCCACGCCGTGCGTCTGGTACATCTTGCCGGTGTAGCCGCGCTCCTTGAGCGTCTTCTGCGGCAGCGCGGCCGGCGTGCCGGAGCCGGCGACCAGCACCGCGTCGGGCTTGGCGGCCATGATCTTCAGCGCCTGGCCGGTGACCGAGGTGTCGGTGCGCGCATAGCGCTCGTTGGCCACGACCTTGATCTTCTTGAGTTCGGCGGCCTTGGCGAATTCCTGCGACCAGCCTTCGCCGTAGGCGTCGGAGAAGCCGATGAAGGCCACGCTCTTCACGCCGTTGGCGGCCATGTGCTCGGCGATGGCCAGCGACATCATGATGTCGTTCTGCGGCGTCTTGAAGACCCACTTCTTCTTGGCGTCCATCGGCTCGATGATGCGGGCCGAGGCGGCGACCGAGATCATCGGCGTCTGCGCCTCGGCGGCCACGTCGATCATCGCGAGCGAGGCCGGCGTGGTGGTCGAGCCCAGGATCACGTCGACCTTGTTCTCGGCGATCAGCTTGCGCGTGTTGTTGACTGCGGCCGTGGTGTCGGAGGCGTCGTCGAGCACGATGTAGTTGATCTTCTGGCCGCCGATGGTCTTGGGCATCAGCGAGATCGTGTTCTTCTCGGGAATGCCCAGCGAAGCCGCCGGGCCGGTGGCCGAGATGGTCACGCCGACGTTGACGTCGGCCCAGGCCGACAGGGCCGTGGCGCACAGGGCGGCAATCAGCAGGGGCTTGAAGAATTTCATGGTTGGCTTGTCTCCGGTTGAAAAAAGGTTGAGGCCTGAAGTATCTCAGCGCTCGTCGAACGAGAGCGTGACGCGTTCGGTAAGGGGATGGGCCTGGCAGGTCAATACGAAGCCCGCGGCCACTTCATTCTTGTCGAGCGCGAAGTTTCTTTCCATGCGGACTTCCCCGTCCACGCACTTGGCGCGGCAGGTGCCGCACACGCCCGAGGTGCACGAGAACGGCACCTCGAGGCCGGCCGCCGAGGCCGCGTCGAGGATGCTGGGCTGGCCCTCGGTGTAGGTGATCTCGCGCTGCAGGCCGTCGCGCACGATGGTCACGCGCGCTTGCTTGGCGTCGCCGGGCTGGGCCTCGTGCACCACGGCGCCGACCTGCGCGGTCGAGCTCGCCGAGGGCAGCGCGACGCCGAAGCGCTCGATGTGGATGCGTTCCTCGGGCACGCCCGCGGCCAGCAGCGCGGCCTCGGCCTCGTCGTTCATCTGGAACGGGCCGCAGATGTAGACATGGTCGATGCTGCCCGCGGGCACCAGGCCCTGCAGGAACTCGCCGATCTTCTCGCGGTTCATCACGCCGAAGCCCAGCGGCGAGTCGGTGTGTTCGTCGGAGAACACGTGCTGCAGCACCAGGCGCGTCATGTAGCGGTTCTTCAGGTCCTCGATCTCTTCCTTGAACATCGTGGACTGGAGTTGGCGGTTGCCGTAGATCAGCGTGAAGCGGCTCTTCGGCTCACGCGCGAGCACGGTCTTCATGATCGACAGGATCGGCGTGATGCCGCTGCCGCCCGCGATGCCGACGTGGTGGCGCGCGGACTCGCCCTCGATCGGCACGAAGAAGCGGCCTTGCGGCGCCATCACCTGGATCGAGTCGCCGGGCTTGAGGTGGGCGTTGATCCAGTTCGAGAACTGGCCGCCGCGCACCTTGCGCACGCCCACGCGCAGCTCGCCGTCGTCGACGCCGGCGCAGATCGAATAGGAACGGCGCAGATCCTGGCCGTCGATCTCGTTGCGCAGGGTCAGGTACTGGCCCTGCGTGAAGCCGAAGACTTCGCGCAGCGTCTCGGGGACCTCGAAGGAGACGATGACGGCCTCGGGCGTGTCGGGCTCGATGGCCTTCACGCGCAGGGGGTGGAACAGGGTACTCATCGGCGTGGGGCCTAGATCGGCTTGAAATGTTCGAAGGGTTCGCGGCAGGCCATGCAGCGGTACAGCGCCTTGCAGGCGGTGGAGCCGAAGGCCGACAGCCGCTCGGTGCGCTCGCTCGCGCAGCGCGGGCAGGCGATGCGCTCGCCGGCGAGGCGGCCGAACAGGCGGATCGGCACCGCGGTGCCGGCGGCCTGCTCGGGCGTGAGGTGGGCGGGCGGGGCGATGCCGTAGGCCTTGAGCTTCGCGCGGCCCTCGTCGCTGATCCAGTCGCTGGTCCAGGCCGGCGCGCGGCGCAGGGTGGCGCGCGCGGGGCCGAGGCCGGCGCGCTCGATCGCGGCCAGCACGTCGTGCTCGATGGCCTCGGTCGCGGGGCAGCCCGAATAGGTCGGCGTCAGCACCACCTCGAGGCCGTCGTCGTGCTCGATCACGTCGCGCACGATGCCGAGGTCGCAGACCGACACGGCCGGCACCTCGGGGTCGGGCACCGTGTGCAAGACCTCCCAGGCGGCGTCGATGCGCGAGGCGGCCATGGTGTCGGCAGTCACCACACGCCCCCGGGGAAGGCGCGCTGCAGGTGCTGCATCTCGGCCAGGATGTAGCCCATGTGCTCGCTGTGCACGCCCTGCTTGCCGGTGCTGCGGAACTTGGCCTCGGCCGGCGCGGCGAGGCCGGCGGCGTCGAGCACCTGCTGCATCTCGGCGAACCACGGTTCGCGCAGTTCGTTCCAGGCCGGGCCCAGGCCGCTGGCGCTGGCCTCGCGGTCGACGGCGTCGGCCTCGAACAGCTCGGGCATGTAGAGCCAGGCCTGCTTGAGCGCGGCCTCGGTGCGGCAGCGCGATTCCTCGGTGCCGTCGCCCAGGCGCACGACCCAGTCGGCCGAATGCTGCTGGTGGTAGCGCGCTTCCTTCAGCGCCTTGCCGGCGATGGCGGCCACTTCCTCGTCGCTCGAGCTCGCCAGCCGTTCCCACAGCAGCTTGAGCAGGGTGGCGATCATGGTGTTGCGCACCACCGAGAAGGCGAAGTCGCCGCGCGGCAGCTCGACCAGCGTGAGGTTGAAGTAGTCGCGCTCCTCGCGCAGGTAGGCGAGCTGGTCCTCGTCGTGCTCGCGGCCGGCGCCTTCGAGCTTGCCGGCGTGGGTGAGCAGCGCGCGCGCCTGGCCCACGAGGTCGAGCGCGATGTTGGCCATCGCGATGTCCTCCTCGAGCACGGGCGCATGGCCGCACCATTCGCCCAGGCGCTGGGCCAGCACCAGGCAGGTGTCGCCGATGCGCAGCAGGTACTGCACGGCGGGCGTGCGGTTCAGTTCGATCGATGCTTGCATGGCCGGCCGCTCACATGTGGTCGACGGACTTGGGCAGCGCGTAGAAGGTCGGGTGGCGGTAGACCTTGTCCTCGGCGGGATCGAAGTACATGTCCTTGTCGCCCGGATCGCTCGCGACGATCTGCTCGGAGCGCACCACCCAGATGCTGCAGCCTTCCTGGCGCCGCGTGTAGACGTCGCGCGCCATCTGGATCGCCATCTTCGAGTCGGCGGCATGCAGGCTGCCGCAGTGCTTGTGGTCCAGGCCGGCCTTGCTGCGCACGAACACTTCCCACAGGGGCCATTCTTGTTTCTGTTCGACGGTCATGCCGCCTCCTTCATCGGTTGCTTGTTGGCATGGGCGAGTGCGGCTTCGCGCACCCAGGCGCCGTCTTCCCAGGCGTCGACACGGGCCTGCAGGCGTTCGCGGTTGCAGGGGCCGTCGCCGCCGATCACGCGCCAGAACTCGCTCCAGTCGATGGTGCCGAAGTCGTGCGCCTGGCGTTCCTCGTTCCACTTGAGGTCGGGGTCGGGCAGGGTCACGCCGAGGATGGCCGCCTGCTCGACGGTGGCGTCGATGAACTTCTGGCGCAGCTCGTCGTTGCTGAAGCGCTTGATGCCCCAGCGCATCGACTGCGCCGAGTTGGGCGACTGGTCGTCGGGCGGGCCGAACATCATGATCGAGGGCCACCACCAGCGGTTGACCGCGTCCTGCACCATCGCCTTCTGCGCGTCGGTGCCGTGGGTCATCATGGTCAACAGCGCCTCGTAGCCCTGGCGCTGGTGGAAGCTCTCCTCGCGGCAGATGCGGATCATGGCGCGCGCATAGGGCGCGTAGGAGCAGCGGCAGATCGGCACCTGGTTCATGATGGCCGCGCCATCGACCAGCCAGCCGATGGTGCCCATGTCGGCCCAGGTCAGCGTGGGGTAGTTGAAGATCGAGCTGTACTTGGCCTTGCCGGTGTGCAGCGCGTCGAACATCTGGTCGCGCGAGGTGCCCAGCGTCTCGGCCGCGGCATAGAGGTAGAGGCCGTGGCCGCCCTCGTCCTGCACCTTGGCCAGCAGGATCGCCTTGCGCTTGAGCGTGGGCGCGCGGCTGATCCAGTTGCCCTCGGGCAGCATGCCGACGATCTCCGAGTGCGCATGCTGGCTGATCTGCCGCACCAGCGTCTTGCGGTAGTGATCGGGCATCCAGTCCTTGGCCTCGATGAAGTCGCCGGCGTCGATGCGCGCGTCGAAGCGTTCCTCGAGCCGCAACTCGTCGGCCGAGCGCAGGGCCTTCTTGCCGTCGCCGGCGTCCTTGCCCATGGTGTCCATGGCTTGTGTGTACATCGCGGTTCTCCTTGAGAGGTGAAGAGGTCGTCGATCGGTGGTCAGTAGCTCAGCTGCTTCGTGGATCGCGCGCGGCGGTCCACCTCGGCCGGCGTCAGGGCCTCGCTCTTGCAGCCGAAATCCTTGAACAGCGCCATCTGGTCGGCGTAGTGGGGCGACTTGCGGCCGTCGGGTCCGACGAAGCCGCTCTGGCCCGGCGGGGCGGCGGTGCACAGCACGACGCCCTTGGCGCCGAGCACCACCTTGTCGTTCTGCGTGCCGCGGTTCATGTAGCTCGGCAGGCTCAGCTGCTCGTCGGCCCCGGCCTGCGGCGCGCCGATGAAGTTGCTGGTGAGAAACACATGCTTCGTCACCGGCGTGCGCCACTTGGCGGTGTCGCTGCCGTAGCGCTTGTCGAGTTCGGCCACGGCCTGCGCGAGCGTGGCGCGCAGCACGGCGTTCTTGTCCTCGCCGTTGAAGAAGTCGTAGCGCTGCGGCACGCCGGCCTTGGGGCCGAGCAGCGCGTTGTAGACCAGCTTCAGGCCGTTGCCCGGGCGGATGCTGGCCACCTGCGTCTCGCCGGCATAGCCGGTGCCCGCATAGGCCGCGAACACCTCGGGCGGCAGGTCGTCGGCCAGCACCTTGCGGTAGAGGATCGGCAGCCAGGCCGTCATGAGCGTGGTGGCCGGGCTGTCGTAGACGCCGCGCTCGGCCGGGTCCTCGTTGAGCATGTTCCAGTCCGCCAGCAGCTGGGCCGCGCGGCGCGCCGGGTCGGCGGCCGGCAGGCCGCGCGTCGCCTCGAGCGCGAAGGGCACGAGGTAGCGCGCGTTGGTGTCGGCGTAGGCGGTGGTGCGGTTGAGCGCCCAGAGCTCGTCGGGCGTGAGCCGGGGCTTGGCCTCGAGCCGCGCCGTGAACTCGCGCACCCGGTCGACCACCGAGTAGTTGCCGCCGTCGCTGACCGCGCCCGGTGCCGACTGGTTGTTCCAGTTGGCGACGTAGCCCTGCGCCGGATTGAAGGTCTTCGGGTCCTCGCCGAACGGGCGGATGCCGAGCCATTCCATCGAGCCGTCGCCCACGGCGGGCAGGCGGATGTCCTGCGTGGCCGGGCGGATCGGCAGCCGGCCCGGCGAGACGTAGCCGATGTTGCCGGCGGTGTCGGCGTAGTACCAGTTGATGGTGATGGCCACGCGCGAGGCCTGCGCCAGCCACTGTTCCCAGTTCTGCGCGCGCATCGCGTGGATCCAGCCCAGCAGCGACTCGAGTTCGTAGCCGTCCCAGCTGCGCTTCATCGAATACGCGGTGCCGTTGGGCAGGTCGAAGTTGGTCACGGTGCCGTGCACGGTGGCGTAGACGTCCAGGCTCTGGTCGGGCTGGCCCTTGACCTTGATGAGCTCGGTGCGCTTGCTCATGGCGCGCATCGCGCCGTTGAAGCGGTACTGGTGGGGGTTGGCCGGGTCCAGCTTCTCCTGGTACATGTCGTTCACGTCGAGCGGACCGGCGGTGGCGCCCCAGGCGATCTTGCCGTTGGTGCCGAACAGCACCACCGGATGCGCGAACGGCGTGTTGCCGGTCACGTCGAAGCCGGCGCCGTGCAGGCCGATGCCGAACACGTAAGAGGGATTGAACCAGTTGAACTGCGGACCGTTGATGAAGACGGTGCTGCCGTCGGTGGTCTTGTTCGGGCCGGCGATCCAGAGGTTGCTGGCGATCGGGCGGGTCCAGGGCTCGGCCACGCCGCGCCGCGCGGCATCGATCTCGTTGCGCGCGACCAGCAGCTCGGGCGAGACCGGCGCCAGCGCCGCGCGATGGGCGGCGTGCGCATCGTCGGCGGCGCCCTGCGCCACGGCCTTGGGACGCGGCACGGTGGTGGGCGCGAGCGGGTCTTCCACCCAGCGGATCTGGTCGAACAGCTGGCGGCCGGCCTCGTCGCCGCGCGCCTTGCGCAGCTGCTCGAGCAGGCGCAGGTTGGCCAGTTCGCTGCTCACGTTGGAGTAGCGGTTGGCCATGGTGCCGACCCAGATCATCGCCACGTCGTAGCCGGTCCAGTCGGCCTTCGGGCGGAAGCCCGCATCGGCGAACTGCTTGGGCAGCAGGGTGGCCGGCGCGGCCAGCACTTCGTTCACGCGCGCATTGAAGCCGGCGGCATAGCCGTCAAAGATGGCCTTGTCCTCGCTCGACAGGCGCGCCATCTGCGCGCGGATCGAGGCGGGGTCGAAGCTGGCGCGGCTGCCCTTGTCGAGCGCGACATAGGCCGGGCCCATCACTTCGGCGACGGTGCCCAGCACGGCGCGGCGCGCCATCTCCATCTGGAACAGGCGGTCTTCCGCGACGGCGTAGCCGAAGCCGTGGAACAGGCCGCGCACGTCGTTGGCATAGACGTGCGGCACGCCGTAGTCGTCGCGCTTGATCGTGACCTTGCCGGCCGGGGGCATGGCCGCGCCGGTGGCCGGGGCGGTGGAGTTGGCGGCGCAGCCGGCCAGCGCCACCAGGGCGCAGGCGAGGGCGATCGATCGGAAATTCAGTGTCATCGGTGGCGGTTCGGGGGAAAGCGGCGGCGCCTCAGCGCGGGCGGTTGTCGACGACGCGCCGGGCCTTGCCGGTCTGCGTGCGTTCCATCTCGTTCGGTGCATGCACCACCACGCGGGTGGAGATGCCGACCAGCGTCTTCACGCGGTGCTGCACCCAGCCGGCGATGGCCGCGCGGTCGGCCGCGGCGGCTTCGTTCGGCGCGAGCTCGCAGTGCACCTCGACCTGGTCGAGCAGGCCTTCGCGGCTCACGTGCACCTGGTAGAGGCCGGTGAGGGCGCCGTGCGCGAGCACGATCTCCTCCACCTGGGTGGGGAACACGTTCACGCCGCGGATGATCATCATGTCGTCGCTGCGCCCGACGATCTTGCCCATGCGGCGGAAGGCGCGCGAGGTGGGCGGCAACAGGCGCGTGAGGTCGCGCGTGCGGTAGCGGATGATCGGCATCGCTTCCTTGCTCAGCGAGGTGAAGACGAGCTCGCCTTCCTCGCCGTCGGCCTTCAGTTCGCCGGTCTCGGGATCGATGATCTCGGGATAGAAGTGGTCTTCCCAGATCACCGGGCCGTCCTTGCTCTCGACGCATTCGCTGGCCACGCCCGGGCCCATGACTTCGCTCAGGCCGTAGATGTCGACCGCGTCGATGCCGGCCTTGGCCTCGATGTCGCGGCGCATGGCCTCGGTCCAGGGCTCGGCGCCGAAGATGCCGATGCGCAGCGAGCTGTCCTTGGCGTCCAGGCCCAGGCGCTCGAACTGCTCGATGATCACCTGCATGTAGCTCGGCGTGACCATGATGATGTCGGGCCGGAAGTCCTGGATCAGCTGCACCTGCTTCTCGGTCTGGCCGCCCGACATCGGGACCACGGTGCAGCCCGCGCGCTCGGCGCCGTAGTGCGCGCCCAGGCCGCCGGTGAACAGGCCGTAGCCGTAGGCGATGTGGATCAGGTCGCCGGCGCGGCCGCCCGCGGCGCGGATCGAGCGCGCGACCAGGTCGGCCCAGGTGTCGATGTCCTTCTTCGTGTAGCCCACCACGGTCGGCTTGCCGGTGGTGCCCGACGAGGCGTGGATGCGCGCGACCTGCTGGCGCGGCACCGCGAACATGCCGAAGGGGTAGTTGTCGCGCAGGTCGCTCTTGACCGTGAACGGGAATTTCGCGAGGTCGGCGAGCGTCTTGAGGTCGCCCGGCTGCACGCCCTTGGCGTCGAAGGCCTGGCGGTAGTGCGGCACGTTGTCGTAGGCGCGCTGCAGCGTGTCGCGCAGGCGCTGCACCTGCAGCGCGGTGATCTCGTCGCGGCTCGCGGTCTCGATCGGTTCGAGATCGCCGGGGGCGGGGCGGGGTGCTGGCATGACGGGGTCCTCGGTTCTTTTGCGTTCGGTTCAGGCCGCGACGGCGGGGCGGCCCTTGGCGGTGTAGGAGCGGCCGCGGAAGATCGCGACGCGCTCGCCGCGCTGGTTGGTGATCTCGGTGTCGTAGACGCCGGTGCGGCCGGCCTTCGAGACCTCGAAGCAGCGCGCGGTCAGCAGGTCGCCTTCGCGCGCCGGGGCGATGAAGTCGATCGCGAAGCCCGAGGCCACGGTCAGCTCGTTGTACGAGTTGCAGGCGAAGGCGAAGGTGGAATCGGCCAGCGTGGCCATGAAGCCGCCGTGGCAGATCGCATGGCCGTTGAGCATGTCGGGGCGCACGCGCATCTCGATCGTGGCCTGGCCGGGGCCGACCTCCACGATGCGCATGCCCAGGCCCTTGGAGGCGTTGTCGTTGGCGAACATGCCGTCGCGCACGTATTCGGCGGTCTGTTGCGGGGTGCGTTCTGCGCTCATGGTTCAGCGGTCCTTGAAGACGGGGGCGCGCTTGGCGCGGAAGGCCTCGACACCTTCGCGGTAGTCGTTGGCGGCGCCGAGGTCGCGCTGCAGGCGGGCCTCCTCGGCCAGTGCGGTGTCGAGGTCCATGGTCTGCGCGGCGTTCATCGCGGCACGCGTGGCGACCAGCGCGCGCGAGGGCATGGCGGCGAGCCGGCCCGCGAGCGCGGCGGCGGTGTCGGCCAGCGCGGCGTCGTCCACCACCTGCCAGATCAGGCCGATGCGCGCGGCTTCCTCGGCCGGCAGCTTGTCGCCGAGCATCGCGATGCCCAGCGCGCGCGCCGGGCCCACGAGCCGCGGCAGCAGCCAGGTGCCGCCGGTGTCGGGCACCAGGCCGATCTTGGTGAAGGCCTGGATGAAGCTGGCCGAGCGCGCGGCGAGCACGAGGTCGCAGCACAGCGCGAGGTTGGCGCCGGCGCCGGCGGCCACGCCGTTGACCGCGGCGACCACGGGCACGGGCATGGTGCGGATGCGCTGGACCAGCGGGCCGTAGAGCTTCTCGATGACATGACCCAGGTCCTTGGGGGCGGCGCCGGGGCTGGTGTCGGGCGCGACCATCGGGTCGGCGAGGTCCTGGCCGGCGCAGAAGGCGCGGCCGGCGCCGGTCAGCACCACGCAGCGCACTTCGGCATCGGCCGCGGCCGCTTCGAGCGCCGCCAGCAGTTCGGCGTGCAGTTCGCTCGTGAAGCTGTTGAGCGCCGCGGGGCGGTTGAGGCTCAGTGTGCGGACGGCGCCGGCATTGCCGACGAGGACCAGGGGTTCCGACATGGGCTTGTCTCTCATCTGTGTGGGGGATGACTTCGGGTCAATTACTATTGACCGACCGTTCGGTAGATTTTAGGATCGCGAACGAATCCGGCACAAGTCCAAAGCATTCAGGGAAAACCCTGAATCGCGAGACGAAGGACCGGCACCCACAGGAGACCGCACCCATGCCCAGCTACGCCATCGACGGCGTGATCCCCGTCGTCGACCCCACCGCCTACGTGCATCCGTCCGCCGTGCTGATCGGCGACGTGATCGTGGGCCCGAACTGCTATGTCGGCCCCTGCGCCAGCCTGCGCGGCGATTTCGGCCGCATCGTGCTCGAGGAGGGCTCGAACCTGCAGGACAACTGCTGCGTGCACGGCTTTCCCGACAACGACACGGTGATCGAGGTCAACGGCCACATCGGCCACGGCGCGATCCTGCACAGCTGCGTGGTGCGGCGCGACGCCATGGTGGGCATGAACGCCGTGGTGATGGACGAGGCCGAGATCGGCGAGAAAGCCATCGTGGCCGCCAGCGCCTTCGTGCCGGCCGGCATGAAGGTGCCGCCGCGCACGCTGGTGGCGGGCATGCCCGCGCGCGTGAAAAGAGAACTGAGCGAGGCCGAGATCGCGTGGAAGCTCGAGGGCACGCAGGTCTACCAGGCGCTCGCGGTGCGCAGCCTCGCGACGATGCGCGAGGTCGAGCCGCTGGCGCAGGTCGAGGCCGGGCGGCCGCGGCTGCCGGCGATCGACGTCAAGCCGCTGATCGCGACCAGGCGCAGCTAGGATCGCGCGCTGCCCGTCACACCCTCTCAACGCCAGAACAGAAAGAACACCGATGCCCAGAGGAAGATCCGCCAGCTACGACGACCAGCGCGAGCTCATCCTCGAGCGGGCCGCGCGGCTGTTCGCGCGCCAGGGCTACCCGGCCACCTCGATGAACCAGGTGGCCGAGGCCTGCAATCTCTCGAAGGCGACGCTCTACCACTACTACAAGGACAAGCGCAGCCTGCTGATCAGCATCGCCGAGACGCACGTCTCCAAGCTGGCGGCGCTGGTGGCCGAGGAGGAGGCCTCGACGCAGACCGACGAGGAGCGGCTGCGGCGCTTCATCTACCGCATCGTCGAGGAGTACGCGGGTGCGCAGGACGCGCACCGCGTGCTGACCGACGACGTGCGCTTCCTCGAGGAAGAAGACCGCGAGCGCGTGCTCGACAAGGAGCGCGAGGTGGTCGCGGGCTTCGCGCGCGCGGTGGCCGCGCTGCGCCCGGGCACGCCGAGCGACGACCTGGCCAAGCCGCTGACCATGCTGCTGTTCGGCATGATCAACTGGATGTTCACCTGGATGAAGCCTGGCGGCCAGCTCGACCATGCCTCGATCGCGCCGGTGGTGGCCGACCTGTTCCTCGGCGGCATCGGTGCCGTGAAGGCGCCGCCGGCGCACGCGAAGAAGAAGCCGAAGCCGGCGGCCTGAAGGGCGCGCCCGGCGGCCGCTTCAAAGAATCCGGTTGAACCAGAGCAGCGAGAGCCCGGCCGACAGCAGCGTGAGCACCGCGGCGCCGAGCGCGAACAGCGCCGAGATCTCGGTTTCCTTCTTCTCGACCGTGAGCCGCGAGCTCAGCGTCTCGTAGACCTTCTTGAGGTCGGCGGCGGTGCCGGCATAGAAGTAGTCGGCCTGGGTCTTGCTGGCGACGGCCTTGAGGGTTTCCTCGTCGAGCCGCACGCGCATCGACCAGCCCTCGAAGCCGATGGTCTCGCCGTCGACCGTGCCGATGCCCACGGTGTAGATGCGCACGCCGCGGTCGGCCGCGGCCTTGGCCGCGTCGAGCGGATCGACGCCGGTGGTGCGCTGGCCGTCGGTCAGCATGATGATCGCGGCCGAGGTGAAGGAGCCCGGCGCGACCGGCGTGAATTCCTTGGCCGGCTTGTCGGCCTGGTCGATGGCCACGCCGCGCTGGCGGCTCGGCGCACTGAACTGCGAGACGTCGATGCCGGCCTCGGGGAACAGGGTGGCGAGCGACACCACGATGGCATTGCCGGTGGCCGTGGCGCGCTGCAGCTGGAAGCTGTCGATCGCGGTCACGAGGTCGTCGTGGTTGGTGGTGGGCAGCTGCGCCACCTGCGCGCTGCCCGCGAAGGCGACGATGCCGACCTTCACGTTGCGCGGCAGGTCCTTGATGAAGCTCTTGGCGGCATCCTGCGCCGCCACCAGCCGGTTGGGCTGCACGTCGGCGGCGCGCATGCTGCCCGAGACGTCCATCGCGAGGATGATGGTCTGCTGGTTCGACGGCAGCATCACCACCGCCATCGGCCGCGCGGCCGCCACCAGCATCGCTGCCAGCGCGAGCAGGAACAGGAAGGGCGGCACATGGCGCCGGATGCTCTGGCCGGTGCCCATCGCCTCGCGCACGATCGACAAGCTGGCGTAGCGCACCGCGAGCTTCTTCTTGCGGCGCAGCAGCCAGAGGTAGAGCAGCACCAGCAGCGGGAGCGCCAGCAGCAGCCAGAGGAATTGGGGCCAGAGGAAGGTCACGGCGAAATCCTCGCGCTCGTCGTCGCCAACGTCAACTCGATATACCCGATGGTCGTCATGCAGCCACCGCCTTTACAGGACGCGAGGCACCCGAAGTGCGCACGCGCCGCTTGCGCATGTCGGCGAAGCGCACGATCGCCTCGACCAGGTCGTCGGCGGTCGACAGCTCCAGCGTGTCGACGCCGGCACGGGCCAGCGCGCCGCGCAGCGCATCCTCGCGTTCGCGGGCGATGCGCGCGAAGCGGCGGCGGAAACCCGCATCGTGGGTGTCGACCCAGAGCTGCTCGCCGGTCTCGGCATCGCGCAGCGGCACCAGGCCCAGGTCGGGCATGTCGAGCTCGAGCGGGTCGAACAGGCGCACGGCCACCACCTCGTGGCGCTGCACCAGCTGGCCCAGCGGCTTCTCCCAGCCGGGCTCGCTCAGGAAGTCGGACACCACGAACACGGTCGAGCGGCGCGGCATCAGGGTGGCGGCCGACTTCAGCAGGTCGTCGAGCCGGGTCATGCCCTTCTGCGGCGGCGCCTTGTCGGCCTGGTCGGCGCGGCGCTCCATCGCATGCAGCAGGTGCAGCACATGGCGCCGGCCGCTGCGCGGCGGGATCACGGCTTCGAGATCATGGCCGTAGACCAGCGCGCCGACGCGGTTGCCGTGGCGCGTGAGCAGCCGTGCCAGCACGCCGACGAAGCCGGCCGAGATCTCGCGCTTGGCCTTCAGGCCCGAGCCGAAGTCGACCGAGCGGCTCAGGTCGAGCACGAACCAGGCCGACATCTCGCGGTCTTCGGTGAAGACGCGCACGTGCGGCGTCTGCAGCCGCGCCGTGACGTTCCAGTCGATGTGGCGCACGTCGTCGTGCAACTGGTATTCGCGCAGGTCGGCCAGGTCGAGGCCGGTGCCGCGCATCAGCGTGCGGTAGTCGCCCTGCAGCAGGCCGTCGAGCCGGCGGATCACGGTCCATTCGAGGCGGCGCAGCGCGCGCTCGGCGCCGCCGGCCTCGAGCGCGGGGCGTTCGTCGTTCGCGGCGGCCTCGGGGGCCTTGCGCCACCAGCTTTTCTTCATGGCGGGTCGTGTCGTGCGGTGCGGTTTCAGGCGGCGAGCTTCTCGTGCTCGAGCGGCTTCGGCGGCGCGGGCACCGCCCGCATGATCTTCTCGATCAGGCCGTCGGGCGTCAGGCCCTCGGACAGGCCCTCGTAGGACAGCGTCACGCGGTGGCGCAGCACGTCGGGCACCAGCGCCGTCATGTCCTCGGGCAGCGCATAGCTGCGTCCGCGCAGCAGCGCCAGGGCGCGCGCGCCCTCGGTCAGGCTGATGCTCGCGCGCGGGCTGGCGCCGAAGGTGATGAAGCGGCCCATGTCCTTGAGCCCGTGCTTGTCGGGCGTGCGCGTGGCCGAGACCAGCTTCACCGCGTACTGGATCAGCGAGGGATCGACGTACACGCGCCGCGCCTCGGCCTGCAGCGAAGCGAGCTGCTCGGTGGTGGCGACCGGCACGGCCTCGACCGGCGCGCCGATCACGCGCTGCACGATCACGAACTCCTCCTCGTCGGTCGGGTAGTCGACCAGCACCTTCATCATGAAGCGGTCGACCTGCGCCTCGGGCAGCGGATAGGTGCCCTCGGTCTCGATCGGGTTCTGCGTCGCCATCACGAGGAAGGGGCGCGGCACCTTGTGCGTCTCGCCCGCGATCGTGACCTGGCGCTCCTGCATCACCTCGAGCAGCGCGCTCTGCACCTTGGCCGGCGCGCGGTTGATTTCGTCGGCCAGCAGCAGGTTGGCGAACACCGGGCCCAGCGAGGTGCTGAAGTCGCCGGTCTTCTGGTTGTAGATGCGCGTGCCTACGAGGTCGGAGGGCACCAGGTCGGGCGTGAACTGGATGCGCTTGAACTGGCCTTGCACGGTGTCGGCCAGCGTCTTCACGGTCAGCGTCTTGGCGAGGCCCGGCACGCCCTCGACCAGCAGGTGGCCGCCCGCGAGCATCGCGACCATCACGCGCTCGAGGAAGCGGTCCTGGCCCACCACCACGCGCTTCACCTGGTAGAGGATCTGCTCCATCAGCTCGGCGGTGCTGGCGGGCGTGGCGAAGGAGGAGGTCTCGGTGCTGCTCATTCGGGGCTCTTTCTGGATCGGATGAAAGGAAGAGGAAGGAGGGTCAGAACGGCGGCGAGCCGGCCGCCGAGGCGGCGTTCTCGATCGGCACCGCGAAGCCGATGCCGATGAAGGTGCGCTGCTGCGTGGGATTGAGGATGGCGGTGACGATGCCGAGCACCTCGCCGTCCATGTTGACCAGCGGGCCGCCCGAATTGCCGGGGTTGGCGGCCGCGTCGAACTGGATCAGGTTGCCGAGCTCCTGCTTGCCCTCGGGCGAGCGGAACGAGCGCTTGAGGCCCGACACCACGCCGGCCGACACCGAGGGGCCGATGCCGAAGGGAAAGCCCACCGCAGCCACCTGATCGCCGGGGCGCAGGTCGGCGGTCGAGCGCATCACGGCGGGGATCAGGTCGTCGGGGATCTTCTGCGCCTGCAGCACCGCGAGGTCGTTCTCGGGCTGCACGCCGGTGATGACGGCCGGCGCCTCCAGGCCGTCGGCGAAGGTCACCTTGATGGTCTCGGAGCCCGCGACCACGTGCAGGTTGGTGAGGATCACGCCCTTGTCGACGATCACCACGCCGGTGCCCACGCCGCGCTCGACCTGGCCCGGCGGGCCGTCGTCGGCCGGCGCCTCGGGCGACTTGCCCTTGGCCATGTTGCGGCCGCGCTTCTGAGTCTTCGCCTCGGGCGTGGCCTTCTCGGAACCGTAGCCGACCACGCGCACCACCGAGGGCCGCACGATGTCGGCGGCCTTGGCGGCGGGCGAGGGCAGGGTGTTGGTCTGCAGCGTGCGCAGCACGGCCGCGTCGATGTCCTTCTGCGTGAGCTGGCGCGTGTTGCCGCGCTGCCACCAGGCCGCGCCGCCGGCCGCGAGGGCCGCGCACAGCGCGAGGCTCAGCAGCGCGAAGCTGCGGCGCCCGGGTTGCCAGCGCTGGCGCGCGGCGGCGGGCTGCGGCGCCACGGGATCGGCCGCGGCCTGCCCGGAGGCCCCGTCGTCGGACTCGATCGGCGTGCGTGGCGAGCGGCTGTACATGGCGGGCCTGCGCATGGGTGCACCTCCGGCAAAAGGATGTCGCGTGGTGGGTGTCACGCGATGAGCGTGATGAAAAGCACGGTAGCACGCTTTCTTCTGCCTTGCATCCCTTCGGGCATCATGACGCGATGGCTCTTTTCGTCGACACCCACTGCCACCTCGACGCGCCCGAATTCGGTGCGCAGATGCCCGAGATCCGCGCCCGCGCGGCCGAGCGGGGCGTCGCGCTGTGCGTGATCCCGGCCGTGGCCGCCTTCAATTTCGCGACCGTGCGTGAGCTGGCAGAGCGCCAGGGCGACGCCTATGCGCTGGGCATCCATCCGCTGTGCACGGGCGAGGCCAGGGAAGAGGACCTGGCCCTGCTCGACGCCGAGCTGGGCGCGCGGCGCGGCGACCCGCGGCTGGTGGCGGTCGGCGAGATCGGGCTCGACTACTTCGTCGAGCACCTGGACGACGACAAGCAACAGCACTTCTTTCACACACAGTTGCAATTGGCGCGCAAGCACGACCTGCCGGTGCTGATCCATGTGCGGCGCTCGGTCGACAAGGTACTCAAGCATCTGCGGCAGACCGCCGGCGGGAAGCCGTGGCGCGGCATCGCGCATGCCTTCAACGGCAGCGAACAGCAGGCGCAAGCCTGCATCGCGCTCGGGCTCAAGCTGGGCTTCGGCGGCGCCGTGACCTTCGAGCGCGCGCTGCAACTGCGCCGGCTCGCGGCCACCTTGCCGATCGAGGCGCTGGTGATGGAGACCGACGCGCCCGACATCCAGCCGCACTGGCTCTACCGCACGCAGGCGCAGCGCGACGCGGGCGAGCCGCAGGGCCGCAACGAGCCCGGCGAGCTGCCGCGCATCGCCGACGTGGTGGCTCGATTGCGCGGCATCGGCGTGGATGAACTGGCCGAAAAAACCACGCGCAATGCCATCGAGGCGATGCCGAAGCTCCAAAGTCTTCCGGGCCTGTCGGAGGGGTCCTTACCCGGGCCGTAGGCCAATGCCTTGACTTGGGGCCAAGTGCTTTCCGGGCCTGCATTTGCTGTCATCCTTGAACCGTGGAGCTTCGTTGGACAGGGGTGGCGACCTTCGTCACCGATGTCGAACGACAACGGCTCCCAGCATTTCATCCAAGAAAAGGAGTTCATCCATGAAAGCAACTTTCGCTCGCACCCTCCCCGTCGTGCTCGCACTGGCCTTCGGTGCCGTGGGCATCTCCGCCGTGGCACAGACCACCGCGCCCGCAACCGCCGAACCCACGACCACCGAAAAGGTGAAGGAAGCCGGCAAGGACGCCTACGACGCGACCAAGAACACCACCAAGAAGGCCGTGAACGCGACCGAGCGTGGGGCAGAGAAGGCCTGGGACGCGACCAAGCGCACCACCAAGAAGGCCGCCAACGCGACCGAGTCGGGCGCCGAGAAGACCTGGGACGCGACCAAGAAGACCACCAAGAAGGCCACCAACGCCACCAAGAAGGCCGCCACCAAGACCGGTGAAGTGGTCGAGAACGCCGGCCACAAGACGGCCGACGGCATGCGCAGCACGGGTCACGCCATCGGCGAGAAGATCCCGGGCACGGCCGAGAACGAAGCCGCCAAGAAGTAAGCAGACGGCACGCGCCGCGCCCTCGGGCCGGCACGGTCGATATGGAAACCCGCTGCGGCGGGTTTTTCTTTTGGGGCGCGCCACGACCGTCCCGGCCGATCGCTTGCGGCCAGAATGCGCATCCATGCCCAGATCCAGACCCCCCGCAAGCCCGGCCCCGACCGAGCGCGAAGCCACCCCCGGGCCGTTGCTCACAGGACTTGCGCCGATCGTCTCGCCCGCCACCGTGCTGCTGATCCTCGGCAGCTTCCCGGGCGCGAGATCGCTCGAGCTGCAGCAGTACTATGCGCATCCCCAAAACCAGTTCTGGAAAATCTTGCAAGCCTTGTGGCCCCACGACCCTCTCCCCACGGGAGTAGATAGCTATCGAAAGCGTAGTGATTGGCTGATCGAGCACGGCCTCGGCGTGTGGGACGTCTATGCGGCCTGCGAGCGCGAGGGCAGCCTCGATTCGGCGATCCGCGCTGCCGTGCCCAACGACATCGCGGCGCTGCGGCTGCCGAAGCTGGCGGCCGTGGCCCACAACGGCGGCGAGAGCTTCAAGCACGCCCGGCACACCCGAACCCTGGGCGTGCCGGTCCATCAACTGCCTTCCACCAGCCCGGCCAATGCGTCGTGGAGCTTCGAGCGCAAGCTCGCCGCATGGCGCGAGGTGTTCTCTGTCCACGGACTGGTCTGACCCGATGGCCGCACGCAAGCAATCCACTTCCCGCCTTCCGGCCGAACTGCCCGAGGTCAACTTCTCCGACTGGGGCGACATCCGCTACCTGCACCTGGGCACCGAATGGGTCCAGGGCTCGATGAAGCTGGACGCGCCCTACGAGATCGAGCTCGAGTACGTGCAGCGCATGATGGCCTGGCTGCTGTTCGTCGACGGCACCGGCATCGGCAACCGCCATGCGATGCAGCTCGGCCTGGGCGCGGCCACGCTCACCAAGTTCTGCCGCAAGACCTTGCGCATGCGCACCACCGCGGTCGAGCTCAACCCGCAGGTGGTGTCGGCCTGCCGCGGCTGGTTCAAGCTGCCGCCCGACGACGCCAAGCTGCGCGTGGTCATCGCCGACGCGGCCGAGGAGATCCGCCGGCCCGAATGGCAGGGCACGGTCGATGCGCTGCAGGTCGATCTCTACGACCACGAGGCCGCGGCGCCGGTGCTCGACAGCGAGGACTTCTATGCCGACTGCCGCGCGCTGCTCACCGAGGACGGCGCGATGACGGTCAACCTCTTCGGCCGCTCGTCGAGCTACGAGCGCAGCCTCGAGAAGATCCAGGCCGCCTTCGGCGCCGACGCGGTCTGGGCCTTCAAGCCGACGCGCGAGGGCAACACGGTGGTGCTCGCGCAGCGCCAGCCCAGCCGGCCCAAGCGCGAGGCGCTTGCCGAGCGTGCCCAAACCATCCAGACTCGCTGGGGCCTGCCCGCGCCCAAGTGGCTGCGGGTCTTCAAGCCGGTCCTTTCCATCTGAATCCATGAGCGCCGTTCCCGCTTCCGCCGCACCGGCCACCCGCCCCGAAGGGCCGCTCGAGCTGCGTCGCCTGATCGAATGGCTGGCCGCCGACGGCGTGATCTCGCCGATGGAAGCCAAGCGCACCATCGCGCGCTGCGCCCAGGCCGAGAGCCGCCAGCATCCGCTGGTGCGGCTGGCCAATGTCGCGATGACGCGCGAGAGCGACAGCAAGCCGCTCGACCTCGAGACGCTCGCGCAGTGGCTCGCGGGTCGCGCGGGCCTGTCCTATCTGCGCATCGATCCGCTCAAGGTCGACGTGGGCAAGGTGGCCGACACCATGAGCGCGGCCTATGCCGAGCGCCACAAGGTGCTGCCGGTGCAGGTGCTGCCCAACGAGGTGGTGGTGGCCACGGCCGAGCCCTTCCTCACCGACTGGATCTCCGAGGTCGAGCGCCAGTCGCGGCGCACGGTGCGGCGCGTGGTCGCGAACCCGGCCGAGATCCAGCGCTACACGGCCGAGTTCTTCGCGCTCGCGAAATCGGTGCGCGCGGCGCAGAAGGCCGGCGGCAACACCGGCGGCGCGAGCTTCGAACAGCTGGTCGAACTCGGCAAGAGCAACAGGCAGCTCGACGCCAACGACCAGAGCGTGGTGCAGGTGGTCGACTGGCTGTGGCAGTACGCCTTCGACCAGCGCGCGAGCGACATCCACCTCGAGCCGCGGCGCGACCAGGGCGTGATCCGCTTTCGCATCGACGGCGTGCTGCACCCGGCCTACCAGATGCCGATGGGCGTGATGAACGCGATGGTCGCGCGCATCAAGCTGCTGGGCCGCATGGACGTGGTCGAGAAGCGCCGCCCGCTCGACGGCCGCATCAAGACCCGCAACATGCGCGGCGAAGAGATCGAGATGCGGCTGTCGACCCTGCCCACGGCCTTCGGCGAGAAGATGGTGATGCGGATCTTCGACCCCGACACCGCGGTCAAGGACCTCGACGCACTGGGCTTCGCGCAGCACGATGCGCAGCGCTGGGAGCAGCTCGTCACGCGGCCCAACGGCATCATCCTCGTGACCGGCCCGACCGGCTCGGGCAAGACCACCACGCTGTACTCCACGCTCAAGCGCGTGGCGACCGAGGAGGTCAACGTCAGCACGGTGGAAGACCCGATCGAGATGATCGAGCCCTCGTTCAATCAGACGCAGGTGCAACCGCAACTCGATTTCGGTTTCACCGAGGGCCTGCGCGCGCTGATGCGCCAGGACCCGGACATCATCATGGTGGGAGAGATCCGCGACCTCGCCACCGCCGAGATGGCGGTGCAGGCCGCGCTGACCGGCCACCTCGTGTTCAGCACCCTGCACACCAACGACGCGCCCAGCGCCATCACGCGGCTGATGGAGCTCGGCGTGCCTTCGTATCTCATCAATGCGGTGATGCTGGGCGTGCTCGCGCAGCGGCTGGTGCGCACGCTGTGCCCGCACTGCAAGCAGCCCGACGACGGCATCACGCGCGAGAAGCTCGAGGCCATCGTCAAGCCGTGGCAGATCACGGGCTCGGTGCGCGCCTACAAGCCGGTGGGCTGCGTCGACTGCCGCATGACCGGCTACATGGGCCGCATGGGCCTGTACGAACTGCTGAGCATCAGCGAGACCTTCCGCGCCGAGGTCACGAAGGAGCCCAACCTCGCCGCGCTGCGCCGCCAGGCCGTGGTCGACGGCATGCGGCCATTGCGCCTCGCGGGCGCATTGCGCGTGGCCGAGGGCCTGACCACGATCGAGGAAGTGCTGAGCGCGAGCCCGCCGCTCGACGCTTGATGTGTCCCGGCGCAGCCTCGCGCCGAACACGAACTACCTACATTCGAGGCGCCCCGTGCACCGGGGTTATCCCTAAGTTCTCGATAGGTGGAACCCACATGAGGCTGACTTCCACCTGACTCCACAATCCCGCATCGAAATTTGTTCGAGGAGACTGTTCGTGAAAATCAAGAGTCAGAAAGACTTTTTCTCGGGCCTGATGTTCACCGTGGTCGGGGTCGCCTTCGCTTGGGGCGCCACCAACTACAGCGTGGGCACAGGCGCTCGCATGGGCCCCGGGTACTTCCCGCTGGTGCTCGGCATCCTGATGGCGGTGATCGGCCTGGGCATCATGTTCAGCGGCCTGACCGTCGAAACCACCGACGGCGAGAAGATCGGCAAGTGGGCCTGGAAGCAGGTGGTGCTGATTCTCGGCGCCAACCTGATGTTCGGCATCCTGCTCGGCGGCCTGCCGAGCATCGGCCTGCCGGCCATGGGGATGATCATCGCGATCTATGCGCTGGTGATCATCGCGAGTCTCGCGGGCCACGAGTTCAAGCTGCCCAGCGTGCTGATCCTGGCCACCGTGCTGGCCGTCGGCAGCTACGTGGCATTCATCTGGGCGCTCAAGCTCCAGATCCAGGTCTGGCCGACCTTCATCGGCTGAGGACGCAAGCACCATGGAACTCTTTCAAAATCTCTCGACCGGCTTCGGCGTCGCGTTCACCTTCACGAACCTGCTGTACTGCCTGGTCGGCTGTATCCTGGGCACGCTGATCGGCGTGCTGCCCGGCATCGGCCCCGTCGCGACCATCGCGATGCTGCTGCCCGCGACCTACGCGCTGCCCCCGGTGTCGGCCCTGATCATGCTGGCCGGCATCTACTACGGCGCGCAGTACGGCGGCTCCACCACCGCGATTCTCGTGAACCTGCCAGGGGAGTCATCCTCGGTGGTGACAGTGATCGACGGCTACCAGATGGCGCGCAAGGGCCGGGCGGGGCCGGCGCTTGCCGCGGCGGGCCTGGGCTCGTTCTTCGCGGGCTGCGTGGGCACGCTGATCCTGGCCGCCTTCGCGCCGCCGCTGACCGAGCTGGCCTTCAAGTTCGGCCCGGCCGAGTACTTCTCGCTGATGATCCTGGGCCTGATCGGCGCCGTGGTGCTGGCTTCGGGCTCGCTGCTCAAGGCCATCGCGATGATCGTGCTGGGCCTGCTGCTGGGCCTGGTGGGCACCGACGTGAACTCGGGCGTGGCGCGCTTCAGCTTCGACATCCCCGAACTGACCGACGGCATCGGCTTCGTGGCCATCGCCATGGGCGTGTTCGGCTACGGCGAAATCATCGCGAACCTCTCGCGTCCCGACGAAGAGCGCGAAGTGTTCACCGCCAAGGTGAAGGGCCTGTTCCCGACCAAGGAAGACTTCAAGCGCATGGTGCCCGCGGTGCTGCGCGGCACGGCCCTGGGCTCGGCCCTGGGCATCCTGCCCGGCGGCGGTGCGCTGCTGGCGGCCTTCGCGGCCTATGCGCTCGAGAAGAAGATCAAGATGCGTCCGGGCGAAGTGCCCTTCGGCAAGGGCAACATCCGCGGCGTGGCCTCGCCCGAGTCGGCCAACAACGCCGGCGCGCAGACCTCCTTCATTCCGCTCTTGACGCTGGGCATCCCGCCCAACGCCGTGATGGCGCTGATGGTGGGCGCGATGACGATCCACAACATCCAGCCCGGCCCGCAGGTGATGACCAGCAACCCCGAGCTGTTCTGGGGCCTGATCGCCTCGATGTGGATCGGCAACGCGATGCTGATCATCCTGAACCTGCCGCTGATCGGCATGTGGATCAAGCTCTTGACGGTGCCCTACAAGTTCCTGTTCCCGGCGATCGTGCTGTTCTGCGCCATCGGCGTGTACTCGACCAACAACAACACCTTCGACGTCTGGATGGTCGCGATCTTCGGCTTCGTGGGCTACCTGTTCCTCAAGCTGCGCACCGAGCCGGCCCCGCTGCTTTTGGGCTTCATCCTCGGCCCGATGATGGAAGAGAACCTGCGGCGCGCGCTGCTGCTGTCGCGCGGCGCCTGGAGCGTGTTCGTCACGCGGCCGCTGTCGGCGGGCCTGCTGGTGGCCGCGGCGCTGCTGCTGGGCATCGTGCTGCTGCCGGCCGTGAAATCGAAGCGCGAGGAAGCCTTCGTCGAGGATTGAGCGCCACCGCGCCGTTCGACTGAGCAAAGGCCCCGGTGTTCGCCCCGGGGCCTTTTCTATTTGAGGAAGGCGTCGTACGCGGTCTTGAGGATCAGCGCGCTCACCACGACCATGAACACGATCCGCACGAAGCCCGCGCCGTGCCTGAGCGCCACGCGCGTGCCGATCAGGCTGCCGGCCACGTTGGCGACCGCCATCGCCAGCCCGTAATGCCACCAGACATGGCCCTTGAGCGCGAGCAGCAGCAGCGCCGCGCCGTTGGTGAGCACGTTGATGACCTTGGCCGAGGCCGAGGCGTTGAGGAAGTCGTAGCCCATCCAGCGCACGAACAGGAACACCAGGAAGCTGCCCGTGCCGGGGCCGAAGAAGCCGTCGTAGACGCCGATGCCCAGGCCGATGCTGCAGGCCGCGAGCGTCTCGGCGCGGCCGGTGAAGCGCGGCGCGTGGTGACGCCCCATGTCCTTGCGCGCGAGCGTGTAGAGCAGCACCGCCAGCAGGATGGCCGGCAGCGCGCGGCGCAGGAAGTCGCCCGGGAACTGGGTGACGCCCCAGGCGCCGGCCAGCGCGCCGCAGAAACCGGCCAGCGCGGCCGGCCACAGCGCGCCCCAGCGCATCTGCACACGCTGGCTGAACTGCGCCGCCGAAGCGGCCGTGCCCCAGATCGACGCGCTCTTGTTGGTGCCCAGCAACGTGGCCGGCGGTGCCCCGGGGAAGGCGGCGAACAGCGCCGGCACCAGGATCAGTCCACCACCGCCCACGATCGCATCCACGAACCCCGCGAGCAGCGAGGCCGCGGTCATCAGCCACATTTCCATGGCTGCGATTGTCGCACTGGAATCACTATCAAAAGAGTAGCAACCAATGGCGACGCAGCCGACTCTCCGGCTGCTTTTCAAGGCAAGAAATCGGGGCGCCGATGCGAAAGCGACAGGCAAAAAAAAGCGCCGACCAGCGGCGCTTCTGAATTTTTCAACCCGGCTCTCGGATGTAGCCTTTTGGATGATTGTTCTTGTCGATCGGGAATTTGTCTCCTCGGCCCTCGGCAGCACGAGCAGGGCCCGTTCGCGAGTGGCTGGACTTTAGGGGGTGCACCGCCGCAGTGCATTGGGAATTACCCGCTTTGCCTTACTTTCGCGCACGGCGTAGCAAACCAAAGTGTTTCACGCAGTTAACGATGTGGCACGACTTGTGCACAGAGCCCGGGACCACCACTCCAAGAAGAGACCGCCCCCATGGCCCTGGTACCGCAAGCCTCCATCAGCGCCGCGGACACCGCGTGGATGATGACCTCCACGGTGCTGGTGCTGCTGATGACGCTGCCGGGCATCGCGCTCTTCTATGCCGGCATGGTGCGGCGCAAGAACGTGCTCGCCACCATGGCCTGCGTGGTCGCCATCGCCGCGGTGGTGTCGCTGACCTGGTTCGCGCTCGGCTACTCGCTGGCCTTCACGCCCGGCTGGCCCTGGCTCGGCGGCACCGGGCGCTTCTGGTTCGCGGGCTTCGACTACCTGAAGGACGCCGGCACGCTGGCCGTGAGCCACGTGGCGCCCAACGTGCCCGAAACGGTCTACGCGATGTTCCAGCTGAGCTTCGCGATCATCACCACCGCGCTGGTGCTCGGCGCCTTCGTCGAGCGCATGCGCTTCTCGGCGGTGCTGTGGTTCGCGCTGCTGTGGAGCGTGCTGGTCTACGCACCGATCGCGCACTGGGTCTGGGAGCCCGGCGGCTGGCTCACGCAGATGGGCGCGCTCGACTTCGCGGGCGGCTCGGTGGTGCACGTCAATGCGGGCGTGGCGGGACTGGTCTGCGCCTATGCGCTGGGCCCGCGCCGCGGCTACGGCCGCGAGCCCTTCGAGCCCTACAACCTGGCCTTCACCATGGCCGGCGCCAGCCTGCTGTGGGTGGGCTGGTTCGGCTTCAATGCGGGCTCGGCGGTGGCGGCCGACGGGCGCGCGGGCCTCGCGATGCTGGTCACGCACGTGGCGGCCGCCGCGGGCGCGGCGAGCTGGATGATCGCCGAGTGGACGGTGCGCCGCAGCCCCTCGCTGCTGGGCCTGTGCTCGGGCCTGGTCGCGGGGCTGGTGGCGATCACGCCGGCCGCGGGCTTCGTCACGCCGCCCTCGGCGCTGGCCATCGGCGCCATCGCCGGCCTGGCCTGCTACTGGGGCGCCACCGGCCTCAAGCGCCTGCTGGGCGCGGACGATTCGCTCGACGTGTTCGGCGTGCACGGCATCGGCGGCATCGTGGGCGCGCTGCTCACGGGCGTGTTCGCCGACAAGGCCATCTCTGGCGCCAGCGGCAACGTGCTGACGCAGGCGATCGCGGTCGGCGGCGTGGCGGTCTACAGCGCGGCCGGCACCGCGATCGTGCTGTTCCTGGTGCGCGTGCTGGTGGGGCTGCGCGTCGATCCCGACAGCGAGGTGCAGGGGCTCGACCTGGCCCAGCACCGCGAACACATCGGAGGCTGAACCGCGATGGATGGCCACGTCATGTCCGAGAGCGAGCGCATCGCGCTCGCGGCGCGCCTGCACGTGGCCCTGCGCCGCAAGCACGGCCGCGTGACCGACACCGAGTGGATGGCCGTCAATGCCGAGTACGCCACCGAGATGGTGCGCTTCGCGCGCGCGCATGCGGCCGAGACCCACGACGACGAGCTCGCGGCCATCGCGCTGCGGCTCGAGCAGGCGATGGAGCCGCTGGCGCGCGCCGCGCGGCTCGAGGCCGCGGCGCGGCTGCCCGATGGCAGCGGGCGGCAGCCGCCGCCAAAGTACATCGGCGGCCTGCGTTAGACCGTCTTCGCGAGCGCCGTGTCGCGGATCGCCTGCAGCGTGGTCGACGGCGTGATCGCCTCCGGATCGAGCACGCAGTGCAGGATCGCGGGCTTGCCGCTGGCCCGCGCGCGCGCCAGCGCGGGGCCGAACTCGGCGGTGCTCGTCACGCGCTCGCCGTGGCCGCCGAACACCTCGGCATAGCCGCGGAAGTCGGGGTTCTTCAGCTGCGTGGCGCTGACGCGGCCCGGGTAGTGGCGCTCCTGGTGCATGCGGATGGTGCCGTACATGGCGTTGTCGAGCAGCACCACGAGGATCGGCAGCCCGTACTGCACCGCGGTCGCGAACTCCTGGCCGTGCATCAGGAAGTCGCCGTCGCCCGCGAACACCACCACCTCGCGCTGCGGCCAGAGCCGCTTCGCGCCGACGCCGGCCGGCAGGCCGTAGCCCATCGAGCCGCTGGTGGGCGCGAGCTGGCTCGCGAAGGCGCGGAACGGCCAGAAGCGGTGCACCCAGGTCGCGAAGTTGCCCGCGCCGTTGCAGAAGATGGTGTCGTGCGGCAGCACCTCGCGCAGGTGCTGCATCACCTCGCCCATCTGCAGCGGACCCGGCACGCGGATCGGCGCCGGATCGCTCCAGCGCAGGAACTCCTCGCGCGCCTCGGCAGTGCGCGACTTCCAGGCCGGCGCCCGCGCCGGCTTCAGCCCGGCCACCGCCTCGGCGAAGGCACGCGGCGTGGCATGGATGCCCAGCGCGGGCCGGTAGAGCTTGCCGAGTTCGTCGGCATCGGCATGCACGTGCACCAGCGCCTGCGCGGGCTGCGGAATGGCCAGCAGCTCGTAGCCCTGCGACGGCACCTCCGACAGCCGGCCGCCGACCAGCAGCACCAGGTCGGCCTCGCGGAGGCGCTGCAGCATGCGCGGATTGGCGCCCAGCCCCAGGTCGCCCGCGTAGCAGGGATGCTCGGCCGACAGCAGCATCTGGCGCCGGAACGAGCAGTACACGGGCAGCGAGTGGGCCTCGGCGAACTGCGCGAACTGCCGCGCGGCCTCGGCCGACCAGCGGCTGCCGCCGAGCACCACCACCGGCCGCTCGGCCTGCGCGAGGCGCTGCTGGAGCTCGGCGATCTGCGCCGCGCCCGGATGGGTCTCGGTCACGGCATAGGGCAGCGCGTCGGCCACCGCGGCGGCCTCGGTCAGCATGTCCTCGGGCAGCGCGATCACCACCGGACCGGGCCGGCCCGAGGTCGCCACGTGGAAGGCGCGCGACACCAGCTCGGGCACGCGCGCGGGGTCGTCGATCTGCACCACCCACTTGGCCATGGTGCCGAACACCGCACCGTAGTCGAGCTCCTGGAAGGCCTCGCGCCCCAGTGCCTCGCGCGCCACCTGGCCCACGAACAGCAGCAGCGGCGTCGAGTCCTGGTGCGCGATGTGCACGCCGGCCGAGGCATTGGTCGCGCCCGGTCCGCGCGTGACGAAGCAGACGCCGGGCCGGCCGGTGAGCTTGCCCTGGGCCTCGGCCATCATGGTGGCGCCGCCTTCCTGGCGGCAGACGGTGACGGCGATCGAGGCGTCATGCAGCGCATCGAGCACCGCGAGGAAGCTTTCGCCGGGAACGCAGAACAGCTGCTCGACGCCGTGCAGGACGAGCTGGTCGACCAGGAGCTGGCCGCCGGTGCGGGAGGTGGGGGTCACGAGAGGGCTCCGATGCGAGGGAGAAGAAGAAGGAAGGACGGATTCATTCGAGCGCCGCGCAGGCCGCCGCGATGCGCGCGCAGGCCTCCTCGAGCTGCGCCATCGAGGTCGCGTACGAGATGCGGAAATAGGGCGCGAGCCCGAACACGCTGCCCGGCACCACCGCCACCTCGAAGTCCTCGAGCAGGTAGCGGCAGAAGTCCGCGTCGCTGGCCAGCAGCGCGCCATGGCGCGTGCGCCGGCCCAGCAGGCCCTGGCAGCGCGCGAAGGTATAGAACGCGCCCTCGGGCCGCGGGCAGTGCAGGCCGTCGATGCGGTTCAGCGCGGCCACCACGAAGTCGCGCCGGCGCTGGAAGTCGTCGCGCCGCTCGGCCACGATCTGCTGCGGCCCGGTCAGCGCCTCGATCGCCGCGGCCTGGCTCACCGACGAGGGGCACGAGGTGGTCTGGCTCTGCACCACGGCCATCGCCGCGATCAGCGCGCGCGGCCCGGCGCCGTAGCCCACGCGCCAGCCGGTCATCGCATAGGCCTTCGACACGCCGTTGATCGTCAAGGTGCGCTCGCGCAACCGCGGCTCCACCGCCGCCGGCGTGGCGAAGGCCAAGCCGTCGTAGAGGATGTGCTCGTAGATGTCGTCGGCCAGCACCCACACACGCGGATGCCGCAGCAGCACCTCGCACAGCGGCTTCAATTGATCGGCGCCGTAGGCCGCGCCGCTCGGGTTCGAGGGCGAGTTCAGGAACAACCAGCGCGTGCGCGGCGTGATCGCCGCCTCGAGCTGCGCGGCCTCGAGCCGGAAGCCCTGCGCGTCGCCGCAGGGCACGCCGACCGGCACGCCGCCGCAGATGCGCACGATGTCGGCGTACGAGGTCCAGTAGGGCGCGGGCAGGATCACCTCGTCGCCCGGATCCAGGCTCGCCATCAGCGCGTTGAAGATCACCTGCTTGGCGCCCGCGCTCACGCTGATCTCGTCGAGGCCGAAGTCCAGCGCGTTGTCGCGCCTGAACTTGAGCTGCACCGCCGCCTTCATCGCCGGGCTGCCGTCGAGCACCGTGTAGCGCGTGTCGCCGCGCCCGATGGCGCGCACCGCGGCCTCGCGCACGTTGTCGGGCGTGTCGAAGTCGGGCTCGCCCGCGCCCAGCACGATCACCGGGCGGCCCGCGCGTTTGAGCGCATTGGCATGGTCGGTGATGCGCAGGATCTCCGACACGCCGAGCGCGCGCACGCGCTGCGCCGGCACGAAGTCCGAGGAAGAAGAGACGGCGGCAGCGGGACTCACTTGGCGTAGCTCTCCAGCGGCTTGTCGTTGGGCTCGAGCACCAGCTGCTTGAGCATCGCGCTCATCGGCAGGTTCAGGCTGGTGTTTTTCGGCGGGATCGGCGCCACGAACCACTTGGTGTAGAGGCGCTCGAGCTCGCCGCTCTTCATGAGGCGGCGCAGCGCGCCGTCGACCGCGGCCTTGAAGGCCGGGTCGTCCTTGCGGAACAGCAGCGCGATCGGCTCCGAGCCCAGCGGCTCGCCGACGATGCGGTAGGCCGTCGGGTTCTTCGAGTTCGCGATGATCCCGGCCAGCAGGTTGTCGTCGAGCACGAAGGCATCGGCACGGCCGGACTCCATCAGCAGGAAGCTCTCGAGGTGGTCCTTGCCGAGCATGGTGTTGATGCTCACGTTGTTGCTGCGCTCGCGCTTGCGCAGCAGCTGCACCGCCGTCGTACCGGTGGAGGCCGACACGGTGCGGCCCGCGAGCTGGTCGAGCGTGGTGATGCCCGAGTCGACGCGCGTGGCCATGCGCACCTCGCTCACGTAGGTGGTGAGCGCGAAGGCCACCTGCTGCTGGCGCGCGAGGTTGTTGGTGGTGGGGCCGCAGCCGATGTCGAGCGTGCCGTTCTGCACCAGCGGGATGGTGTTCTGCGCCGTGACCGCCATGTACTCGAGCTTCGCGGCCGGCACGATGTCTTTGAGCACGCGCTCGCACAGCTCCACGTGGTAACCCACGTACTTCTCGCCCGCGCCCAGCATGTAGGCCATGGGCGGCGAGGCCTCGCGCACGCCCAGCACCGCCTTGCCGCTGGCGGCGATCTTCTCGAGCGTGCCCGCGGGCGCCGGTTGCTGCGCGCCGGCCGTGGCGGCCAGGGCCAGCAGCAGCGTGGCGGCCGCGGCCTTGAGCGGGTGCAGGGATGGAATGAAGTTCATGTCGTCGTCTCCTCGTCGTTGTGGTGGATGGTCAGGCAAGCGCGCAGGCATCCGCTCCGCGGCGACGCTCATGCGCCGCCGCGGCCGGTATGCCGTCAGAAAATCAGTCGCCGATGTCGAAGGTCACGCCTTGCGCCAGGGGCAGTGCCGTCGAGTAGTTGATGGTGTTCGTCGCGCGGCGCATGTAGGCCTTCCAGCTGTCGGAGCCGGCCTCGCGGCCGCCGCCGGTTTCCTTCTCGCCGCCGAAGGCACCGCCGATCTCGGCGCCGCTCGGGCCGATGTTGACGTTGGCGATGCCGCAGTCGGAACCGGCGCACGAGAGGAAGCGCTCGGCCTCGCGCATGTCGAGCGTGAAGATCGACGACGACAGGCCCGCGCCCACCGCGTTGTGCTGCTCGATCGCCTCGTCGAGCGAGGCATAGCGCAGCACGTAGAGGATCGGCGCGAAGGTCTCGCGCAGCACCGCGCCGGCATGCGCCTTCAGTTCGACCAGCGCCGGGCGCGCGTAGTAGGCCTCGGCACCGCCGATGCCCTCGACGCGGCCGCCGCCATGCACGATCGCGCCTGCATCGCGGCTCTCATCGAGCGCCTTCTGCATGCCCTCGAAGGCCGCGCGGTCGATCAGCGGACCGACCAGCGTGCCGGCCTCGCGCGGATCGCCGACCTTCACGCCGCCATACACCTTGACGAGGCGCGGCACCAGCTTGTCGTACACGCTCTCGTGCACGAACAGCCGGCGCAGCGTGGTGCAGCGCTGGCCCGCCGTGCCCATGGCCGCGAAGGCGATCGCGCGCAGGGTGAGGTCGAGGTCGGCCGAAGGCGTGACGATGGCCGCGTTGTTGCCGCCGAGTTCGAGGATGGCGCGCGCGAAACGGGCCGCGAGCTTGGGACCGACCTGGCGGCCCATCGCGGTGGAGCCGGTGGCCGACAGCACCGCCACGCGGTGGTCGTCGACCAGCAGCTCGCCGATGTCGCGCTGGCCCAGCAGCAGGCCGAGCAGGCCCTCGGGTGCGTCGGCGCCGAAGCGCTCGATGGCGCGCGCGGCGATCGCATGCACCGCGAGCGCGGTCAGCGGCGTCTTCTCCGACGGCTTCCACACCACCGGGTCGCCGCACACCAGCGCCAGCGCCGCGTTCCACGACCACACCGCGACCGGGAAGTTGAAGGCCGAGATCACGCCGCACACGCCCAGTGGATGCCAGGTTTCCATCATCCGGTGCTCGGCGCGCTCGGTGGCCAGCGTGAGACCGTAGAGCTGGCGCGAGAGCCCGACCGCGAAGTCGCAGATGTCGATCATTTCCTGCACCTCGCCCGCGCCCTCGGACGGGACCTTGCCGGCCTCGAGCGTGACCAGCCGGCCGAGGTCGCGCTTGGCCGCGCGCAGTTCCTCGCCGAGCAGCCGCACCAGTTCGCCGCGCCGCGGCGCCGGCACCGCGCGCCAGGCCTTGAAGGCCGCATGCGCGCGCGCGATGGTCTCGGTGGCCGCGGCCGGCGTGGTCTGCGCGACCTGCGCGATCACCTCGCCCGTGAGCGGCGAGCGCACCGTCAGCTCGCCGCCGACGTGGGACTCGCGCGGCACGCCCAGGCGCTGGAGCAGTTGTTCGACTTCGGAGGGCAGGGAGGTTTGGGATTCGGACATGGGCGCTGCGCGGGAGGCGCGAAAGAAAGGGAAGAGGGAAGCGAAGGGGTCGGCGAACCGCGCCAATATCTGCGAACCGGCAGACCTTGGCTAGTGAAAATATGGAAGGACCTGATGCGTTTGGCGAAGGAAGTGGGGCGGCCCGGCGCCGGGCCACGTTTCTTATTCTTCGTGAATGCCTCGGCCGCTAAGCTGGCGGCCCCGTGATTCCCGCCTTCACTCGTTTCCATGTCCTGCCGCCCTTCGAGGGCGAGCGAATGGCCAGTGCACACAGTTCCCCGTACCCGGTGACATGCGGTGAACTGGTCCGGCGCTTTGCCTCTGGCGCCGAGCGTTGCGCCATCCTCGATGGACTGCTGCGATACCGCAGCGAATTGCGAGGCCTGGGGTTCGCGCACGGTTTCCAGTGGCTCGATGGCAGCTTCGTCGAGGACGTGGAAGCGCTGGAGAAGCGCCCGCCGCGCGACATCGACGTGGTCACCTTCGCCTATCCACCGCCGGGCCTGAGCCAGGAACAAACACGCAACCTGCTGCGCCAGCGTCCGGACCTCTTCGATCAGGCCCGGTGCAAGCAGGATTTCCGCTGCGACGTGAACATCGTCAACCTCTCGACGGCGCCGGAGTGGCTGGTGACGCAGACGCGATACTGGTACGGTCTGTTCTCGCACCGTCGCGCGGACGCGCTGTGGAAGGGCATGCTGCAATTGCCCCTGGATTCCGACGACGAACTCGCCCGCACGGCTCTGGCCACGCTTCAAGGAGATACCGATGCCCGCTCCGCTTGACCTGCAGTTCCTGCGTGCCGATCTCGCGCAGGCGCGCCAGATGCTGCGCGATGGCCGCGCGTATGGCGATGCAATGGCCGAACACCAGTATGCGCAGCGCGTGGCGCAGCTCGAACGGAAGCTGGCCGAGTCGTCCCGCACGCCATCCACTGCGCAGGGCAACGCGTCGAAGCGCGGCCCTTCGAAGACCGCGCTGAAGTGCTAGGGCGCGCAGCCCTGCAGAAGCGTCCCGGCCGTTGAGGCGGACGCTGCCCGACCTCACCCCGGCCCCGCCGCCTCCGGCATCGGAATCCTCTGCCCCGCCGGCGACCCCGCCAGGCTCTGCGCCGGCCGGCGCAGCGAGGCATCGAAGGGATTGATCCTCGGCCCGATCGCCACCGCCTCGCGCTGCAGCAGGTCGACCACGGTCGGCAGCCGGTCGGCGTTGAGGCGGTCGGCGATGGTGCCCACGCTCAGCGCGGCCACGGCGCGGCCCTCGCGGTCGAGGATGGGCACGGCCACGCCGGCCATGCCCTCGAGCAGGCCGGTGTTGCGGCCCGCGAAGCCGCTCTGGCGCACGCGCTCGATCTCGGTGCGCAGGTAGACCTCGTCGTAGACGCCGTACTCGCGCACGCGCGAGAGGTTGAAGCGGATCACCTCCTCGCGCTCGCCCTCGGGCAGGAAGGCCAGGATCGCGAGCGCGCCCTGCCCCACGCCGAGCGCGATGCGCCCGCCGATGTCGCCGGTGAACGAGCGGATCGGGAACGGGCCCTCGCTGCGGTCGAGGCACACGGCGTCGAAGCCGCTGCGCACCAGCAGGAAGATGCTGTCGCCCAGGCTCGCGCACAGGCGCAGCAGCGCGGGCCGGCACAGGGTGCGCAGGTCACCGGGATTGCCGGCGTTGGCCGCGAGCGCGAAGAACTCGATGCTCAGCCGGTACAGCTTGCTGCGCTCGTCCTGCTCGACCACGCCCTCGGCCATCAGCGACTGCAGCAGGCGGTGCGTGGTGGCCTGCGTGAGGCCGACGGCGCGCGCGATCTGGGTGACGCGGCCGCCCTCGGCCTGCACCACGCCGAGCGCCCGGATCACCGAAAAGATGCGCGGCACGCCGCCGCTGGCCGCGGTTGTGGTTTCCATGTCCCGTTTCCTTGGAATATGTCGATCTTGCTCGAGCCATCATATTCCATTGAACGGAATAAATTGAATAAATATTCTGATTAGTGGAATACCCGTGGCGATCTGGCGCGATCGTTGCAATAGAGTGAACCGAAAGCACTCACGGATCCATGGTCCCGGCGCCCGCGCGCCGGCCGTGGATTCCGACCCCCGACGAAAGGCGTTTCCATGTCATTCCTGCGGCTCAGCGACGTGTCCAAGTCCTATGGCGCCACCCGCGCGGTGACGGCCATGAACCTCACCGTCGAGAAGGGCGAGTTCGTCTCGCTGCTCGGCCCCTCGGGCTGCGGCAAGACCACCACGCTGCAGATGATCGCGGGCTTCGAGGCCGTGACCAGCGGCCGCATCGAGCTCGCGGGCCAGGACATCACGCATGCCAAGGCCAACACGCGCGGCCTGGGCATCGTGTTCCAGACCTATGCGCTGTTTCCGCACATGACGGTGGCCGACAACGTGAGCTTCGGCCTCGAGATGCGCAAGATGCCCAAGGCCGAGCGCCGCGAGCGCGTGCAGCAGGCGCTGGCGCTGGTGCACCTCGAGGCCCATGCCGCGCGCTATCCGCGCGAGCTCTCGGGCGGCCAGCGGCAGCGCGTGGCGCTGGCGCGCGCGCTGGTGATCGAGCCGCCGGTGCTCTTGCTCGACGAGCCGCTGTCGAATCTCGACGCCAAGCTGCGCGAGGAGATGCAGTTCGAGCTGCGCCAGATCCAGCGCAAGGTCGGCACCACCACGGTGATGGTCACGCACGACCAGAGCGAGGCGATGTCGATCAGCGACCGCGTGGTGGTGATGGAAGGCGGCCGCGCGACGCAGATCGACCATCCGCACCGCGTCTACGAGCATCCGGGCACGCGCTTCATCTCCACCTTCGTGGGCAAGGCCAACCTGCTGCCGGGCCGGGTCACGGCCTGCGGCACGGGCAGCTGCAACGTGGCGGTCGGGCCGCTCGCGGTCGAGGTGGACGAAGGTGGCTACGACAGCGGCGCCGCCGTGCTCATGAGCGTGCGCCCCGAGAAGCTGCAGCTGGTGCCCGCGGGCAGCGGCCGGCTCGACGGCACGGTGCGGGAGCGCTTCTTCCTCGGCAGCCAGTGGCTCTACCGGCTCGCCACGCCGGCCGGCGAACTCATGGTGCTGAGCCCCAACGACGGCCGCGCCGCGCTGGCCGAGGGCGACGCGGCCGGCATCGACTGGCCCGCGCACTGCACGCGGCTGTTGCGCGACGACGAGGCGGTGGCGGCATGAGCGGCATCGCTCGCAAGGCCACGCCCTGGTGGCTCTCGGGCCCCGCGCTGGCGCTGTTCATCGCGCTGCTCGTGGTGCCGCTGCTGCTCACGGCCGTGCTGTCCTTCAACGTCTACGACCCGGCCAGCGGCCCGCGCGCCGGCGAGTTCACGCTCGCGCACTACGCGCAGGTGTTCGGCGACGACTACTACCACGGCATCTTCTGGCGCACCTTCTGGATTTCGGCGCTGGTCACGCTGATCTGCGTGCTGATCGGCGCGCCCGAGGCCTATGTGCTGAGCCGCATGCGCAACCCCTGGCGCTCGGTGCTGCTGCTCGTGGTGCTGGCGCCGCTTTTGGTGTCGGTGGTGGTGCGCGCCTTCGGCTGGAGCATGCTGCTGGGCCCCGAGGGCGCGGTCAACGCGCTGCTGCAACTGGTGGGCATCGGCCCGGTGAAGATCCTCTACACCAGCGCGGCCGTGGTGATCGCGCTGGTGCACGTGATGCTGCCGTTCATGGTGATCCCGGTCTGGACCTCGCTGCAGAAGCTCGATCCCGGCGTGGAGAACGCGGCCCTCTCGCTCAATGCCACGCCCTTCACCACGCTGCGCCGCATCGTGCTGCCGCAGGTGATGCCCGGCATCCTCTCGGGCAGCCTGATCGTGTTCGGCCTCGCGGCGAGCTCGTTCGCGATCCCCGGCCTGCTCGGTGGACGCCGCCTCAAGATGGTCGCGACCGTGGTCTACGACGAGTACCTGAGCGAGCTCAACTGGCCGCTGGGCGCGGCCGTGGCGCTCACGCTGCTGGTGGCCAACCTCGTGGTGATGCTCAGCTACAACCGCCTGGTCGAAGGCCGCTACAAGAAAGCGCTGGGGTGATCGCATGAGCAGGAACGGCCCCATCGCCCTCGCGTTCAACGCGCTCGTCATCGCCTTCATGCTGGCCCCGCTGCTGGTGGTCTGCATCGTCGCGTTCACGCCCGAGAACACGCTGACCATTCCGACCACGCACTTCTCGCTGCGCTGGTTCGAGGCGGTGTTCGCGCATCCGGACTTCATGCAGTCGTTCTGGAACAGCCTGTGGCTCGCGCTGAGCGCGGCCACCATCGCGACGCTGCTCGCGGTGCCGGCCGGCATGGCGATCACGCGCTACGACTTCCCGGGCCGCGACTTCCTCAACGGCCTGTTCCTGTCGCCGCTGATCATTCCGCACCTGGTGCTCGGCGTCGCGCTGCTGCGGCTGTTCGCGCTGGTGGGCGGCACCGGCAGCTTCGGCTGGCTGGTGATGGCGCATGCGCTGATCGTCACGCCCTACACGCTGCGGCTGGTGGTGGCGGCACTGGTGGGCTTCGACCGCAGCGCCGAGCAGGCCGCGCTCTCGCTGGGCGCGAGCCAGGCCACGGTGTTCCGCCGCATCACGCTGCCGATGATCCTGCCGGGCGTCACCGGCGGCTGGATGCTGGCCTTCATCAACAGCTTCGACGAAGTGACGATGTCGATCTTCGTCACCTCGCCGAGCACGGTGACGCTGCCGGTGCGCATGTACATGTACGCCACCGAGTCGATCGACCCGCTGATGGCCGCGGTGTCGGCACTGATGGTGGCGGTGACGGCCGTCGCGATGGTGGTGCTCGACCGGCTCTATGGCCTGGACCGCGTGCTGGTGGGGCGCAAGTAGATGGCGACCCATGCATTGCTGCATCGCGTGGCCGAGACCGGCCGCGCCACGGTGTCCTTCACGCTCGACGGCGCGCCCGCCTCGGCGCTGGCCGGCGACACGGTGCTGACCGCCGTGCTCACGCAGGCCGCCCAGCTGCGCCGCAACGAATTCAGCGACGCGCCACGCGCGGGCTTCTGCATGATGGGCGCCTGCCAGGACTGCTGGATCGCGACCGCCGAGGGCGAGCGGCTGCGCGCCTGCTCCACCTTCATCGCGCCGGGCATGGCGCTGCTCACCGGCCGGGGCGAGGCATGACGACGACGGCACTTCCTCCCGTGATCGTCGGCGCCGGACCGGCCGGCGTGCGCGCTGCGCAGGCGCTGGTCGCGCATGGCCTGCGCCCGGTCGTGATCGACGAGGCTTCGCGCGCCGGCGGGCAGATCTACCGCCGCCCGCCCGCCAACTTCGTCGAACGCGCGGCGGCCACGCTCTACGGCTTCGAGGCCGCGCGCGCGAACGCGGTGCATGCGGCCTTCGACGGCCTGCGCGATCGCATCGAGTACCGGCCCGACAGCCTGGTGTGGAACGCGCAGGGCGGCGTGCTCGACGTGCTGCACGGCCCGACGCGCAGCACCGCGCGCCTGCTGCATGGCCCGCTGATCGTGGCCACCGGCGCCACCGACCGCGTGCTGCCGCTGCCGGGCTGGACCCTGCCCGGCGTCTACACGCTCGGCGGCGCGCAGGTGGCGCTCAAGTTCCAGGGCTGCGCCATCGGGCAGCGCGTGGTGTTCATGGGCACGGGGCCGCTGCTCTATCTGGTGGCCTACCAGTATGCGAAGGCCGGCGCGCGGGTCGCGGCCGTGCTCGACACCGCGCGCCTCGCGGACCAGCTCGCGGCCACGCCCGCGATGCTGCGGCAGCCCGCGGTGTTCGCGAAGGGCGTCTATTTCGTCGCCTGGCTGCGCGCGCATGGCGTGCCGCTGCATGGCGGCGTGCGGCCGCTGCGCGTGCTCGGCGACGATGCCTCGAGCCGCGTCACCGGCGTCGCCTGGCACGACGGCCGCGAGGAACGCCGCATCGACTGCGATGCCGTCGGCTTCGGCTATGCGCTGCGGTCCGAGACCCAGCTGGCCGACCTGCTCGGCTGCCGCTTCGAATTCGCGCCGATGCACCGCGCGCACCTTCCCGTGCGCGACGCGGCGGGCCGCTCGAGCGTGGCGGGCGTGTACCTCGCGGGCGATGGCGCCGGCATCATGGGCGCCGACGCGGCCGAGTGGGCCGGCGAGCGCGCGGCGCTCGCGCTGCTCGCGGACCAGGGCGTGGCCGTCGATGGTGCGCGCGCCGCGCTGCTCGAGCGCAAGCTCGACCAGCTGACGGGCTTTCGCCGCGGACTCGAACGCGCATTTCCGCTGCCGCGGGACTGGGCCGCCAACGCACCCGACGAGCTCGTCGTCTGCCGCTGCGAGAACGTCACGGCCGGCACGCTGCGCCAGACCGTCGCGGTCAACGGCGCCGACGAACTCAACCGCCTCAAGGCGCTGTCGCGCGTGGGCATGGGCCGCTGCCAGGGCCGCATGTGCGGCGTGGCCGCGGCCGAGATCCTCGCGCATGCAACCGGCCAGCCGCTCGCGCAGGTGGGCAGGCTGCGCGGTCAGGCGCCGGTCAAGCCGATACCGATCCGGCTCGTCACGCAGGCTCCCGCCGAGGGAGCGCGCACATGAGCACCACCCGCACCCTGCGCACTGACGTGGCGATCGTCGGCGGCGGCATCGTGGGTTCGTCGGCCGCGCTCGCGCTGCGGCGCATGGGCCTGGGCGTGGTGCTGCTCGAGCGCGACCTCTGCGGCTCGCGCTCCAGCGGCGTCAACTACGGGGGCGTGCGACGCCAGGGCCGGCCCTTGAGCCAGCTGCCGCTGGCGCAGCGCGCGCACCGCATCTGGGGCCGTCTCGGCGAACTGATCGGCACCGAGGGCGAGTACCAGCGCTCGGGCCATTTCAAGATCGGCCGCAGCGAGGACGACATGGCCGCGCTCGAACGCTACCGTGCGAGCGTGCGCGACGCCGGCTTCGACCTCGGGCTCGAGCTGGTGACGGGCACGCGGCTGCGCGAGCGCTGCCCCTGGCTCGGCGCGCGCGCGCTCGGCGGCTCGCTGTGCATCGAGGACGGGCAGGCCAATCCGCGGCTGGTGTCGCCGGCCTTCGCGCTCGCGGCACGCCATGCGGGTGCGCAGGTGCTCGAGCGCCACCACGTCGATGAGGTGGCGCACGACGGCACGCTGTTCCGGCTGCGCGCCACGCATGCCGAGGGCACGCTCGAGGTGCGGGCACCAGTGCTGCTGAACTGCGCGGGCGCCTGGTCGGGCCCGATCGCCACCCACTTCGGCGAGGCCGTGCCGCTGCAGTCGGGCCATCCCGCGATGGCCGTGACCGAGCCCCTGCCCTTCTTCATGGACTGGAGCCTCGGCGTCGAGGGCGGCGGCATCTACTGCCGCCAGGTCGCGCGCGGCAACCTCGTGCTCGGCGGCGGTGCCGGCATCGGGCTCGATGCCGAGCGCGCGCGTTCCGAGCGCGACGCGATCGCCACGCTGTCGACGCAGGCGATCGAGCTCTTGCCGCGGCTCGCGCATGCGCACTTCATCCGCACCTGGAGCGGCACCGAGGGCTACCTGCCCGACCGGCAGCCGGTGCTGGGGCCGAGCCGCACCACGCCCGGCCTGTTCCACGGCTTCGGCTTCGCGGGCGCGGGCTTCCAGATCGGCCCGGCCGCAGGGGAGGTGCTGGCCGAGCTCGCGCGCGACGGCCGCAGCACCACGCCGATCGAGGCCTTCGCGATCGAGCGCTTCCTTCCCGACACGCGGGCCGAGCGGCCCGCCGAAGCCGCCGCATCGGCCTCGCACTGAACACGACCAGAGCAACCCACCGCAACCGCAGATCCACCCTCGACACCGAACGGAGAGTCCCACCATGGCACGACGCGAACGCACTTCCTTTTTCCTCACCTTCGCCGCCACCGCGGCGGCCGCCCTCGCGGGCTTCGGCGGCGCGGCTCACGCGCAGACGAAGACGCTCTACATCGGCATGAACGGCGGCACGATGGAGAAGGCGTACACGCAGTACGTCTTCCCGGCCTTCGAGAAGCTCTACGGCGCGAAGGTGGTGGTGGTTCCCGGCACCTCCTCCGACATCCTCGCCAAGGCGCAGGCCAACAAGGACCGGCCGCAGATGCACGTGATGTTCCTCGACGACGGCATCATGGTGCGCGCCATCGGCATGGGCCTGTGCCAGAAGCAGAAGCCCAATCCCTCGCTGGCCGAGATCTACCCGGCCGCGCGCTTCAAGGACGACATGGCCAGCGGCGTGAGCCTGGGCATGACCGGCCTGGCCTACAACGCGAAGATGTTCAAGGAGAAGGGCTGGGCCGCGCCCACCTCGTGGATGGACCTGGCCGATCCGAAGTTCAAGGGCAAGGTGGTGTTCCAGTCGATGTCGTCCTCGTCCTTCGGGCTGCACGGCTTCCTGATGTTCAACCGCATCCAGGGCGGCAACGACAGGAACGTGGAACCCGGCTTCAAGGCCTGGCCCACCACCATCGGCCCCAACGTGCTCGAGTACATCCCGAGCTCGGCCAAGCTCTCGGAGATGGTGCAGACCGGCGAGGCCGCGATCTTCCCGCTCACGCCGACGGCCGTGGCCGCGCTCAAGGTCAAGGGCATCCCGGTGGAATACGCGCCGCCCAAGGAGGGCGCGGTGGTGCTGATGGTGGGCCAGTGCGTGATCGCCAACAACAGCGAGCCCGAGCTGTCGCAGAAGCTCGCCGAGTTCCTGCTGAGCCCGCTGGCGCAGGCCAACGTGCTGCAGTACGGCGCGCAGATCCCGACCAACCCCAAGGCCCCGGCCGTGGGCGAGGGCGCGACGCAGGTGGCCGAGATCAACCAGTGGATGAAGAGCGCCATCACCATCGACTGGGAGAGCATCAACGCCAACCGGCCGGCCTGGAACGCGCGCTGGAACAAGACGATCGAGAAGTGACTCGCGCTTTTCGGTGAAGCGGCTCAGCGCGTGCGGCGCAGCAGCACCGGCAGGCACAGCAGGTAGAGCGAGGCACCCGCGAGCCACACGATGCCCGGAAAGCGCGCGCGGAACGCGAAGTACAGCGGGCTGATCAAGAGCGGCCCGAACACCGCGGCCAGGCTGGTGATGCTCGCGAGCACGCCCTGCAGCCGACCCTGCTGCGCCTCGCCCACGCGCGCCGACAGCGTGGCCTGCAGCGCGGGCGCGCAGACGCCGCCCATGCACAGCAGCGGCAGCAGCGCGATGGCCATCCAGCCCTGGGAGGCGAAGGCGATCAGCGCATAGCCGGTGCCGTCGGCGATGGTGCCGACGGCGATCGCCGCGCGCTCGCCCCAGCGCTCGACCAGCGGGCCGGCCGCGAAGCCCTGCACCAGCGCATGGAGCAGGCCGAAGACCGCGAGCGAGAAGCCGACCATGGTGCCGTTCCAGGCATAGCGGTCCTGGCCGTAGAGCACCCAGGTGGTGCCCGCGACCTCGCCCACCAGCACCAGCAGCAGGAACACGCCGAGCAGCGGCAGCAGCGCCGGAAAGCTCGTGGCCCAGCGCAGCGGCGCGAGCGGATGCAGCACGCCGCGGTCGAAGGGCTGCGCGGCGAGCGCCGGCGGCCGCGATTCGCGCAGCACCAGCAGGCCGACCAGGAAGGTCAGGCCGTTGAGCGCGGCCGCCGCGAGGAAGGGCAGGCGCACGCCGTGGTCGCCGAGCACGCCGCCGAGCGCCGGCCCGGCGATGAAGCCCAGCCCGAAGCAGGCGCCCATGCGGCCGAACCAGCGCGCACGCTGGTGCTCGGGCGTGAGGTCGGCGATGGCGGCCGAGGCCACGGCCATGCTCGCGCCGGTCATGCCGGCGATCGCGCGACCCACGAACAGCAGCCACAGCGAGGGTGCGAAGGCCATGAACAGCGCGTCGATCGCCGCGCCCAGCACCGAGACCAGCAGCACCGGCCGGCGGCCGAAGCGGTCGCTGAGCGCGCCGAGCACGGGCGCGCAGAGGAACTGCATCAGCGCGTAGAGCGAGAGGAAGGCGCCGAAGTGCCAGCCGAGCTCGCCGCCGTGGCCGACCTCGCGCAGCAGGCTCGGCACGATCGGCATGACCAGGCTGATGCCGATGGCATCGAGCGTGACGATCGCCAGGATCACCGCCTGCGCATGGCGGCCTCCGGCGAATGGAATGGAAGTGGAGGACATGTTGGAATTTATCGTTGATACGGAATTATCAGCGATAAATTTTGGGCTGTGAAGTACCCTCCCGGATCGACACCCGGCAAGCACATCTGAATGAAACTGGACCGCGAAGCGATCCTCGAGGCGGCACTCTCGCTGCTCGACGAGGTCGGCATGGACAAGCTCAGCACCCGGCTGCTGGCCGAGAGGCTGGGCGTGCAGCAGCCCGCCCTCTACTGGCACTTCAAGAACAAGCGCGCGCTGCTCGACGCGATGAACGGCGAGATCCTGCGCCGCAGCCATCACCGCAAGCTGCCGCTGCCCGACGAGACCTGGGAGGGTTTCCTGCGCGAGAACGCGCGCAGCTTCCGGCGCGCGCTGCTGGCGCGGCGCGACGGCGCGCGCCTGCATGCGGGCTCCGAGCCCGACCCGGGCGACCTCGACATGGTCGAGGCCCAGCTCGCGGCCGTGGTGCGCCTGGGCGTGCCGCCCGCGCAGGCGATGACCCTGCTGATCGCGCTGGGCCGCTACACCGTGGGCTGCGTGCTCGAGCAGCAGGCGACGCCGGCCGACGCGGCGATGCAGCAGCAGACGCTCGATGCCGCCGCGGCCTCGCGGCCGTTGCTGGCGGAGGCTTTCTCGACCTACCGCGCGGCCGGGCCCGATGCGCTGTTCGAGATCGGTGTGGACCTGATGCTCGAAGGCGCGAAGGTGCGGCTGGCGGCCCAGGCCCCGCAGGCGAGGCGCCGCGCGGCCGCCGAGGGCGCGCCGCCGCGGCGCGGCCCGGCGCCGCGGCGCTGAGGCCGGTTCAGCGCGCCTCGGCGCGGATCCAGCCCGCGGCCTTCTCGGCCATCATCAAGGTGGGACTGTTGGTGTTGCCGCTCGTGATGGTCGGCATCGCGCCCGCATCGACCACGCGCAGGCCCTGCACGCCGCGCACGCGCAGCCGCGCATCGAGCACCGCCATCGGATCGTTGTCGGCGCCCATCCTGGTGGTGCCCACCGGATGGAAGATGGTGGTCGCGATGTCGCCGGCCAGGCGCGCGAGGTCCTCGTCGCTCTGGTACTGCACGCCGGGCTTCCATTCCTGCGGCTTGTACTTGGCGAGCGCGGGCTGCGCGGCGATGCGGCGCGTCACGCGCAGCGAGTCGGCCGCCACCTTGCGGTCCTCGTCGGTGCTCAGGTAGTTGGGCGCGATCGCGGGTGCGTCCTCGAAGCGCTTCGAGCGGATGCGCACCGTGCCGCGGCTCGTGGGGTTGAGGTTGCACACGCTCGCGGTGAAGGCCGGGAAGGCGTGCAGCGGCTCGCCGAAGGCATCGAGCGACAGCGGCTGCACGTGGTACTGGATGTTGGGCCACTCGCGATCCGGCGAGCTGCGCGTGAAGGCGCCGAGCTGCGAGGGCGCCATGCTCATCGGGCCGCTGCGGCTCATCACGTACTCCAGGCCGATGCGCGCCTTGCCGAACAGCGAGGAGGCCAGCACGTTGAGCGTGGGCGCGCCGTCGATCTTGTAGACCGCGCGGATCTGCAGGTGGTCCTGCAGGTTGGCGCCGACGCCGGGCGCGTCGACCGCCACCTCGATGCCGTGCTGGCGCAGCAGCTCGGCCGGGCCGATGCCCGAGAGCTGCAGGATCTGCGGCGAGCCGATGCTGCCCGCGCTCAGGATCACCTCGCGCGCGGCATGCGCCGTCACCATCTCCTGGCCGTTCCAGATCCGCGCGCCGGTGCAGCGCTGCGTGCCGTCGGCCTGCCGCTCGATCACCAGCTGCGAGACCTGCGCGCCGGTCCAGAGCTCGAAGTTGGGCCGGCCGTAGCAGGTGGGCCGCAGGAAGGCCTTGGCCGTGTTCCAGCGCCAGCCGTTCTTCTGGTTGACCTGGAAGTAGCCCACGCCCTCGTTGCTGCCGCGGTTGAAGTCGGTGGTGTGCGGCACGCCGGCCTCGACCGCGGCGGCCGCGAAGGCATCGAGGATGTCCCAGCGCAGCCGCTGCTTCTCGACCCGCCATTCGCCGCCCGCGCCGTGCATCTCGTCGGCGCCGAGGTAGAAGTCCTCGTGCTTCTTGAAGGCCGGCAGCACGTTCTGCCAGCGCCATTCCTCGTCGCCGGTGAGCGCGGCCCACTGCTCGTAGTCGCGCGACTGGCCGCGCATGTAGATCATGCCGTTGATGCTCGAGCAGCCGCCCAACGTCTTGCCGCGCGGATAGCGCAGCACGCGGCCGTTGAGGCCGGTATCGGGCTCGGTGCTGTAGAGCCAGTCGGTGCGCGGGTTGCCGATGCAGTAGAGGTAGCCCACCGGGATGTGGATCCAGTGGTAGTCGTCCTTGCGGCCGGCCTCGACCAGCAGCACGCGCTTGTCCTTGTCGGCGCTGAGCCGGTTCGCGAGCAGCGCGCCGGCGGTGCCGGCGCCGACGACGATGTAGTCGAAGGTGGTGTCGTTGTCTCTCATCTTTGCTTTCTCTTTTCTGGCGTGTGCTCTCAGGGTTGGACGGTCATGGTTTCGGGCACGCCCTCGCCGAAGACCTCGGGCGCGTACATCGCCTCGGCGCGCACGGGCGGCAGCCTGAATTCGCCCGCGTTGTTCAGGCGCACGGTGTACTCCACGCGCCATTGGCCGCGCGGCACGTAGCGGAAATAGGCGCGCCAGCTGTCGGTGGCGCGCTCGACGTGGCTGGGCCAGGCCCAGCCGCCTTGCGTCTCGCCCTGCCGCGCCAGGCTGCTCTCGCGGCCCAGGCCGCGGCCGAGCTGGCTGGCACCCGAGGGCACGGCGTCGCGCACCACCACCCAGGTCTGCGCGGCCGTGGATTCGAGATCGAGCCGCACGCGGTAGACGTCGCCCACCGACCACCGGCCCTTGCGCTTCTGCTCCACCGGCGTGACGCTGCGGCGCACCGAGAGGCCGTGCGCGAGCGGCTGCGCATTGCGCGTCGCGGCCAGCGCGCTGACGACGGCCCAGGGCTTGCCGCCGCCTTCGTGGCGCAATTGCAGCGTGCCTTGCGCGCCCTGCGCGGGCCAGGGCAGCAGCATGTCGGGCGCCTTCGCATCGGTCCAGGCGGCCTCGCGCGTCGCGCGGCCCAGCGCCGCGCGCGTGACGCCGTCGACCGGTCCGGCCTCGAACTGCTGCTGGAAGTTGCGCAGCGCCACGGTGCTCCAGGCATTGCCGGTGGTGGTGCTCCAGCGGCCCGCGCTCTGGCGGCCGACCAGGCCCTGCACGATCAGCGGCGCATCGGCCTTCCAGGCCGCATCGGTGCGCGCCCATTGCTGCGCCAGCAGCGCCATGCGCGCGGCCGTGCTGTCGCCGCTCCACATGAACCACCACCAGTGCAGCGCCGGCTCGTCGCGCCAGCGCATGCGCGTGCCCTGCACGTCGAAGCGGCCGCGCAGCTGCGCGCCGGCCTCGGCCAGCGCGGCATCGCGCACGGCGTCCGCGGGCATGGCCAGCAGCGTGCGCGACCAGTCGACCAGCGACTGCGCCGAGAGCGCAGCGACGGACTGGGGCCGCAGCACGATGTTCCGGCGCCCCTGCTCGACCAGCGTGGCCTGCGCGGCGAGCTGCTGCGATTCGAGGTAGTTGCGCGGCGCCCAGTCCTGCGCCTCGAGGCGGCCTTCGAGCAGCGACTCGAGCGCATCGAGCATGCGGCGGCGCTGCGCCTCGGGCACCGGCCAGCCCTTGGCCTGCGCGATGTCGAGCAACTGCACCGTGAGCATCTCGCTGCCCGGCAGCGTGGGCTCGGGAAAGTAGCGCGCCAGGCCCTTGTCGTCGATGTACTTCGGCAACTGCGCCATCAACCGGTCCCAGCTCGCGCGGTCGTCGAGCGAGACGAAGCGCGAGCTCTGCTGCTCGAGGCACATGTACGGGTACTGCGCCATCCAGCGCATCGATTCGGCGAGCGCGGCATCGACCAGGCTGGACTGCAGCGCGACGCGCACGCCGCCGACCAGCGGCACCGCATCGCGCGGCTGCGCCACGGGCACGGCACCCGCGTCGGCCACCGGCAGCAGCATCGACTGGCGCACCGTGGCGCTCAGCGCGGGCACCACGCGTTGCACGATCTCCAGCGCATCGCGCTCGTCGACGCCGGCCCCCCGGCCCTGCGCACCGATGCGCCAGCGCAGCGCGCCCGCGCCGCCCGGCACGGCCACGGGCCACAGCACCTCCTGCGTCTGGCCGGGCGCGAGCTGCAGCCGGCGCTCGATCTTCAGGCCGCGCGCGGCCAGTGCCTCGGCGGGCACGATCTCGCGCGCGCCCGACCATTCGTCGCCGGGCTCGACCGCGGCCTCGGCCTTGAGCACCACGGCGAGCGCTGCCTTGCCGGTGTTGCGCAGGCTGAGCTTCTGCACGATCGCATCGTCCGCACGCAGCAGCTCGGGCAGGCCGCTGAAGATCTGCAGCGGCTGGGTGCTGACGAGCGTGGCCTCGCCCTCGCCGAACTGCGCTTCGCCCGCGCTCGCGATGGCGACGATGCGGAACTGGGTCAGCGCGTCGTTGAGCGGCACGGTGGCGCGGGCGATGCCCTGGGCGTCGGTGCGCAGGTCGGTGCGCCAGAGGACGAGCGAGGAGAAATCGGAGCGTGTCGGGGGCGCGTCGCCGCCGTCGAGCCCCGGCGCCCTGCCGGCCGCCATCATCGCCGCGGGAGCCGGCACCACGCCGGGCATGCTGCGCGCGGCCTCGTCGTAAGGCCGATGCGTGGGCTGCCATCCGAGGTCCACGCCGCGCAGCAGCCCGGCATCGAGCGCGCCGCCGCGCACCGAATTGCCGCGCTGGGCGAACATCGCCTTCGCGAGCGCCCAGGTCCCGTTGGGCTTGAGCGCGAGCAGTGCCTGGTCGACCGCCACCAGCGTGACGCGCGCATCGGCCACGGCCCGGCCGGCGGCATCGCGCACCGCGACCTCGACCGGCACCTGCGCGCGCGGCCGCGCATCCGTGGCCGCGGGCCGCACGCCGACCGAGAGCGTCCACGCATCGGGCCGCACCCGCAGGTCGGCGCGCTGCGCGCTCGACCGCGGCTCGTCCTTGCCCGCGCCCTGCAGCGGATACACGTAGCGCGCGGACAGGGCCACGTTGGGCGCGTGCTGCGCGGCGAGCGGCAACGCGATGCGCTGCTGCAGCGCCGAGAGCGCATGCACGCTCGCGCTCAGCACGCCCTCGCGCTCGACGGTCAGCAGCAGATGAGCCGGCAGGCGCTCGGGGCGCGCGACGACGATGGCCGTGTCGCCGGGGCCGAAGTCCGGGCCGTTGTCGACCTGCAGCGCGTCGCGCGCCAGCGCCTCGCGCCAGCCGAGCGACCAGCGGTTCTCGAGCATCGCGGTGCGCACGATCGCTCGGCTGTGCCTGAGCGAATCGGCGCTGGCCTCGAACAGCCAGTGTTCGGCGACCTGTGCCCCCTGCGCATCGTCGGGCAATCGCCATTCGCAAGGCCATTGGCCCTGGGCGTCGGTGCGCGCGCTGCACACCTGCGTCTCGGGGCCCAGATCGACGATGCTGTACTGGCCGCCGTTCCAGTCCCGCCGCACGGGCCTGACGCGCACCGTGACGGGTTCGTCCGCCACCGGCCGGTCCCTGTCGTCGAGCGCGATGCCTTCGATCGCCTGCGGCCGGTCGCGCTCCTTCGCGCGCACGCGCAGGCCGAGCTTCATGCGGTCGGGCCACAGCATGGCGGCACTGCCGACGGTCTGCGTCTCTCCGTTCGGGTCCTGGAACTTCAACTCCGTCTGCAGCAGCATCGGGCGCTCGAGCGGCGGCGCCACGAGACGGATGCGCGCCTTGCCGTCGCGATCGAGCCGCGCCTGTTCGGCCGGGATGGCCGGCGGCATCGCGCGGTCCTGGGCGGTCTCCGCGGCGTAGAAGGAATAGCCTTCGCGCGGCGCGCGCACCTGCGCGAGCCAACTCTGCTTGACCTCGACGGGCAATCCCGCCGCGACACCGCCCGCGAAGTAGGCCAGCCGCGCATCGAGCTGCGCCACCTGCGTGTCGCGCTCCCAGAAGGCCTTCGCCTGCAGGGCCGCGTCGAACACCGGCGTGCGGAACTCCTCGACCTGGAACTGCGTGCCGCCGAGCCGGCTGCCGGCCTGCGACAGGCTCACCGTGTAGTCGCCGAGCCGGGCATCGCGCGGGATCGTCCATGCGCTCGTGGCGCTGCCGTCGGCGCCGAGCATCGCGCCGGTGGCGAAGACCTTCTCGCCCGCGCCATGGCGGATCTCGATCTCCACCGCGCCGCGCGGCGGCAGGGCGAAGCCGCGGCTTTCCAGCAACCGCACCACGTGCTGCATGCCGACGGTCTCGCCGGCCTTGAAGAGCGTGCGGTCGAGCACCGTGTGGGCGCGCAGGTTGCGCGCGGCGCCGCCCGTGGCCTGATATCCGTACCAGTTCGCCGGCACCTGCATCACGGCCATGTCGTTGCCGGCGCGCACCACCACCCAGGCGCCGTTGGCATAGCCGGCGTCGCTGCAGGCGAGCCGGCCCCGCAGCGCCTCGCCGGGCTGGGCCAGGCCCTGCGCGTCGGTCCTGCCGCGCCAGAGCAGTTCGCGCTTGCAGGAATAGATCGCCACCTCCGCGGCCGCCACCGGCAGCGCGGTGTCGAGCGCGGTCACCCAGACCGACGAGGCGCCGATGTCGCTGAAGCGCGCATCGGGATTGAGGTTGGTGGCCTGCACCACCGTGTAGCGCTGGAACGGCCCGGGGTCCGGCCGCTCGCCCGGCAAGGGCTTGCGGTTGCCCATGTAGTCGGAGAAGGCCGCGCTGTCGGCGCGCACCACGTGCAGGCCGGGCGCTGTCAGCGGCACGCCGACGAACTCCATCGCGCCGCCCTGCGTGGGAATGGTCGAGGTGCGCGGCGCGCCGGCCTTGTCGTCCAGCGGCGTGGCAGGCCAGGCGTTCGACCTGCGGGCCTGCAGCAACTCGATCGCATAGGCCTCGATGCCCTCGCCCATCTCGCCGCCGAAGCGCCACTGGCGCACCGGCAAGGACTTTTCAGCGCGACGCACCGCGAAGGCCGCGACCGCGCCGCCGCCACCCGGCTGCCACGGCATGACCGACTGCGCATGGACGGCGCCCAGATAGGGCGGCAGCTGCACGAAGGCGACGCTTCGCGGGAACTCGCCGGCGTTGGCGAGCGGCCGGCCCAGCGTGTCGCGCAGTTCGGCCGGCATGCGCAGGCTGTAGCGGCTGTCCTCGCCGAAGCCCGCCGCGGAGGGCGTCGCCGTCAGCTGCGTCGTCTCCTGCGGCTGGCGCCAGGCGGGCATCGGGGTCAGCGGCATGTCCCGGCCCGCCGGGTCCACGAGCCGAACCTGCCGCGCGGCCTCCAGCGACAGCGGCGCCGAGAACACGATGTTCAGCGACAGGCGCGGGTCGCAGGCCTCGCGGCCCCTGGGATGTTCGAGGACGGTGCAGCCGACGCGGGCGGTGAAGGGCGGACGCACGCGATAGCTGAAGGACCGCGGCTCGCCGTCCTGGACGAACCGCAGCACGGCGCCCTCCGGCACCGGCTGCGCGCAGCGCAGGCCGAGTGCGAAATTGCGCGATCCGCGCTCGCGGCGCGCGGTCTCGAGCGCAGCCTCGAGCGCCGCCCCGGTCACGGCCACCGCGGGTTGGCGCCGCACCCGGTCGCCGTCGTGCACCTCGCAGGCGAAGCCGGCCGCCAGCGTTGGCGCAGCTTCGGCCGGCTGCGGGTCATGGTGGCGCAGCAGGACGACCTGATCGGGCGCGATCTCCGATCCCTCGGCCGGCTCGCTGCTGAAGAAGCCGTAGGGCCCGGCGACGAAGCCGGCCATCGACGGCGTGCTCACCGCCTCGCCAGCCAAGGTCTTCAACCCCGGCTTGAACACCACGCGGCAACGCGTGCCGCCGCGCACGTCCCGCGCGAACTCGAAGGCCCAGGCGCGCGGCCCGATCCAGCGGGCGCTGCCCGCCGGCGTCCGCGGCGTGCACTGCACGCTCGCGGGTTCGGCGCCGTCGTCCTGACCCAGCGGCACCATGTCGGCGTCGAAGCGCACCGCCACCTGCCGCACGTCGCGCGCCTCGCCCTGCGGGCTCACCGACAGCACGCCGGCCGCATGCAGCGGCGCCGCCGCGCAGGCCGCCAGCAACGCGGCCAGCACGGCCATCGGCCAAGGGGTTCGACGGGATGCCTCGCGAGAAGTCGCAGCCATGGTTCCTCCGTTCTTCGTGAAGTCTTGTGCCCGCGGATGCGCAAGGCCTGCGCTCCGTCCACCCCTCCTGGGGATCACGGCGACTCTACGAAAGAAAGGTTTCAGCGAAAGCGGCATCGACCCGCCCCGGTGACGGCGAAAGATATTTCACGGACTGATGGATGCGACGACTGCTCCATGGCCGTCATTGGGCCCAATCCACGAGGGGAAAGCCAATGAATTCGGTTCGCCCAGCGTATAAACCCACCTTATATGACTGCCGCCGCCCCGATGGACCTCCAGATCCTGCGCGCCTTCGTGCTGGCCGCGCGCGAAGGCAGCGTCTCGCGCGCCGCCGCCAGGCTGCACCTCACGCAGCCCGCCGTGAGCCTGCAACTCAAGCGCCTGGCGGAGGACACCGGCCTGCAACTGTTTACGCGCACGCCGCACGGGCTGGCGCTCACGGCCGACGGCGCGGCGCTGCTGCCGCAGGCCGAGCGCGTGCTGGCCGCGGTGGGCGACCTGCAGCAGGCGGCGCGCAACCTGCAGTCGACGGTGCGCGGCGCGCTGCGCATCGGCACCATCCTCGACCCCGAATTCACGCGCCTGGGCATGTTCCTGCGCGAGCTGGTCGAGTCGGCGCCGCAGATCGAGACCGAGCTGCGCCACGGCATGAGCGGCACGGTGCTGGCGCAGGTGCTGCGCGGCGAGCTCGACGTGGGCTTCCATCTCGATGCGGACGGCGATGCGGACGGCGGCGATGCCGCGCTGGCCGCGCGCACCCTCACGCGCTTCACCTACCGCGTGGTCGCGCCGGCCGGCTGGGGACCTCAGGTGACGGGGCGCGACTGGAAGGCGCTGGCGGCGCTGCCCTGGCTCGCGACGCCGCCCGAATCGGCGCACCACCGGCTGCTCGAGCGCGTGTTCGGACCGCTGGGCCTGGCGCCGCGCCGCGTGGCGCTGGTCGACCAGGAGGCCTCGATGCTCGACCTGCTGAAGTCGGGCGTGGGCCTGAGCCTCTTGCGCGACTCGATCGCGATCCGCGAGAGCCAGGCCCACGGGCTGGTGCTGGCCGACCGGGTGCAGCTCGACTGCGCGCTGCGCTTCGTGTCGCTGGCGGCGCGGCGCAACGAGCCGGTGATCGCGAGTGCCTGGGACGCGCTGACGCGCGCCTGGAGCTGAGCCTCCAAAAGGTTTCACGAAAAGTTAAGAAAGGCCTCAGGAAAAACGGCGTGCTTCCCTACGTAATCCAGGGTTCGGTCGCACATGGCGCCCCGGGGCCTACGGTTAGGATGCGCGCTGCATTTTGAAACCTTTGGTTCGTTTCGCTCCTCCTTCCTCCTCTTCCCACCCGCCCCCCGGACCATGCCCTCCACCACGACGCCTGCCGACAGCCCCGCTGCAGCCGACGTCGGCGCGAGCCCCCGCATCGAGTCGCGCGAACAGGACGGCCGGCGCTGGATCGTGGCGAGCGGCCGCTGGACCACGCTGGCGATGTCCTCGGCCGCCGACTGGCAGGCGCTCGCGAAGAGCCTGGACGCGCTGCCCAGGCAGGACGATGCGGCCTGGGACCTGCGCCCGATCGCGCAGCTCGACCACATCGGCGCGCAGTTGCTGTGGGAGCGCTGGCGCCACGACTGGCCGGCCACGCTCGAGCTGGCGCCGCGGCACAAGGCGGTGCTCGACCAGGTGGCGCAATACACGGTCGGCACGCCCGAGGAACCGGCCAGGACGCTGACCGAGCGGCTGCGCGACTTCTCGCACAACGGCCCGCGCGCGATGGGCGTGGTGCGCGACTTCGTCGGGCTGATCGGCCAGCTCACGATCGACGTCGGCAAGCTGCTGGCGGCGCCGCACCGCGGGCCCTGGCGCGACTTCTCGGGCCACCTCTACCAGTTCGGCGCGACGGCGCTGCACATCACGGCGCTGGTCGGGCTGCTGATCGGCGTGGTGCTGGCCTACCTGATCTCGCAGCAGCTGCGCCAGTACGGCGCCGAGACCTTCGTGGTCAACATCCTCGGCCTGTCGCTGGTGCGCGAGCTCGGCCCGGTGCTCGCGGCGGTGCTGATCGCGGGCCGCTCGGGCTCGGCGATCACGGCGCAGATCGGTGTGATGCGCGTGACCGAGGAGCTCGACGCGATGCGCGTGATGGGCATCCCGCACGGCTTCCGGCTGGTGATGCCGCGCGTGCTGGCGCTCGCCATCGCGATGCCGCTGATCAGCCTGTGGACCTCGATGGCGGCGCTGCTGGGCGGCATGCTCGCGGCCGACGCGGCGCTCGACATCTCGCCGGCCTATTTCCTCTCGGCGCTGCCGCGCGCGGTGCCGATCGCCAACCTCTGGCTGGCCACCGCCAAGTCGGCGGTGTTCGGCATCCTGATCGCGCTGATCGGCTGCTACTTCGGCATGAAGGTCAAGCCCAACACCGAGAGCCTGGGGCGCGGCACCACCTCGTCGGTCGTGACCTCGATCACCGCGGTGATCCTGGTCGACGCGCTGTTCGCCGTGCTGTTCAAGGGCATCGGGTTCCGCGGATGAACGCGCAGGCCACGCCTTCCACCGCCGCGCCCGAGACCGTGGTCGACATCCGCCGGCTGTGGACCGTGTTCAGGAACACCGACGGCGAGCAGGTGGTGCACCGCGACCTCGACCTGCGCATCGCGCGCGGCGAGGTGCTGTCGCTGGTCGGCGGCTCGGGCACCGGCAAGACGGTGCTGCTGCGCCAGATCCTCGGCCTGGAGAAGCCCTCGAAGGGCACGGTCGAGGTGCTGGGCCAGGCGCCCGGCGAACTCAGCGCGGCGGGCGCGGCCAACGTCGGCATGCTGTTCCAGCACGGCGCGCTGTTCTCGGCCTTCAGCGTGCTCGAGAACATTGCCTTTCCGCTGCGCGAGCTCAAGCTGCTGCCCGACGAGCTGATCCGCAACGCGGCGCTGGTCAAGCTGCAGATGGTGGGCCTGGAGCCGCGCCATGCGAACCGCAGCCCGGCCGACCTGTCGGGCGGCATGATCAAGCGCGTGGCGCTGGCGCGCGCGCTGATCATGGACCCGCCGCTGCTGCTGCTCGACGAACCCACGGCCGGCCTCGACCCCGAGGCCTCCGACAGCTTCTGCGACCTGCTGCGCGGGCTACACCGCGAGCTCGGCCTCACGGTGGTGATGGTCACGCACGACCTCGACACGCTGTTCGACCTCAGCACCCGCATCGCGGTGCTGGCCGACCAGAAGGTCATCGTGAGCGGTACCGCGCGCGAGGTGATCGCCTACCCGCATCCCTTCATCCACGAGTACTTTCTCGGTGGGCGCGGCCAGCGCGCCCTGGAGGCGCTGCACGACAAACCCGCCCCCGAATCACATGCGCCGCGGCTCGGGGCCGGCGGCGCCGAAAGGTAGTCCATGGAAAACAAGGCCCATGCCCTCGCCGCCGGAGCCTTCGTGCTCGGCCTGCTCGCCGTGCTCGTGGGACTGGTGGTCTGGTTCACGCGCGACAGCACCGTGCGCAACATCTACGAGCTCTCCACGCGCGACCCGGTCAGCGGCCTGCAGCCGCAGGCGATGGTGCGCTACCGCGGCATCGCGGTCGGCAAGGTCACGCTGATCGACTTCGACCCCAAGGTGAAGGGCAACGTGCGCGTGCGCATCACGGTGGACGAACGCGTGCCGCTGACCACCTCGAGCTTCGCCACGCTGAGCTACCAGGGCGTGACCGGCCTGGCCTTCATCGCGCTGGACGACAAGGGCGAATCGAACGTGGCGCTCAAGCCCGACAACGGCGACCCGCCGCGCATCCCGCTCAAGCCCTCGATGCTGGCCCAGCTGCAGGACCGCGGCGAGGCGATCATCAACCAGGTCGAGGAGGTGACCAAGCGCGCCAACCGCCTGCTCAACGACGACAACCAGAAGCGCGTGGCCGATGCGCTCGAGAACATCGCGGCCGCGACCTCGAGCGCCAACCAGCTGATGCAGCGCCTCGACGGCACCGTGAAGACCGGCGTCGCCCCCGTGCTGCAGCGGCTGCCCGATACGCTCGATTCGGTGAAGAAGGCCGCGGGCGACGTCTCGCGCGTGGCGAACAACTTCAACGGCACCGTGACCCGGCTCAACGCACCCGACGGACCGGTGCAGCGCCTGGGCGACGGCACCAAGGCGCTGGCGCAGGCGGTCGATTCCTTCAACGCGGCCACGCTGCCGCGCGTGAACCGCGTGGCCGACGACACCTCGCACGCGGTGCGCCGGCTCGGCCGCGCGGCCGACAGCATCAACGACAACCCGCAATCGCTGCTGTTCGGCAACGGCGGCGCGGCGGCCGGACCGGGCGAGCCGGGCTTCTCGCCGCCGCCCGCCTCGGGCAACGGCGCCCGGCCCTGAGGCCCCGGCATCCACGATGGCAGGACAACGACCATGAAGAACGCCACGCATCCCCTTCTCGGCCTTGGCCTCGCGCTGCTGCTGGCCGGCTGCGGCGCGCTGCCCGACAAGCCCCAGCGCGCCACGCTCTACGACTTCGGTCCCGGGCCGATGGCGGCGCAGCTGGCGAGCAGCGCACCGACGGCGCAGACCATGATCGCGCTGCCCGAGATCGAGGCCAGTCCACGGCTCGACGGCACGCAGATCCTCTACCGCCTCGGCTATGCCGACGCCAACGAACTCAAGCCCTACGGCCAGTCGCGCTGGAGCCTGTCGCCCGCGCAGCTGCTGCGCCAGCGGCTGCGCGACACGCTGGCCGAGCGCCGCACCGTGCTCGGCCCCGAGGAGAGCGCGACCATCGCGCGCGCCGAGGGCCGCGTGCCCGACACGCTGCGTCTCTCGCTCGACGAGTTCAGCCACTACTTCGATTCGCCCACCGCCAGCGTGGGCCTGGTGCGGCTGCGCGTCACGCTCGTGCGCGGCGGCACCGGCGGCGACCGCGTGCTGGGCCAGAAGCTGATCACCGTGCGCCGGCCCGCGCCGAGCGCCGACGCACCGGGCGGCGTGAAGGCGCTGGCCGCGGCCAGCGACGCGGCGATCGCCGAGATCGTGCAGTGGGTGGACCAGCAGCAACAGCAGCAGCCGCGGTAGTAAGCTGCCGCCAGCCGCGGCACACCGCATCGGCCCACGGACGGAGGACACCACCATGAACGCCACCCGCATCGTCGGCATCATCCTGATCGTCGCCGGCATCGCCGGGCTCGGTCTCGGCGGCTTCAGCTTCACGCGCGAGACGCACCAGGCCAAGCTCGGGCCGATCGAGCTGTCGGTCAAGGAGAAGCAGACCGTGAACTTCCCGGCCTGGGCCGGCGTCGCGGCGATCGTGGTGGGCGGCGTGCTGGTGCTGTTCGGCGGCCGCAAGGGCTGAACGGCCTCGCGGCCTCAGCCCCCGCGCGGCGCGGCCAGCTTCTCCTTCACCGCCTGCACCATGCGGTCGCCCAGCACCAGCTGCCCCTGCATCGAGATGTGGGTGTCGTTGGGCATGTAGAAGTCGCGCATCGCGGTCTTCTGCTGCTGCGCGAAGGCGTACAGGTCGGGGCCGAGGCCGGCCTCGCCGAAGGCCTTCACGAAGTCCCGCGAATGCGCGGGCTTGAGATAGGTGGTGGTCTTGTCGGGCACGATCATCCAGAGGATCGGCACCGTGCCGCGCGCCTTGCCGAAGGCCTGCAGTTGCGCCGCGTGCGCGGCCGTGAGTTCGCGGCTGTCCTCGTCCTGGGCCAGGAACAGCGCCATCTCGCAGCGCCGGTTGCTGAACAGCGCGCAGCCGTCGGGCACCGCGTGCGCGCGCGTCTGCTGGTCGCAGCCGCTGCGCTGCTTGCCCTCGATGGCCGCGCGCGTGCAGCGCTGCGTGAGGAAACCCGCGTAGAGCTGGCCGTCCCAGTTGAGCGCGAAGCCCGGCACGCTGTCGAGCGGCGGCGACGGCACCTCGGGATTCGCCGCCAGCGGCTTCTTCATTTCGCGGCAGGCCTGCGAGCGCTCGAGCCGGAAATCGACCAGCCGCTCCACGCTCTCGACGATCACCAGCTTGCCGCGAAAGCCGCCGGCCGCGAGCCAGCCGTCGAAGTCGTCGCACAGCGTCTCGTCGATGCCCTGCCAGTAGGTGGTGGCGACGCCGTATCCGGCCTTCGCGAGCTGCGACTGCCAGCGGTGCGTGGCCGAGAAGCTGTCGCCGATCACCAGGATGTCGGCCTGCTCGAGCGGCACGCCGCGCAGCAGCGCGGGGTCGACGTGCGGCGGGTCGATGCGCCAGCCGAAGTCGTGGTCGGAGATGCGCCCGATGCGCGCGAGGTCGCCGTAGGGCGCGGGCGTGAAGAGGGTCTGCAGCAGCAGCCCGACGAGCACGGCATAGCCGATGCCGAAGATCCAGAGCCAGAGCCTGGCGAAGGAAGCGTTCATGGTCATGGCGCGGGCTCCCCGCGCATTTCGGCCTGGAAGCCGTAGGAGTTGGAAAAGACGAGGTCGATGCCCTCGGCGCCATCTTCGCGCAGCCGCAGCAGGTAGCGGGTGCGCAGCGGTTCGCCGAGGATGCGCGCCTCCACGTCGAAGCTGCGCGCATCGCTCCAGCGGCCCCGCGTGGCGACCACCGGCATCGGGCCGCCCGCGGGGCTGGTGCGGAACAGGCCGTCGAGGCCGATCGGCGCGGTGAAGCGCTCGTCGGCGCCGCCGGGGCGGCGCGCGGCGGTCACGACCTCGTAGCGCGGGTTCGCGGGATCGAGCTCGAGCCGCAGGCTGCGCAGCCCGATCGGATTGGCACCGAAGCGCCAGGTGCGGCCCGCGAGGCGCTGCGCCGCCTCGGGCACCGGGCCGGCCTCGGAGGGCTTCTCGGCCGTGGCCTTCGCCACCGCGGCCTCGAGCGCGGCCTGGGCCGCGGCATCGTCGGCGACGGCGCCGCCGGCCTTGACCGACCGCAGGATGCGCTCGATCAGCAGAGGCACCGGTGCCGCGCGCGTGCTCGTGAACACCGCCACCGCGTCGGCCTCGGGCAGCACCACGATGCCCTGGCCGTTGTGGCCCATGGCCATGTAGACGCGGCGCGCGGGCAGGGTCCACCAGCCGTTGGCATAGAAGAAGCCCGGCGTGCCGAGGTCCTTCATCTCGACCGTGGCCGCGAGGTTCTTCGCGACCCAGGCGGCCGGCACGAGCTGGCGGTCTTCCCAGCGGCCGCCGCGCAGGTAGAGCTGGCCGATCTTCGCCATGTCGCGCGGCTGCAGCGCGAGGCCGAAGCCGCCCACGGGCAGGCCCTGCGGGTCCTGGCGCCAGCGCAGGTCGGCGATGCCCAGCGGCTTGAACAGGCGCTCGGCGGCGTAGGCCCGCAGGTCGCCGCCGGTGCGCCGCGCGAGCAGCGCCGACAGCAGTTGCGAGTTGCCGCTGTTGTAGTTGAAGCCGGCGCCGGGCGCCTGCGCCATCGGGCGGCCGCGCACGTAGGCGGCCCAGTCGCTCGCGCGCTCCATCTCGATCAGCGAGACCGGCTTGCCGCGGTCGTTGAGCGGCTCGGTCCAGTCGATGCCCGAGGTCATGTCGAGCAGGTGCGCGACCGTGACCGCGGCGCGCCGGGGATCGGTGGCGCCGTCGAACACCGGGTCGTCGAGGCGCAGCCGGCCGTCCTCGATGGCGATGCCCGCGAGCGTGCCCACCACGGCCTTGGTGACCGAGTTGACCGCGTGGCGCAGGCCGGGGCGGAACGGCGCGTAGTAGGCCTCCACCACGATGCGGCCGTGGCGCACCACCAGCAGGCTGTCGAGCTGGTGGGTGGCGCCGAGTTCGACCAGCCGCGCGAGCTCGGCCGGGTCCATGCCCTGCGAGGCGGGCGTGGCGACGGTCCAGCCGGCGGTGGGCCAGGGGCCCTCGTCGGCCGCGGCGGCAGCGCCCGCGAAGGCGAGGGAGACGGACAGCGAGAGGGCCTGGAGGCCCGCGGCCACGGCATTCGACGCGTTCATCGGCGGCTCGCCCCCAGCCGTTGCGACACCGCGTCGGCGCAGCCCTTGAGCGCGGTGCCGATGGCGCCGTCCCAGGTCGTGTCGAAGATGCCGGCCGGGCCGATGGCGGTGATCGCGAGCACGATCGCGCCCGTGTGGTCGAACACCGGCGCGGCCATGGCGCTCACGCCCTCGATCACCTCGCCGTCGGAACGGCTGATGCCGTGCGCGCGCACCTCCTGCAACTGGCGCTCGAAATCGGCCCACGAGGGCAGCGGCTGCACCGGCGGCATGCCGGCCGGCGGCGCGGGCTCGGCCTTGCGCTGCTTCTGGCGCAGGCGCTCGGCCTCGAGCAGTTCGCGCACGCGCTCGGCGTCGAGGTAGGCCGCGAACACCCGGCCCGAGGCCGTGTTGGTGAGCGAGAACACCGTGCCGTGGCGCATGTTGACGTGCACCGGCGAGGGCGATTCGGCCGTGCGCACGATGGTCGCGCCGCGCGCGCCCCAGACCGCCAGCGCGATGGTGTGGCCGGTCTGCTGCGCGAGCTGGGCGATGGCCGGGGTGGCGATGTGCACCGGGTCGGCCTGCTGCAGGCTGATCAGGCCCAGTTGCAGCGCCAGCGGGCCGAGCAGATAGTGGCCGCTCGCGCGGTCCTGCTCGATCAGCCCCAGCCGGCCGAAGCTCACCATGTAGGGATGGGCCTTGGCGGGCGTCATGTCGGCCTCGCGCGCCAGGTCCTTGAGCGCCATCGGCCGGCCGTGGTGCACCAGCGCGCGCAGCAGCTGGCCGCCGACCTCGATGCTCTGGATGCCGCGCTGGGCGCGGTCGGCGTCAGGTTGTGCTTCGTTCATGGAGTGGGGATTAGACATGAAGCGATTCGCGGCTTACACTCGCGGAAATTCGTTAACCGCAAATTCGTTCGATTTAGACGAATTCACGATCCACCCACTCACTCCACCGGAGACACACGATGAGCCAAGCCAAGAAATTCGCCAGCCAGGCCGACATGGAAGAGAAGAAGGTCACCTTCAGCCAGATCTCGGAGCACGCCTGGGCCTACACCGCCGAGGGCGACCCGAACACCGGCATCGTGATCGGCGACGACTGCGTGCTGGTGGCCGACACCCAGGCCACGCCCGCGATGGCGGCTGACGTGGTGCGCCGCATCCGCGAGGTGACCGACAAGCCGATCAAGTACGTGGTGCTCACGCACTACCACGCGGTGCGCGTGCTGGGCGCGGCCGGCTACGGTGCCGAGCACATCCTGGCCAGCCAGGACACGCGCGACCTGATCGTCGAGCGCGGCGAGCAGGACAAGGCCAGCGAGATCGGCCGCTTCCCGCGCCTGTTCCAGAACGTCGAGACCGTGCCGCCGGGCCTGACCTGGCCCACCATGACCTTCACCGGCAAGATGACCCTGTGGCTCGGCAAGCTCGAGGTGCAGCTGCTGCAGCTCGGCCGCGGCCACACCAAGGGCGACACCGTGGTCTGGCTGCCGCAGGAACGCGCGCTGCTCTCGGGCGACCTGGTCGAGTTCGGCGCCACGCCGTACGCGGGCGACGCCTATTTCAAGGACTGGCCGCAGACGCTGGACAACGTCGCCGCCCTCAAGCCCGCCGCGCTGGTGCCGGGCCGCGGCGCCGCGCTGACCACGCCCGAGGCCGTGGCCGAGGGCCTGACGGGCACGCGCGACTTCATCGCCGACGTCTACGCCAGCGTGCAGGAAGGCGTGAAGGCCGGGCGCGACCTGAACGCGGTCTACAAGGACACCTACGAGAAGCTCAAGCCCAAGTACAGCCAGTGGGTGATCTTCGACCACTGCATGCCCTTCGACGTGAGCCGCGCCTACGACGAGGCCTCGGGCCATGTCGACCCGCGCGTGTGGACCGCCGAGCGCGACGTGGAGATGTGGAAGGCGCTCGAAGGCTGAGACGGGCGCTCCCTCCCCGCCGAGGGAGCGGCAGGACAGAAGAGACGGAGACAACGGACGTGAACGCACTCGCCACCGAAGCAGCGCAGGTCGACTACCAGAGCCTGCGCTTCGACTACCGCCGCCACCCCGACCAGGACGCGGCCCCGCCCGCGCGCCACCCGGTGGTGGTGGTCGGCGCCGGCCCCGTGGGCCTGGCGCTGGCCATCGACCTCGCGCTGCGCCAGGTGCCGGTGGTGCTGCTCGACAACGACAACACCCTGTCGACCGGATCGCGCGCGATCTGCTTCGCCAAGCGCACGCTCGAGGTCTTCGACCGGCTGGGCTGCGGCGACCGCATGGTCGACAAGGGCGTGTCGTGGAACATCGGCAAGGTCTACTTCCACGACGAGCAGGTCTACCGCTTCGACCTGCTGCCCGAGCCCGGCCACGAGCGCCCGGCCTTCATCAACCTGCAGCAGTACTACGTCGAGGGCTACCTGGCCGAGCGCGCGGCGCAGCTGCCGCTGATCGACATCCGCTGGAACAACAAGGTCACCGGCATCGCGCAGGACGCCGAGGGCGCGACGCTGACCGTGGAGACGCCCGAGGGCGAGTACCGGCTGGCCGCCGACTACGTGAGCGCCTGCGACGGCTCGCGCTCGAACCTGCGCCAGCTGCTGGGCCAGGAATCGAAGGGCCGCGTGTTCCGCGACCGCTTCCTGATCGCCGACATCACGATGGACGCGCAGTTGCCGACCGAGCGCCGCTTCTGGTTCGACCCGCCCTTCCATCCGGGCCAGAGCGTGCTGCTGCACAAGCAGGCCGACGGCATGTGGCGCATCGACTTCCAGCTCGGCTGGGAGGCCGACCCGGTGGAGGAGCGCAAGCCCGAGCGCATCGTGCCGCGCGTGCGCGCGCTGCTCGACAGCATCGGCCACGCGGGCGTGCAGTTCGAGATCGGTTGGGCCAGCGTCTACACCTTCGCCTGCCAGCGCATGGACAGCTTCCGCCACGGCCGCGTGCTGTTCGCGGGCGACTCGGCGCACGGCGTGTCGCCGTTCGGCGCGCGCGGCGCCAACTCGGGCGTGCAGGACGCCGACAACCTGGCCTGGAAGCTGGCCGCCGTGGTGCGCGGCGAGGCGCCCGATGCGCTGCTCGACAGCTACGCCGGCGAGCGCGAGTACGCGGCCGACGAGAACATCCGCAACTCCACGCGCGCCACCGACTTCATCACGCCCAAGAGCGAGGTCAGCCGGCTGTTCCGCGACGCCGTGCTGGCGCTGACGCGGCGGCACGCCTTCGCGCGCACGCTGGTCAACAGCGGCCGGCTGTCGGTGCCCTCGGTGCTGCGCGGCTCGCCGCTCAACACGCCCGACGTGGAAGGCGACGGCTTCGCGGGCGCGATGGTGCCGGGCGCGGCCGCGGCCGACGCGCCGGTGGCGCTCGCCGATGGCGGCAGCGGCTGGCTGCTGCGCGAGCTCGGCCGCACGCACGGCTTCACGGCGCTGGTGTTCGGCGATGCCGACGACGCGGCCGTGACGCAGAGCCTGCGCGCCATCGAGGCCGCGGCGCTGCCGCTGCGCACGGTGCGCGTGCCCGCGGACGCGGCGAGCGAACTGGCCGTGCGGCGCTACGATGCGCGGCCCGGCACCGTCTACCTGCTGCGCCCCGACCAGCATGTGAGCGCGCGCTGGCGCACGCCATCGTCCGCGCAGATCCGCGCGGCCTTCGACCGCGCGCTCGGCAAGGCCTGAGACCACACGCAGCGAGACATTGCCATGACCGCATCCACCCCCACGCTGATCACCGACGCGCACCTCGAGGCGCCCGACGATTTCTACGAAGCGCTGATCGAGGCGCACCAGGGCCTGAGCACCGAGGAGAGCCACGCGTACAACGCGCGCCTCGTGCTGCTGCTGGCCAACCACATCGGCTCGCTGCCCGTGCTGCGCGAAGCGCTCGCGGCCGCGAAATGAACACCACCCAGTGAGGACACCATGACCGCCGCAACTCCCGCCACCGAGCGCCGCTACCAGAGCGGCTTCGGCAACGAATACGCGTCCGAGGCCGTGCCCGGCGCGCTGCCGCAGGGCCGCAACAACCCGCAGCGCGGGCCCTTCGACCTCTACACCGAGCTGCTCTCGGGCACCGCCTTCACCGCGCCGCGCCACGAGAACCGCCGCACCTGGCTCTACCGCCGCCAGCCCTCGGTGGTGTCGGGCCGCTACCAGCCCTATGCGCAGGCGCACTGGACCACCGGCGCCGACCGCGAGATCGCGCTGCCGCCCGAGCCGCTGCGCTGGCATCCGCAGCCGCTGGACGGCGCGGGGGAACATGACTTCGTCGACGGCATGCACACCATCGCGGCCAACGGCGATGCCGAATCGCAGGTCGGCATCGGCTCGCTGATGTACCTGGCGGGCCGCTCGATGGACAAGCGCGCCTTCGTCAACGCCGACGGCGAGATGCTGGTGGTGCCGCAGCAGGGCCGGCTGGTCATTACCACCGAGCTCGGCGTGCTCGAGGTGAAGCCCGGCGAGATCGCGCTGCTGCCGCGCGGCATGGCCTTCAAGGTGGCGCTGCCCGACGGCCTCTCGCGCGGCTACGTCTGCGAGAACTACGGCGCGCACTTCCGCCTGCCCGAGCTCGGCCCGATCGGCTCGAACGGCCTGGCCAACGCGCGCGACTTCCAGGCGCCGGTGGCCGCCTTCGAAGCGGAAGAAGGCGGCTACGAGATCGTCAAGAAGTTCGGCGGCCGCTTCTGGCACGCGCCGATGAAGCAGACGCCCTTCAACGTGGTCGCCTGGCACGGCAACCTCGCGCCCGTGAAGTACGACACCGCGCACTTCATGGTGATCGGCTCGATCAGCTTCGACCATCCCGATCCCTCGATCTTCACCGTGCTGACCTCGCCGAGCGACACGCCCGGCACCGCCAACTGCGACTTCGTGATCTTCCCGCCGCGCTGGATGGTGATGGAGAACACCTTCCGTCCGCCGTGGTTCCACCGCAACCTGATGAGCGAGTTCATGGGCCTGGTGCTCGGCGAGTACGACGCCAAGCCCGGCGGCTTCAAGCCCGGCGGCGCGAGCCTGCACAACAGCATGGTGCCGCACGGCCCCGACGAGGAAGCCTTCGACAAGGCCACCCACGCCGACCTCAAGCCGCACAAGCTCGACAACACGCTGGCCTTCATGTTCGAGAGCCGCTACCGTTTCATCCCGACGAACTTCGCGCTGCAGAGCAAGGCGCTCGACACCGACTACGCCGACTGCTGGGCCGGCCTCAAGGACCAGTTCAAGCCATGAACCCCGTCTTCGCACTGACGCGCCGCGCCGCGGTCCTCGCGCTGCTCGCCGCGCCCCTGTTCTCGCAGGCCGCGGACTTCCCCGCCAAGCCGATCCGCTTCATCGTGCCCTACACCCCGGGCGGCACCACCGACCTGGTGGCGCGCACCGTGGGCCAGAAGGTGTCGGAGAAGCTGGGCCAGCCGGTGCTGATCGACAACCGCGGCGGCGCGGGCGGCAACATCGGCATGGATGCCGTGGCCAAGGCCGCGCCCGACGGCTACACCATCGGCTTCGGCGCGATCTCGACCAATGCGCTGAACCCGCACATCTACAAGTCGATGGCCTTCGACCCGCGCAAGGACTTCACGGCCATCAGCCTGCTGGGCACCTCGACCATCGTGCTCGAAGTGCCGGCGGCCTCGCCGATCAAGTCGGTGGCCGACCTGATCGCGGCCGCGAAGAAGACTCCGGGCATGCCCTACGCCACCGCGGGCACGGGCACCTCGATGAACCTGGCCGGCGTGATGTTCGCGCAGATGACCGGTACCGAGCTGACGCACGTGGCCTACAAGGGCAGCGGCCCGGCCATCACCGACATGCTGGGCAACAACATCGGCCTGATGTTCGACAACCTTCCGGCCTCGCTGCCGCACATCCAGGCCGGCAAGCTGCGCGCGCTGGCCGTGGCCGGTCCCACGCGCTCGCCCTCGCTGCCCGAGGTGCCGACCATCGCCGAGGCCGGCCTCAAGGGCTATGCGCTCGAGCCCTGGTTCGGCGTCTACGGCCCGGCCAACCTGCCGGCGCCGATCGTGAAGGCGCTCAACGAGGCCTTCGTGGAGGCGCTCGCGCAGCCCGACGTGAAAGCCAAGCTGGCGCAGGCCGGCTTCTCGCCGCGCGGCTCGAGCGCGCAGGAACTGGCCACGCTCACGCAGACCGAGTACCAGCGGCTCGGCGAGGTGGCGAAGAAGGCCGGCATGACGGCCGAGTGAACCGAACACCGCAACGAAAGACACATCCATGACCACCGCACTGAACGCCACCCACGACCCCAAGCTGCGCAGCTGGGTCGCCTCGGCCAATGAAGCCGGCAGCGACTTCCCGATCCAGAACCTGCCCTTCGGCCGCTTCCGCGCCGCCGGCAGCACCGAGGCCTTCCGCATCGGCGTCGCCATCGGCGACCAGGTGCTCGACCTGCGCGCCGCGGGCCTGGTCGACAGCGACGACATGAACGCGCTGATGGCCGCCGGCACCCAGGAGCGCCAGGCGCTGCGCGCCGCGCTCTCGGCCGGCCTCGCCGAAGGCAGCGACAAGCAGGCCGCCTGGTCGAAGGCGCTCGTCGCGCAGGCCCGAGCCGAGATGACCGTGCCCTGCCGCATCGGCGACTACACCGACTTCTACACCGGCATCCACCACGCGACCACCATCGGCAAGCTGTTCCGTCCCGACCAGCCGCTGATGCCCAACTACAAGTGGGTGCCGATCGGCTACCACGGCCGCGCCTCGTCGATCGGCGTGAGCGGCCAGGTCTTCAAGCGCCCGCAGGGCCAGACCAAGGCACCCGATGCCGCCGAGCCCAGCTTCGGTCCGTCGAAGCGCCTGGACTACGAACTCGAGCTCGGCTTCCTGGTCGGCCGCGGCAATGCGCTCGGCGAGCCGATCGCCATCGGCGAGGCCGAGGAGCACCTGTTCGGAGTGACCCTGCTCAACGACTGGTCGGCGCGCGACCTGCAGGCCTGGGAGTACCAGCCGCTCGGCCCCTTCCTCGCGAAGAACTTCGCGAGCACGCTGTCGCCGTGGATCGTGACCATGGAGGCGCTCGCGCCCTTCCGCGCGAAGTTCGAGCGGCCCGAGGGCGATCCGCAGCCGCTGCCCTACCTCGATGCGCCGTCGAACCGCGCAGCCGGCGCGCTCGACATCACGCTCGAGGTGCTGCTGCAGACCGCGAAGATGCGCGAGGCCGGCGAGGCGCCGGTGCGCCTCACGCTCGGCAACACCACCGAGGCCGCCTACTGGACCGCGGCACAGCTCGTGACCCACCACACGGTGAACGGCTGCAACCTGCAGCCCGGCGACCTGCTGGGCTCGGGCACGCTCTCGGGCCCGAAGCCCGACCAGGCCGGCTCGCTGATGGAGCTCACGCTCGGCGGCAAGCAGGCGGTGACCTTGCCCAACGGCGAGAAGCGCACCTTCCTCGAGAACGGCGACACGCTGGTGATGCGCGGCTGGTGCGAGCGCGCGGGCGCGGTGCGCATCGGGCTCGGCGAGGTCAGCGGCACGGTGGTCTGACGCCACACCGGCGTTCGCCATCCGCAAGGCGATGAAGGCGGTGGAGGCGGCAACGCCTTCACCGCCTTTTTCACGTCAGGGCCTCAGGGCTTCGGCGCCACCACGAGCGCGAGGCCGTCGGGATTGCGCGGGTCGGACACCGGCACCGGCGCATTGCCCACGACCTGGATCGCCTGGATGTTCTGGCCGCCGGCCAGTCCGTCCTGCATCGTCCAGCCGCGTGCGCGCAGGTTGTCGGCCGTGGCCGCGGGGAAGCGCTCGGCCTCGTAGTAGATGACGTTGTCGGGCAGGAGCTGGTGGTGGAAGCGCGGTTGCGCCTGCGCCTGGTCGAGCGGCAGCTTGTAGTCGAGCACGTTGACCAGCACCTGGTAGACCGCCGTGAAGATGCGCGAGCCGCCGGGCGTGCCGAGCACCAGCGCGAGCTTGCCGTCCTTCACCGCGATGGTCGGGCTCATCGACGACAGCGGGCGCTTGTTGGGCTGGATCGAGTTGACATCGCCGCCGACCACGCCGAACTGGTTCGGCACGCCGGGCTTGGCGGAGAAGTCGTCCATCTCGTTGTTGAGCAGGAAGCCCGCGCCCTCGACCACGATGCCGCTGCCGAAGCCGCCGTTGAGCGTGTAGGTGATGGCCAGTGCATTGCCCCACTTGTCGACCACCGAGAAGTGCGTGGTCTGCGGCTTCTCGCCGGTGCTGACCGGCGGCACGGGGTCGGTGCCGAGGCCCGGCTTCACCTTGGCCAGCGGCGTCGGCGTGGCGGGGTTGACCTCGGCCGCGCGGCCCTTGAGGTAGTCGTCGGCCAGCAGCTTCAGCATCGGCACCTGGTAGAAGTCCGAGTCGCCGAGGTACTGCGCGCGGTCCGCGAACACGCGCTTCTCCATCTCCGCCGTGAGGTGCACGTACTGCGCCGAGTTGAGCGGCGCCTTGGCGAACTGCGGCTCGAGGTCCTTCTTCATCTTGAGCAGTTGCCCGATGCCGAAGCCGCCCGAACTCGGCGGCGGCGCGGTGTAGACCGTGTGGCCGTTCCAGTCGATGGCCACGGGATCGCGCCACACCGCCTGGTAGTTCTTCAGGTCGTTCTTGCTGATGAGGCCGCCGGTGCGTCCCATCTCGGCCACCAGCAGGTCGGCCGTCTTGCCGGTGTAGAACTCGCTGCCGCCGTTGTCGCTGATGCGCTGCAGCGTGTCGGCCAGCTCGGACTGCTTGAACAGCTGGCCCTTGATCATCTTGCCGCCGAAGTACTTGTTGAAGTTCGAGCGGCTGTTGACGGTGGTCAGCTCGGCCGTCGAGTACGCGACGAAGCCGTTGCGCGCATAGGCGATGGCCGGTGCCAGCACCTGCGCCCAGCTGAGCTTGCCGAAGCGCTGGTGCGCGGTCCACATGCCCGCGACCGAGCCCGGCACGCCCGCGGCCAGCGAGCCGTCGAGGCTCAGGCCCGGGATCACGTCGCCGTTCTTGTCGAGGTACATGGTGGGCGTGGCCGCGCCCGGTGCCTTCTCGCGGAAGTCGAGGAAGTAGGGCTTGCCGTTCATCCAGGTCGTCATGAAGCCGCCGCCGCCGAGGTTGCCCGCCTCGGGCAGGGTCACGGCGAGCGCGAAGGCCGTGGCGACGCCGGCATCGACGGCATTGCCGCCCGCGTCGAGGATCTGCTTGGCGGCGGCCGCGCCGAACTGGTCGGGCGATGCCACCGCGCCCGCGTTGAGCGTGGTGCTCTCGGCCGGAGGCGCCGGTGGCGCGGCGGGAACGACGGGGGCGAAGGCGGTGCCCGATCCGCCACCGCCGCAAGCGGAAATACCGATGGTGGCGAACAGGATCAGGGAATGAAATGCGCGGCGCGACGTGGCGTGCGTGAAGGGCACTGTGAGTCTCCTCAAGTTGTGAATCTCTGGCATGCTCGCCAGGCTTTTTTGGGGGGTGCGCACTCCCGGGGGCGGACTGTAGTGCCCGGTCCTGCCAGCGTCTAACGAAAGATTTTCGATTTACCTATTCCGGATCCTCATGGAGACAAGAAAGCTGGCGCACCTGATCGAATTGGCGATGACCGGCTCCTTCAGCCGCGCGGCCGCCAACCTGCATCTCACGCAATCGGCGCTGAGCAAGAGCATCCAGTCGCTCGAGGCCGAGATCGGCGTGCCGCTGATCGAGCGGCTCGGGCGGCGCTGCACCACCACCGCGGCGGGCTCGCTGGTGGTCGAGCGCGCGCGCCGGCTGCTGGTCGACGTCGACAACCTCTCGATCGGCGTGAGGGACGAGGCCGTGCTCGAGGGCACGCTGCGCGTGGGCTTCGGCGCCGGACCCGGCGCCTGCATGAGCGCGGACTTCATCGCCCACGTGCTCGAGGCGCATCCGCGCGTGAAGCTGCTGGTGCGCCGCGGCACGGCGCGCTTCCTCATGGGTGCCCTGCGCGACCGCTCGATCGACGCCGTCCTGATCGACGCGCGCTCGCTGGTGCTGTCCGACGAGCTCGTGGTCGAGCGCATGGGCGGCCTCGCGGGCGGTGCCATCTGCCGCGTCGGCCATCCGCTGGCCGCGCGCGCGGCGGTCACGATGCAGGACCTGCTGCAGTACCCGATCCTCAGCACCGACGTGTCGGACGAGGTGGCGACGCTGACGAAGGAGCACTACGGCCTGAGCGACGACGTGCGCCACTCGACCACCGTGGAGTCGGAGGAACTCGAGCCCCTGATCGCCGCGACGGCGCGCTCCGACGCGATCTTCTTCGGCGCGCTCGCGGCCGCCGGCGAGCAGATCGCCGCGGGCCGATTGCGGCGCATCACGGTCGAGTCGCAGCTCGAGCTGTCGATCCCGGTCGCGCTCGTGCGGCTGGCCAGCAAGGGCGAACAGAAGCTGGTGCAGGTGGTGCGCGAGTTCGCGGCCCATTGGTTCGCGGCGCGGGAGACCCCATGAAGCCTTCTTCGTCGCGCATGGCGAGGCGCGTGCTGGCGAGCGCGCTGGCCGGTCTCGCCTTCGGCGCGCTCGCGCAGGAACAGACCATCCGCATCGGCCTGGTCGCGCCCATGAGCGGCGCGCTGGCCGTCTCGGGCAAGGCCAACCAGAAGGGCGGGCAACTGGCCGTGGACGAACTCAACCGGCAGCAGTTGCGCATCGGCGGACGACGCGCGCGCTTCGAGCTGATGGCCGAGGACGATGCGGGCGATCCGAAGCAGGGCACCGCGGCCGCGCAGAAGCTGGTGGACGCCAGGGTCCACGGCGTGGTCGGCCACCAGACCTCGGGCTCGGCCATTCCCGCCTCGCGGCTCTACAGCGAGGCCGGCATTCCGCAGGTCTCGCCTTCGGTCACGGCACCCAGGTACACCGACCAGGGCTTCAAGACCACCTTCCGCATCGTCGCGGGCGACGCCAGCATCGGCGACGCGATCGCCACCCATGCGGTGCAGCGGCTGCGCATGAAGCGCTTCGCGATCGTCGACGACCGCAGCTCCTACGGCCACGGCATCGCCGAGGAGTTCGCCAAGGCCGCAGTGCGCGCGGGCGGCACCATCGTCGGCCGCGAGCACGCGAGCGACAGGAGCAGCGACTTCTCGGCCATCCTCACCGCGATCAAGGCACAGCAACCCGATGCGATCTTCGTCGGCGGCATGTACGCGATGGCCGGCCCGATGCTGCGCCAGATGAAGCAGCTCGGGCTCGGTGCCGGCATGCTCGGCGGCGACGGCATCTGCGACAACGAGCTGCTGCGCCTGGGCGGCGGCGCGGCGCGCGACGACCAGGTGTTCTGCGCGGCCTCGGGCGAGATCGAGGACGACCGCGAAGGCCGGCTGCGCGACTTCCGGAAGGCCTACCGCCAGCGCTTCGACATGGACCCGGAGCTGGTCTCGCTGTATTCCTACGACGCGGTGAAACTGCTCGCGGATGCGATGCGCCGCGCCGATTCCGCGAACCCCGAGACCTACCTGCCCTTCCTGGCACGCACGCGCGACTACGCCGGGCTCACGGGCAGGATCTCCTTCGATGCGAAGGGCGACCTGCTGCATCCGCAACTGGCGCTCTACACCTTCAGGCACGGCGTGCGCGCGCACCTGGCGACGGTCCAGATGCCGTAGCGCGCGCGGCCGCTGCGAGCTTTCGTACTCCTCGCGCGACCGGATCGCCCGCCGCGCGCCGCGTGTCATATCCCGGCCATGAAAGCTTCATAAGGTCATCGCAGCACCTGGGGCCACACCGTCTTGCGCTCCAGCGATCGACGGCCATCAGGTCACGGGGAGACCAGAAGGAATGAACCGCAGCTTCATCGCCCACAGTCCGCTGGGCGAGCGCGTGAAGTTTCGCTCGATGACGGGACAGGAGCGGATCTCCACGCTGTTCGAATCGCGCGTGCGCCTGGTCGCCGACACGCCCGGCATCGCCGCCCGGAGCGTGCTCGGCAAGGACATGACGATCGAGATCGACCTCGCGACCGAGCTCGGCGGCGCGGGCCGGCGCTTCATCAGCGGCCAGGTCACGCGCTTCGCGCGCGTGGGCAAGGACGACGGCGACATGCATGTC